>CBFGQM010000008.1:0-33752 GCA_965650905.1 uncultured Streptomyces sp. | reverse complement strand
GCCACCGGAGTGGACACGGAGGCGCGATACCCGCCCAGGGTAGGACAACCCCTGCGGGGAGGAGCTGTGCCCGACGTGATGACGTAATGCGAGGTCGACGTCCTCACGCGCCGTGCCCCCGTGACATCCACCATCCCCTCGACGATTCCCAGATGCACGCGATGATCGACGAGGCAGGCTACGAACTCACCGGCCGGGCGTGAGCCTCCGTTCATGCCGAAAGCCTGACCGATGCCCTCATGCCGAAAGCGTGACCGATCCGCCGACTACTATGGTCTTGCGTATTCAGCGGAGAGAAGGAGTCGGGGCCATGCGGCGGCTGGGGGATCTTGAGGCGGAGATCATGGATCGTTTCTGGACGTGGAACCGTCCGGCGACGGTGCGCGAGATAGTGGATGACATCAACAAGACCCGCCCGATCGCGTACACCACGGTGATGACCGTCACCAACATCCTGTATGGCAAGGGCTGGCTGCTGCGGGGCAAGCACGGCAGGGCCTGGCTGTACTCGCCGGTCCGCAGCCGTGAGGCGTACGCCGCCGCGCTCATGGAGGACGGTTTGGGAGAGAGCAAGGACCGCCCGGCCGCGCTGGTCGCCTTCGTCGAGAACATGTCCGAGGAGGAGCAGACCGCCTTGCGCAAGGCACTGCGGAACGTGAGCCGGCAGGCGAAGGCGGACTCGTGAACGCGGCCCCGGCGCTGGTCGGCTACTCGGCAGCGGTGGCCTTCGTCGCCCCGCGCCTGCTGCTGCGCAGCACCTGGCCGCACCGGGCCCCCGCCCTGGCGGCGGCGGTGTGGCACGCCCTGGCGGTCTCGTTCTCGATCGGGGTCGCACTCTCCGCGTACAGCCTGGCCATGCCGGCCGAGCACCTGCACGCGGGCCTGGTGGGTCTGCTGCACTTCTGCGGACTGGACGTGGGCACGGGCCAGCCCGATCCCGACACTGCGGACCGCCTGGCCGTCGGCGTCCCCGCCGCCATCGGTATCGCTCTGGCCGCGAGCTTCACCTTCCACGTCGTACGAGCCCGTCGGGCGCGGAGCGAGCACCGGGAAGCCGTCGACTTGGTAGGCCGCCACTCCTCCCGGCTGTGCGCCACGGTCCTGCCCTACGACACCCCCGCCGCCTACTGCCTGCCGGGCCGCGACCCCCGGATCGTGATCAGCGACGCGGCCGTGCGCCACCTCACACCCGAGCAGCTCGGCGCCGTACTGGAACACGAGCGGGCCCACATCGCCGGCCGCCACCACCTGGTCCTGGCCGCCGCGGAGGCCTTCCACTCGGTCTTCCGGTGGGTGCCGCTGGCCCGCCACGCCCGGGAGCAGACGGCGCTGCTGCTGGAGATGATCGCGGACGACCGGGCGCTGCGCAGCCACTCCGACGAGGTGCTGGCCACCGCGATGTACGAGATGGCCGCCGCCCGCACCCCGAAGGGCGCGCTGGCGGCGGGCGGCCACAGCGCCCTGATCCGCCTGAAGCGGGTCCTCGGCCCGCGCAAGGCACCGCACCCCGCCCTGTGGGGTTCCATCGCCGCCCTGACCGCGACGGTGCCACTGCTGCCGCTGCTGGTCGCCTGTCCGCCCGGCCTCGGCTGACCTGTTGCAGGTGAGGCCGGTGTGACCCGGACAGACTTGCGATGCGAACTACGAAGCTACTAAGTTCTAGCACGCTCGATGATGCGACGCTGGGCGCGGGTTGGGGCCTGCGCCCGGTGTCGGGTTCACGGGGACAGTACCGAAGCCGACGGGGGTCGCCCGACGGCCACGGTCCATCCTCGGACCACAGACGCGCAGAGGAGTCAGCCCACGATGGGATCGCACCGTCGCCCGAAGCCGCCCAGCCGTGCCCGGATAGCCACCCTCGGCATGGCGGCCGGCGCGGTCAGCCTCTTGCCGACGCAGAGCCAGGCGGCGCCCAAGCCCACGGTGGACGAGGTGCGCAAGCAGGTGGAGCAGCTCTACGAGGAGGCCGAGGCTCCCACCGAGGAGTACAACGCCATCAGCGAGAAGCAGGAGAAGCTGCAGCGCGAGGTGGACGGTGCGCAGGATCGGCTGGCCCGCAAGCAGCAAGAGGTCAACGAACTGCGGGACAAGATAGGCCCGTTGGCGGCCGCGCAGTACCGCAGTGGCGGCATCGACCCGAGCGTGCAGCTGTTCCTGTCCGGCGACCCGGACAACTACCTCGACCAGGCCGAGATGCTCGACCGTACGAGCAGCCGGCAGGCCGACGCCCTGCGGGCGATGCAGGCGAAGCAGCGCGAACTCACCCAGGAGCGAGAGGACGCCCAGAAGCGTCTCAAGGCCCTGCAGGAGACGCGCACAAAGGCCGCCGCGAAGAAGGACGAGGTCCAGGGCAAGCTCACCGAGGCCCGCAAACTCCTGAACAGCCTAACCGCCCAGCAGCGTGCCAGGATGGAGGCCGACCAGGAGCGCGACGACGCCTCCGCGGGCGCCAGCGACTCCCCCGCCAGCTACAACGGCCCCGCCAGCGGTCGCGCCAAGTCCGCCATCGAATTCGCCTACGCTCAGCTCGGCAAGCCGTACGAGTGGGGTGCGACCGGCCCCAACTCCTACGACTGCTCGGGACTCGTGGGAGCGGCCTGGCGTTCGGCGGGCGTGTCTCTGCCCCGCACGGTCAAGCAGATGTACGACGCGGGCCGCAAGGTGTCCAAGTCGGATCTGCAGCCCGGCGACATCATCTACTGGTACAACGACAACCAGCACAACGGCATGTACGTCGGCAACGGCAAGGCCATCCACGCGCCGCGCACCGGCAAGAACATCGAGATCGTCCCGTTGGACTCCATGCCGTTCTTCGCCGCCAGCAGGCCCTGAGCGCCAACACCCGTTCCGTCCAAGGAACTTCTGCTGACCTGTCAGCAACGGAGGCCCGCGGCAGAGGCGCCATCGCGCCCGTGAGGTCACCCAACCCGAGGCGGACGATACTGGAAGGAAAACGTGTGAGCCGGATACGGGGATTCGCCGTGGCCTCCGCCACCGCGGTCACCACCGTCGGCGCCGTCGTGGGTGTCGCCCAGGGCAACACCGCCCAGTCATCGGACGACTTCGATGCGACCGCGGCCGACGCGACCCTCCTCGCGGACATACCCGCGGGCCGGCAGGCCCAGGTCAGCTCGCTGGCTCAGCAGGCCGGCGCCCAGGCCGTCTCGGCGGACGCCGCGACAAAGAAGTCCGCGGAAGAGGCGGCGCGCAGGCAGGCGGCCGAGGACGCGGCGGCCAAGAAGGACGCCGCGGAGAAGCAGGCCCGAGCGGAGAAGCTCGCCAAGGAGCGGGAGGAGGCCCGGCAGGAGGCCGCCAGCCGCTCGGCCCGTGACTCCTCCTCTTTCCCGGTCCAGAGCGCGTACACCGTCGCGGAAGTGCAGGCCATGGCGCGCCAGATGGTGCCCGCCGACCAGTTCCAGTGCTTCAGCAACATCGTGGAGCGCGAGTCCAGCTGGAACTACCAGGCGGACAACCCCACGTCCGACGCCTACGGCCTCCTGCAGGCACTACCCGGCTCCAAGATGTCCTCCGCCGGCGCCGACTGGCAGACCAACCCGGCCACCCAGATCAAGTGGGGCCTGAACTACATGAACAGCCGCTACGACAGCCCGTGCGGCGCCTGGGAGTTCTGGCAGGCCAACAACTGGTACTGACCAGCCCAGGGCCTGAGGGCCGAACATCAGGTTCCCCCCCCGGTCCTGACGGACCACCACTTGTTCATCGTCGGCGGAATCGGCATCACCCCCATCCCGCCCCTGGCGCGTGCCATGGCCGCGGCTCCGGGCGAGAGTGGCACCGGCGCGCGTCGGCACCCGGCTACGCGACGTCCTGTCCAGGCCGCTGCACGAGGTCTGCCCGCATCTCGGGCGCCTTGCTCCACCGCAGGGACGAACCGCGAAGTCCGATGCCACAATGCTCTGTTGTGACGATCTCTCCCTCTTCCTCCGCTTCGTCCGCCGTGCTCGGCCTCGACCACGAGGCCGTCGGCTCCCTCATCCGCCGGTGGCGGGACGACCCCGGCAGTACGTACCGCTCGTGGTTCCTGTGGGAGGAGCGTACGAAGAACTTCCGGTCCATCCGGCGCGGGATCGAGCAGGTCGTGCGGGAGATCGAGGCGGACACCTTCGGGGTCGTCTACAAGGGTTCGTCGCTGGAGACCGTCGTCGGCTCGATCGCGGAGCAGCGGCAGATGTTCAAGGGCGCCGACCACGCCTTCCTGTGGAAGCCGAAGCTGCGAATCCCCGACATCTACGAGGACCGGGAGAACCAGCTCGCGTTCGCCCGGATGTTGGAGACGTGCCGCTGCTGCACCACCGAGGCTCAGGTCCTGGGCGCGATACGGGCGCTGGCGGAACGCCGCATCAAGGGGCTCGGCCCGGCGGCGGCCAACCTGCTCTACTTCCTGCACCCCACCATCGCCCCGCCCTTCAACTCCGCCATCGTCAACGGCTACAACGCCCTGACCGGCGCGAAGGTGAAACTCGGCAAGTGGGACGAGTACCTGGCGATGCGCGAGGGGATCCTGGCGCTCAACGAGACCCACCGCAACCTGCTCTCCAACGACCTGGGCGCCGTCGCCGGGCTGCTCTTCGACCTGGGCTCCGGCCGTTACGTGGCTCCGCCGCGCGGCGACGAGGACACCGCGGCGGCCCGGGCCGCCTGGCAGGCCGACCTGGAGCAGGTCCGCTCGGACGCGAAGGCCGAGAAGGCGCGTGCCGAGGCCGAGCGGCAGGACGTCTCGCACACCGAGGTGCAGGCGTGGCTGCGCGACCTCGGCAGAGCGCTCGGCTTCCAGGTCTGGATCGCCGCCAACGACCGCAACCGCCAGCACGAGGGCCGGCGGCTCGCGGACGGCTGCCTGATCAAGCTCCCGCCGGGGCTGGCGGGCGGGCCCGCTGGTGAGGCGATCAGTCTCATCGACGTGCTGTGGCTGGAGCCGGAGGGGAAGGTGGCCGCGGCCTTCGAGGTGGAGCACACCACCTCCATCTACTCCGGCATCGTGCGCATGCTCGACCTGGCACTCAGCGGCGACCCGGACGCCGCGCACGGCATGTACCTGGTCGCACCCGACGCACGCGAGGAGGAGGTCCGCGCCCAGATCCGGCGGCCCGCCTTCAGCCGGGTCGCGGACCTGAAGGTGCGGTATCTGCCGTACGGCGAGCTCCAGGCCAACCGGGAGGCGATCATGCGGTTCGGCAAGGGGCTGCATCCCGTCGAGGCCCTGGCTCGCGACCTGAGCCGGCTCGGCGGCGCCTCGCCCATCCGCGACGCCGCCGATGGTCAAGACTCGGTCATGTGACATCAGCGGCTGAGCAGGCCGGAGCGACCCGGCGTACTAAGGGGGTAAGTAGAAGCAGCTCCCGGCGAAGGGAAACTCCGTGATCCGGCAACGCATCGTCCTCGCCACGGACGCAGGACTCGCCTCCGCACTCCTGTTGGCGGCCTGCGGGTCCTCCTCCGACAACGCCTCCGATACGAGCCCCGGCGACGCCGCTCCGGCTGCCACGGCCAGCTCGGATCCCGCGTCGTCCGCACCGGTCGGCAGCGACGACTCCGGCAGTGGCGACATGGCCATGGCCACGACCACCATGCTGATGGCCAAGGACATGGGGGGCGGCATGGGAAGCATGGTCACCGACGACAAGGGGATGACGCTCTACCGCTCCGACGCGGACCAGGCGGACCCGCCCATGTCGATGTGCTCCGGCGAGTGCGCCAAGACCTGGATGCCGGTCATGGCGCAGGGCGACGTTCAGATGATGGGAGTGGAGAAGAGCCTCCTCGGCACGGTCGACCGCTCGGACGGCATGAAGCAACTGACACTCGGCGGCTGGCCGCTGTACCGGTACATGGGCGACACGGAAGGCCGGACAAATGAACGGCCAAAACAAGGACGACCAGTGGTTCGCGATCACCCCGTCCGGCAAGAAGTCCACGATGTCGGGCTGAGTGAAGTCGGGTGACCGTGGGGCGACCACCGCGGCGCGGTATCAGCCGGCCGTCAGACCGGCCGCCTGGTCCTCCTGGTCGACGAGCCGCGGCTGTGATCGTGACTTGTGCTGCCTGCGCCAGCCGTAACGGGTCAGTCCCTTCGGCTTGTACACCGACAGCGTCACGGCCACGATCAGCACGAGCAGGGCCGCTGCGGCGTCGGCCAGCAACTGGACCCTCATTCCCATGAGGTCACCGCCGGCGAGCGCCTCCCGGGCCGCGGCGTCGGCGACATGGCTGGCTACCTGCATGTGCACCAGTAGCAGAACGGTCGCGACCACGTTGATCAGCAGCTTGATGACGACCCAGTAGTGCCGAAACAGGCCCCAGGCGGTCCCCAGCGCCTGGACGAGCCCTGTGAGCAGCGAGGCGAAGCTCAGCGGGACCAGTACGAACGAGCCGGTCAGCTCCATCGCCAGGTAGGCCCCGCGCACGGTCTGGGGATCCCGGCCGACCAGACCCACGACAGCGAGGACGACGAACACGACGACAGCGCCGAGCCAGCCGACCGAGGAGGTGACGTGCGCGGTGAGGGTGAGCTTGCGGAGGCGGGGGTTCATGGCCATGGCGCTCAGTGGCCGCCCATCCCGCCACCCATCGCGTGCATGAGCACGAACGCCACCAGCAGCGCGGATCCGGCGACGATCCCGAACACCTTCACCCAGCGGGGCATGCCCGGATGCGCTGTGGGGCCAGGCCCGTAGCCGGCGGTATCGGGGGAAGAGGGCGAGTCAGCCATGTGTGCGTCCTTGAGGGCTCGGATGCAGGGCGGTCGACACCCGCACTTTACGAGACATGGTGTCTACGGTGTCAACCACGGCGTATCGACATCGCCGCCACGTACACTGATGCGGTGCCCAAGCTGTGGAACGAGACGATCGAGGCGCACCGCCGTGCGGTGCGCGACGCGATTCTGAACACCACTGCGGAGCTGGCCGCCGAGCGCGGCGTACGGTCGGTGACGATGTCGCAGATCGCCGAACAGGCCGGCATCGGGCGGGCCACGCTGTACAAGTACTTCCCGGACGTAGAGACGATCCTGCTCGCCTGGCATGACCGCCAGATCACCGAGCACCTGGGACAGCTGGCGGAAGTCCGGGACCAGACCGATGGGCCCGGCGACCAACTCGAGGCGGTCCTGAGGGCATTCGCCCACATTTCGCGCCAGTCCCGAGGGCACCGCGGCACCGAACTCGGCGCACTCCTCCACCAGGACGAGCGCGTCGCCCAAGCCCAGCAGCAACTCCACGGCATGATCCGCGACCTGCTGGCCGAGGGTGCGAAGACCGGCGTCTTCCGTGACGACGTCGCGCCCGATGAGCTGGCGACCTACTGCCTGCACGCCCTGACGGCCGCTTCCGCCCTGCCCTCCGAAGCGGCGGCCGACCGCCTCGTCACGGTGACTCTGTCCGGGCTGCGTGAGGGGCACCACATACCGGACGACCGGAAGCCGGCGAGCCGGCACGAGCGCCCCGGCCGCCACGCAGGACACGCCGGGCACTGAGCTCGCCCGCTCTTCCTCAGCTGCGCATCAGTCGAGCAGCAGCTTCATACAAGTTATTGCAACCCCTTTGCATCTAACTATTAATCGTCATAGAGAATCGAGCGCGACGCCAAGCACGACCCGGATCGAGGACACCACCATGACCGTTGCCCCCCAGCCCGAGCCGGGCCTCGTCCGGCGCATACGCGGAGCACTCACCCCCCGTGAATGGGCCCGGGCCGGCGGCCTCGCGGCGGCGATCCTCGCCCTGCACGTCATCGGCTGGGGCACGCTGCTGCTCGTCGTCGTTCCCCAGAACTTCGACCTGGGCGGCCAGGGGGCGTTCGGCGTCGGCCTCGGGGTCACCGCCTACGTGCTGGGCATGCGGCATGCCTTCGACGCGGACCACATCGCCGCGATCGACAACACCACCCGCAAGCTGATCTCGGACGGGCAACGGCCGCTCTCGGTCGGTTTCTTCTTCTCCCTCGGCCACTCGACCGTCGTCTTCCTGCTCGCCCTCCTCTTCGCGCTCGGCGTGCGCTCCCTCGCCGGGCCGGTGCAGGACGACGGCTCCGCGCTGCAGCAGACCCTGGGACTCTTCGGCACCTCGGTCTCCGGCGTCTTCCTCTACGTCATCGCCGCCTTCAACCTCGTCGCCCTGGTCGGAATCCTGAAGGTCTTCCGCCGGATGCGCACCGGCGGTCACACCGAGGCGGACCTGGAGGCGCAGCTGAACAGCGGCGGCGGGGTCATGACGCGGATCCTGGGCCGTGCCACCCGTGCCGTGGGCAAGCCCTGGCACATGTACCCGCTGGGCTTCCTCTTCGGCCTGGGCTTCGACACGGCCACCGAGGTCTCGCTGCTCTTCCTCGCGGCGGGTGCGGCCGGGGCGGGCATCCCCTGGTACGCGATCCTGTGCCTGCCGGTGCTGTTCGCGGCCGGGATGAGCCTGCTGGACACGATCGACGGCTCGTTCATGAACTTCGCGTACTCCTGGGCCTTCTCCAACCCGGTCCGCAAGGTCTTCTACAACATCACCGTCACCGGCCTGTCGGTCGCCGCCGCGCTGCTCATCGGCACGGTCGAGCTGCTGTCGATCGCCGCGGAGAAGCTCTCGCTACACGGCGCCTTCTGGGAGTGGGTCGGCGGCATCGACCTCAACGCCGTCGGGTACGTCGTCGTCCTCCTCTTCGTCGTCACCTGGGCGGCCGCGCTGTTGATCTGGCGCTACGGCCGCCTCGCGGAGAAGTGGGCACTTGCTCCGCAGCAGGCCGTGGACTGAATTGCACGCCGCCGACAGCGAGGCCCGCCGATTTCGGGCTGGAATGGCGGAGGCTCTGGAATCCGCTGCCGATGAGATTGCCTCCCTCCATCTCATAGTCGCGTACCAGGCGCCGCGAGCGCACCAGCCAGCTCAACGTGCGCTCCACTACCACCGTCTTGATGGCACCACGAACCCCGCGGTGTCGTCGGAGCGTTTGACGATGTCCAGGGTGGGCTGGAGTTTCTCCCTCGCCCAGTCGACCAGCCTCCCGGCGTAGGCGCCATCCGCCCAGAGAAGGCGGATGGAGAAGTGGGACTGCCGATCGGCAAGCGGAAGCCTTCTGGGGGTCAGGTCCTCTTTCCGAAGACAAGCACCTCCGTGGAGGCGACGCCCATGGGTGCCAGGAAGCTGGCCTCCAGGCTGCAGCCGAGGGTCACGAAGAGGTCCACGCATGTCCGGCGAGGCATGGCGGCTGGGTAGGAGTCGTGCCCCGCGCCGCCCTGCGTCGCCCAGGCGCGTACCGCGGCCGGGTCCAGGCAGGTCTCTGTCATTACGTCGAAGACGATCCGACCACCGGGGCGCGTGACGCGTGCCATCTCGAAGAAGTAGCGGGAGGCGCAGAGGAAGGTCACGGTGTTGAAGACCTTATGGGCCTGAACGAGGTCGATGCTGCCGTCGGGTGTCGGGGCGAGGCTGCATCCTGCGGTCGGTTGGGCGACCACGCCGAATGTGTCCACCAGGTAGTTGGCCCAGGGCGCTGCCGTCTCGTAGATCTCGTAGCGGTCTGGTGAACACTCCTTCAGCGTCTTCTCCAGGTACCGCCCCGACCCGGGACCAATCTCCAGCACCGTGTTCGGGTCGGCAGCGAAGACGCCGAGAGCGCGTAGTTCATCAATGGTGGACCGGGTGGCGCCTGGCGTCCCGTTCATGACCTCGTCGATGTAGTCACCGACCGACAGACCGGCCGCCCGTGCAGCCCGCAATGTCGCCTCGAACGGGATGAAGTCGTCGACGCCACCCAGGTTGTTGGTGCTGCGCACGATGTCGAATCCAGCACGTCCCAAGAGCCGCTTGACCCCCGACTTCAATACTGACGTTCTCCTGCCCGCTGCCCTCATCAGGCATCCCCCCAAGTCGTGTCTCCGCGCCCTTTACGCCCACCCACCATGTGGCGAGGAGGGCATAACCCGGGCGGACACCGGATCCCCACGCCGACGTGCAGTCTGTCGGAGACGCACCGACCGCCGGCGCACCTCTCCCACTCCCCCGGGCCCCCATCACCCATCGAGGTGGACCCACCCTACTAAATCACTTAGCACTTGGGGCTAGTGTTTCCCCATGACCGATCCGCACGCCCCGGGGCTGTCCTCAACGCCGTGCCAGATACCTCTGCATGGCACGGTGCAGGGTCTTGTTGACGGCGCCCTCAAGCGGCAGCTCCCACTCACCGAGCGTCTCGACGACCTGGCCTCCCGTGCCGAGCTTCCAGCGCATCAGGCCGAACGCCCGCTCCTGCGGATCCAGTACGTCGGGCACGCCCCGCATGTCGTACACCTCGGCGCCCAGCGCGTGCGCGTCCCGGAGCATCCGCCACTGCAGGGCGTTGCTCGGCCGCACCTCGCGGCGGTGGTCGGCGGACGCGCCCGTCTGGTACCAGGCCCGGCGCCCAGCCACGATCAGCGTGTGGGCGGCGAGCACTTCCCCGTCGTACCAGGCCAGGTAGAGCCGCATGCGGCCGGGCTCCTCTGCGTTGAGCTCCCGGTACTGGCACTGGAAGTACTCCAGCGAGCGTCCGAGCCGGAAGCCGTCGCGCCGCTCGGTGAGCTGCAGCAGCCTGTGGAACTCCGGGAGGTAGTCGGCCGTACCGACGCAGGGCTCGACGTCGGCCTTCGCCGCCCTCTTTATGTTGCGCCGCCACTCCTGGTTCAGCCCCGCCCACAGGTCGTCGAGGCTGCGGCCGGCGAGCCGCACTTCAAAGAGGTGGCGGGGCTGTGCGTCGCCGGGGTTGCCCTCCTCGCCGCAGCGCCGCCATCCGGCCGCCCGCAGCCGGTCCGCGACGGCGGCACCGACCGGGTCGACGAGGTCCGGCAGCACGTCGCCGACACGGCGGCCGGGGCCGGCCGCCGTCTTGAGGGTCGCGGCATTCCAGCGGCGGTACGGCAGCGGCGGCCCCATCCGCACCGCGAAGGCGCCGGCCGACCGCAGGTGCTCCAGCAGCGGCTGAAGCAGGGGCGGCAGCATCGGGTCAGCCCAGTCGACCACCGGCCCTTCCGGCAGGTAGGCGAAGTACCGGCGTGTTCCGGGCAGTGGCCGGTACAGCACCTGGGCGGCGCCGCACTGGCGCCCCGAGCCGTCGAACCAGCCCAGCCGTTCCGCCTTCCAGCCCGCCTTCACCGCGGCCCAGGACGGGTACTGCAGGAAGCTCGCCTGTCCGGGGAGAGAGTCCAGATATCCCAGATGCTGCTCGGCGGTCGCGGTCAGCACGTCGTAGCTGCGGGTGTGGGTGGCTTCGGACATCTGCGCCTCTGTCACGGCCATGTGGCAGGTCTCCTCGATCTGTTCCGTACTCCTCCGCCGGGAGGGCGGCGGGACAGACCCGCCTGTCTCTTGCACGCCTGGCGGCCCGGGTCTGTGGCGGGGAATTCCGCTGAGCCGCTCGAGCGGCGGGGAGGACACGCGGCGTGACGGCTCAGGAACAGGCGGAAGCCGCCACGGGTTCGGGTCCGAAGTCCCGTCCGACATCCCGGCTGCGCGGCGGGGCCGTGATGATGCTGGGCTCCCTGGCGTCGCGGGCCACCGGGTTCGTCCGGGGCGCGGTCGTGGTCGCGGCCTTGGGTACGGCGTTGCTCGGCGATGCCTACAACGTCGCCAACACCGTGCCGAACATCGTCTACATCCTGCTGATCGGCGGGGCGCTGAACTCGGTGTTCGTGCCGGAGCTGGTGCGGGCGGCGAAGGAGCACGCGGACGGCGGGGTCGCGTACACCGACCGGCTGCTCTGCCTGACCGCCCTCACCGCGATCACGACGTTCGCTGTCGTTGCCGCGCCCTGGGTCGTCTCCGCGTACACCGACTACGCGGGCTCCCAGCGCGACCTGACCGTCGCGCTCGCCCGTTACTGCCTTCCGCAGATCCTCTTCTACGGCGTGTTCACCGTGCTCGGCCAGGTCCTCAACGCCCGCGACCGGTTCGGGGCGATGATGTGGACCCCGGTGCTCAACAACGTCACCGTGATCGCGGTCTTCGGGCTCTACCTGGCGATCGCCCGTACCGCGAGCACGGCGGGTGAGGTCACGGACGGCCAGCTGCTCCTGCTCGGAGCGGGCAGTACCGCGGGTATCGCCGTCCAGGCGCTGGCGCTGCTGCCGTCGCTGCGGGCGGCCGGGTTCAGGTGGCGGCCGCGGTTCGACTGGCGCGGATCGGGTCTCGGGCGGCCGGTGCGGGCCGCCGTGTGGACGCTGCTGCTGGTCCTGGCCAACCAGGTCGCGTACTGGGTGGTGACCCGCCTGTCCACCTCCGCCGGGGTGCGGGCCGTCGCCGAGGGCGTCACGGAGGGCGTCGGCTACACCGCCTACAGCAGTGCCTACCAACTGTGGGTGGTACCGCAGGGCATCATCACCGTCTCCCTGGTCACCGCACTGCTGCCGCGGATGAGCCGGGCCGCCGCCGACGGAGACCTGACGCATGTGGCCGCCGGCCTCTCCCGGACCCTGCGCACGACAGCGGTGGCGATCGTGCCCGCCGCGTTCCTCTTCCTCGTACTCGCGCCCCAACTCGCCGGTCTCGCCTACCAGTACGGGCAGGTGAGCGACGCCGACGCCCGGGCGATCGGCTGGGTCCTGGCGGCGTTCGCACCCGGGCTGGCGGCCTTCTCCGCGCAGTACGTACTCTCCCGCGGCTTCTACGCGCTCGGCGACACCCGTACGCCGTTCCTGCTGACCCTGGTCATCGCCGGCGTCAACGCGGGGCTGTCCGCGACCTCGTACGCCCTGCTGCCCGCGCGCTGGGCGGTCACCGGAATCGCGGCCGCGTACGCGATCGCCTGCACGGCGGGCCTGTGCTGCACCGCGCTCGTGCTGCGCCGCAGGCTGGGTCGCCCTCTGGAGCGGGTCCTCGGCACGCATCTGCGCCTCGGCGTCGCGTGCCTGCCGGGCGCCGCCCTGGCGTACGCGGCAAGCGACTGGTTCACGGAGCGGCTGGGTGACGGTCTCGCGGGGGACGTGTCGGGCCTGGTGGCCGGCGCCGCCGTCATCGGCCTGTGCGTCGTGGTGTTGGCGCGCCCGCTGCGCATCCCCGAGGTCGGCCAACTCGTTGCTCCGCTGACCCGCCGCATTGGAGCGAGTGGCCGGCGTGTGGTAAGCGGCACCACGCCTCCGGACGTCGAAGAACGACAGCCTGACCTGGACCTTCACCGGCAGGTCGGCCGCCTGGGTGGTCTCCCGCGCCGCCACGTCCGGCCAGGCGTACGTGTACGTGGACGGGACCAAGGTGGCGACCGTCGACCTGAAATCCTCCACCGCCAAGTACCGGAACGCGATCTGGACCAGGACCTGGTCCAGCCAAGCACACCATCAAGATCGTGGTCGTCGGAACCTCCGGCCGCCCCACCGTCACCACCGACGGCCTCGTCTACCTCAAGTGGCCGGGCCACTTCGGGCCCGGGGCCCCGCAGACGGCGCGACACCGGGCCTCGCTGTACCCCCGCTTCGGCCCTTCCCGCAGAAAAGGCACACCCCTGCGGAGGTCATCGGCGGTCGGGGGCGGCTCGCAGGGCGAGGCATCAATGAGCCGGCGTATCCGGGAGCGAGATGCCGCAGGACTTGCCAACTGCCACGTGCTCCGGTGTTTGGGTGTCTGGGCCGCCCCGGCGTTCCCTGCGGTGTCCGGCGTCGCGCCTCCGATGCGGCAGACGCGACCCGACCGGGGCTGGCCGCAGGCCATGCGCCGCCGCCGTGCCGGGGGCCCTGCCGCACCCGGTCCTGCCGCTCGTATATTCGCCGCAGTGGATCGCCGAGTGGCTTGATCCTGTCGGTGGAGCGAGAGGCAGGTCGCGGTGGTCGGCTATCTGGTGTTCA
Source organism: uncultured Streptomyces sp. (assembly GCA_965650905.1). Classification (GTDB taxonomy): domain Bacteria; phylum Actinomycetota; class Actinomycetes; order Streptomycetales; family Streptomycetaceae; genus Streptomyces. The sequence goes on along the minus strand of CBFGQM010000008.1, from coordinate 19,936 downwards.
TGGTCTGCTCAGGTCTGGCCGTCGTGCTGGCGGATGCCTTGGCGGACTGGCGGGACCGGCCGCTGCGGCGTGGCCCGGGCCGCGCGGGAGCGCTGGGCATACGGGCCAGGCTGGCGGGCGACGGGGAGTCCTGGCCGACCCGGCCGGTCAAGGGCGACCTGTGGGTGCCGGACGGGGACGGTCCGCTCCAATTCGTCGACGAGGTGCGCAGTCCGCTCCCGGTGGCCCGTGGCGGGCGGGTGCTGGACACGGTCCCCCTCCGGGGATTCCCTCACGAAGGGCCGCTCGCCGTGCGGCAGATGACCATGGTCTACGAGCCGCCGGACGGGGCCGCCGTGCTGCACCTACGCGTTCCGGAATCAACGGTGCCGTTTCTGGCGGGCACGCTCACGGGACCGGTGGATCCGGCTGCCGGATCGGCGGCCAGGCCGCCGCACGAGGCGTTCCGCCTCTCCGCGCGGCGGGCACTGAGAGCGCCCCGTCCGGCGATGCTGGCGCTGATGGCGGCACTGCTGCTCGGTCTCTTCGGTCTGCACACCTTCGTCCTCGGCACGCCCGTCACCGCGGAGGTCACCGCCAAGAACGACGGCGTCTGTTCGGTTCGTTGGCAGGACCCGTGGAGCGGCGGCACTCGAACGGCGGGCGTCGACTGTTACGGCGATGAACGGGCCGGCGATCCGCTGCGGATATCCGCCCGGCCGTGGCCCGCTCGCGGGGAGGCCGCCGACCTCGAGGACTCGCCGTTCATGCTGACGCTCGGCCTGGTCGTGACCGGCACGGGCGGACTCGTCGGCATCGCGGCCGCCGCGCTCGGTGACGTCGCCCGGCTGCGGGCGCTGCGCCGGTATCTGCGCGACGGCCCGGCGGGCCGGGAGCCGTGCGCCCTACGGAGGGCCGCCGCCGTGGTCCCCGGGTGGAGCGTCGCGGCCGGAGTGCTCGCCCTGGCGGGCGCGGGTGTGCTGCTCTCCGCGTACGGCTTCGGCACGACCGTACGGGCCACGGTCACCGGCACCGAGGAGTACGTCTGCCGGGTCAGTTGGCCAGATCCCTGGGACGGGACGCGGCAGAGCGCCGAGGTCGACTGCGACGACCGTGCGGTTGGGGCCGGCCGGTCCCTGGAGGTCACCGCACCCGCCTGGCCGTTGCGAGGCGAGGCCTTCGACCGTGGGATCACTCCGTGGGTGCTCGGCGGCGGCACGGCGGTCTTCCTGGGCCTCGCGGCGGCGGGCATCTTGTTCCGGGTCCGTGCGGTGGGCAGGCACTCCGGTGGCGCGGCCCGATCAGGGCCGGGGAGCGGGGACGCCGTCCGGAACACGCTGGTGTCTCTGCACAAGACGGTCCCGGCACCCGCTGGTGCCGACGCCCGCACGGTGGACGTACTGGACCGTGCCCATCTCGCCGCCGTCTCCCGCCTGCTCGCCTCACGCCTGAATGGGTCTGCCGCCACCCGCCCGGAGCCGCGCGAGCCGGACATCCGTACCACAGGGTGGTGGCACTCACCGCGGCTGCGGCGGCTGGTGGTCGTCCGTGGTCTCCTGGGGCGGTCTGTTCGTCCTCGCGGTGACGGCGGGGCTCTCGGGCTGGTGGTGGGGGACGGCGTTGAGGCTCTGGGGTTCCGAGACGGCGACCGCGCGGGCCACCGTCGCCCTCCGCTACGACGACGCCCCGTTCTCCCCGTGGCTCGTGCCCGGTGACGCCGAGGTCACCTTCCGTACCACGGACGGCCGCAAGGTCACCACGGACGTCGCCTACGGGGACGAACCCGCTCCGGACGAAGGCGATCGGCTCACCGTCGAGTACGCCGTTCGGTCCCCGTCCGCCGCCCGCCTTCCCGGCGATCCGGCGTCACGGCCACCCCCGCCACGCCCGCGGTCGACGCGGACCGGGACCGGCTCGTCCAGGTGCTGGTCGATGGTGGCGAGTGGGGTGCGCAGTTCGTGGGCTACGTCGCCGAGCGGCGATGACGGCGGCCGTCAGGAACGCGGCGATGCCGATGCCGAGGGCGATGCGGCCCGCGTCCAGGAATGCGTCCTCCAGATGCCGGGACAGCTGGGGGGACACCGTACCGACGGCGCTGCGCAGGTGACGCCGGAGCAGCGGCGGGCCGACGGCGAAGGCCACGACGACGAGGGTGACCAGCCCGGCGAGCACGACGAGCAGCTGAGCGCTCACCAGCCGTGCCCTCAGGCCGAGGCGCCGGGTCATCAGCCGGTGCCCATCCGATAGCCCACGCCACGCACGGTGAGCACGAAGCGAGGGGCGGTCGGGTCGTCGCCGAGCTTGCGCCGCAGCCGGGCCACGTGGACGTCCACGACGTGCTCGTCGCCGCCCCAGCCAGGCCCCCAGACCCGCTCGATCAGCTGCCGGCGGCTGAACACCAGACGCGGACGGGACGACAGGGCCTCCAGCAGGTCGAACTCCAGCCGGGTCAGCTCGACCGGGCGGCCGGCGACGGTGACCTCCCGCGCCTCCGGGTCGACAGCGAGGTCGCCGAAGCGGCGCACCGGCCCGGGCTCCGGCTGCTGCCCGACCCGTGGCCGGCGCAGCATCGCCTTGATGCGGGCGACCAGCTCCCGGGGGCTGAACGGCTTGGTCACGTAGTCGTCGGCGCCCACGGACAGGCCCACGAGCTTGTCGACCTCGTCCGCGCGGGCGGTCAGCATGATGACGTACGCGTCGGTGAAGGTGCGCAGCTGCCGGCACACCTCCACCCCGTCGATGCCGGGCATCATCAGGTCAAGGACCACCACGTCGGGTTCGGCGGAGCGCGCCGAGGCCAGGGCGTCCGCGCCGTTGCGTACGACGTCCACGGCGAACCCCTCCCGGGAGAGGTAGTCGCCGACCAGGCGGCCGAGCTCCACCTCGTCGTCGACCACCAGGGCACGCCGGGTGGTCGGTGCGGCAGGGCCGTCGGTCATCGGGGGTTCCTCCTGCTCCTGCAACGCAGATGCTGACCCGGAAGATCGGTGGCCTGCAGGGCCACCGCCGAGCGGCGCCCGAGAGCTTCCTCCGGCTCCCAAGGTCCTCTGCGGCCAGATTCCCCAGACTCCACACTCCCTCGCCCAGGGGAACCCCGCATGGGCACTAAGGGCCTTAGCACTGGGCCGAATGGCCTCCTGGTTCTGGACGCGTTCAGCCGGACGCGCCGGCACACCCGCGTGCCGCGTGCGCTCAGCCACGTCGCCGCTGTCCGAGGCGAGCCAGTGCCGCCCTGCCGCCACAGCGGTCAGGAGCGCGAGCAGGGACGGCCTGGCCCGCTCCGGGGCGGAGCGGGTGGCGCGGTGAAGGCGGGGATGCGCTTCAGGTCGGGCAGCACCGTGCGGATGAGGTCGGCGAGCGTGACGTCCGGGTCGATGAGCGCGCCGGTGGATTCCAGGGTGAGCAGGGTGCGGGCGAGGAACATGAGCTCGCGCGGGAAGACGATGCCGTGTGCCGTGCCCGCACCGAGCTCGGCCAGCAGCAGCCCTGCCGCCGAGTACTCCCGGGCCGACTTGCCGTACCAGTCCTCGACGAGGTCGGCGACGGCCTGCCGCAAGCCGGGCACGGCGGCTTCCGGGCGTCGTTCCGACAGGCGCAGGAGCTGCCCGACGGCGGTGTCGAAGTCGCCGTCCACCAGAGCCCACAGCATCAGGCCCATGCGATGGCACTGCCGGGAGTCCACGCGCCCGAGCATGCCGAAGTCCAGGACCTACGCCGCCGTCGCACTGGCCGCCTTGGCCACCACACCTCTGTGGTGGCCAAGGCCGGCCTGAGTCTCCTTGCCAGAGCCCGGCCCGGTAGGAACCCGGGGCGCCTTTACATGCCCGCGGCTCCGAGTGCTTCGTACGGCTTACCGTTCGGCACCGTCCCAGCGCGGGCCGCCCGTATGCCCAGAAGCCCGAAGCCCACGGCCAACCCGCCCCAGAGCAGGCCCATGGACGCGGCCGAGAGCACCCGGAAGTCCCACACCAGCGCGGCGGGAGCGGTCACCGCGTCGGGGTTGTCCGGCAACGCGAACAGCGATGCGAGCGAGGCCAGCACAATGACCGTCACGGCCAGCTGACGCAGCGGCGCGGGACGGCCGTGCTCCGCCAGCCACCCATGGACGCGCCACGCCAGGACGACGGCGATCAGGCCGATCGCTATGGCCGCGAGCCATGTGTTGACGCGGGTGTCGATCGTTCCCGGGTCGCCCACGCCCGGCGGGTTCGCCGGATAGCGGAGGAAGGGCAGTAGCCAGACGCCGGTGAACCCGGCGCCCGCCAGGGTCAGTGCCCGCCGCCAGGGCGCACCGTCCGGATCCCGGCGGTGCAGGACGGCGTACACGACGGCGAAGAGGACTCCGAGCGCCGCACCGGTGAGGACGGCGGCCACCAGCAGGCCCGTGTGTTGCGTGGAGCGGGAGAAGACCTCGGCCGCGGCCGCGCCTCCGCTCGCCTCCTCGCGGGCTGCCTCCAACCGCACCGCCTTGTCCAGGACCGGCTCGGCGAGCAGCCAGGAGAACCCTCCGCTGACCAGTCCGGCGGCTCCACCCGCGAGCGCGCCGCGCCCGAGCAGGGACAGAAGTGATGTCACGAGCGTCCCCCTAGTGGCACGGGGCACCGAGGAGGTGCCGGCCGTCGTGGGCGAACTCGTGGACGTAGTTGGCGGATGCCGCGACCTTGCCCAGCATGGGCGACAGCAGCGCGCCCTGGTCCAGGAAGACCGCGTCCAGTGCGACATGGAACCTCCTCGCGGGGTGCACACGCCCCGCCGTTCAGGAGGACGACGGGGCAGTGTCTGACTCCCGGGACAACCCCGGTCACAGTGGCGGGACCGTCCCGGATTCTCACCGGGTTCCTGCTCACCGTCGCCTCGATGTGAAGTTGTCGCCGCAGGTCACGGCGTCTACTAAGAAGTTTAGCGAGAAATGCAGGACCCAAACATGCCCATGTGGCCAGCGCCACAGATGACGAATACCCCTAGGGGGTATAAAGTTGCCGTGCGACGGAAGGGGCTGGAGAGCGACGCCCCCTCCGGAGAGTGACCCACGCACCCACACCCTGAGGAACGAAGCCATGACTATCGAGACGAACTCCGGCTCCTGCTGCGGCTCTTGCGGTTCCGGCGCCACGGTCGACGTCCAGGGCGTCGGCGTCACCGCCGTCTACAAGGTCTCCGGGATGACCTGCGGCCACTGCGAGGGCGCGGTCTCCAAGGAGATATCCGCCCTGGACGGCGTCACCGCGGTCCAGGCCGTCGCCAAGACCGGCGAGGTCACCGTCACCTCCGCCGCGCCGCTCGACGAGGCGGCCGTCCGCGCCGCCGTCGACGAGGCCGGCTACGAGCTCGTCGGCCGCGCCTGACGGGCCGACCCCGCAAACGGGCATTCCCTCCCCGTGCCGGGACGTACCGCTCCGCTGATATGGACGCCGTACGTCCCGGCCTCCCTCAGGAGACACACGCACATGACCAGCACGGCTCCCGAAAAGGCAGTCCCCGACACAGACACAGAACCGGCGCCCGCCTCCGAGGTCGAGCTCTCCATCGGCGGCATGACCTGCGCCTCTTGCGCGGCCCGCATCGAGAAGAAGCTCAACCGCATGGACGGCGTCACGGCGACCGTCAACTTCGCCACCGAGAAGGCGAAGGTCTCGTACCCGGCGGACATCGAGGTCGCCGACCTCATCGCCACCGTCGAGAAGACCGGCTACACCGCCGAGGAGCCACCCCCGCCCGCGTCCGCCACCGCCGACGAGAGCGAGGGCGAGACCGCTGAGGCGGCGGACGGTGAGCTGCTGTCCCTGCGGCAGCGCCTGTACGTGTCGCTGGTGCTCACCGTGCCCGTCGTGGCGATGGCGATGGTGCCGGCCCTGCAGTTCGACAACTGGCAGTGGCTGTCGCTGACTTTGGCCGCACCGGTCGTGGTCTGGGGCGCCCTCCCCTTCCACAAGGCAGCCTGGACGAACGTCCGGCACGGCGCCGCGACCATGGACACCCTGGTGTCCGTCGGCACGCTCGCCGCGCTCGGCTGGTCGATATGGGCACTGTTCTTCGGGCACGCCGGGATGCCGGGCATGCGCCACGGTTTCGAGTTCACCATCTCGCGCGGAGACGGCTCGTCCTCCATCTACCTGGAGGCTGCCGCCGGGGTGACCGCGTTCATCCTCGCCGGGCGTTACCTGGAGGCGAAGTCCAAGCGCAAGGCGGGCGCGGCGCTGCGGGCCCTGATGCAGCTGGGCGCCAAGGACGTCGCGGTGCTACGCGACGCCAAGGAAATACGCATCCCCGTCACGCAGTTGGCCGTCGGTGACCGGTTCGTCGTACGTCCCGGAGAGAAGGTCGCCACCGACGGCACGGTCGTCGAGGGCGCGTCGGCCGTCGACGCCTCCATGTTGACGGGCGAGTCCGTGCCGGTCGACGTGACGGTCGGCGACGCCGTGACCGGGGCGACCGTGAACGCGGGCGGCCGCCTGGTCGTCGAAGCGACCCGGGTCGGCGCCGACACGCAGCTCGCCCGGATGGCGAGGCTCGTCGAGGACGCGCAGAACGGCAAAGCCGAGGTGCAGCGGCTCGCCGACCGCATCTCTGCGGTGTTCGTACCCGTGGTCATCCTTCTCGCCCTGGGCACGCTGCTGACCTGGCTGTTCGTCACCGGTGACGCCACCGCCGCGTTCACCGCGGCCGTGGCGGTCCTGATCATCGCCTGCCCGTGCGCCCTCGGCCTGGCCACCCCGACCGCACTCATGGTCGGCACCGGCCGCGGCGCCCAGCTCGGCATCCTCATCAAGGGCCCGGAGGTCCTGGAGTCCACGCGCCGCGTCGACACCGTCGTCCTCGACAAGACCGGCACCGTAACGACCGGCCGGATGGAACTCCAGGACGTGTTCACCGCGCCCGGCGTGGACGAAGGCGAACTGCTGCGGCTGGCAGGCGCGTTGGAGCACGCCTCGGAGCACCCGATCGCCCAGGCCATCGCGGCCGGCGCAGCCGAGCGGGCCGGAGACCTGCCGGTGCCGGAGAACTTCGAGAACGTCGCCGGCCTCGGCGTGCAGGGCGTCGTCGACGGGCACGCGATGGTCGTCGGACGCGAGAAGCTCCTGAAGGAATGGGTCATCGAGCTCCCCCAGGAGCTGGCCGAGGCCAAGGCCGCCGCGGAGGCCGAGGGGCGTACGGCGGTCGCCGTCGCCTGGGACGGCGAGGCGCGCGGCGTCCTCACCGTCGCCGACGCCGTCAAGGACACCAGCGCGGAAGCCGTCGCCGAGTTGCGACGGCTCGGCCTGAAGCCCGTCCTGCTGACCGGCGACAACCAGCTCGTCGCCGAGTCCGTGGCCAAGGCCGTCGGCATCGACGAGGTGATCGCCGAGGTCCTGCCCGAGGTCAAGGTCGACGTGGTCAAGCGCCTACAGAGAGAGGGCCGTACGGTCGCGATGGTCGGCGACGGCGTCAACGACGCGGCCGCCCTCGCCACCGCCGACCTGGGCCTGGCCATGGGCACGGGCACGGACGCGGCGATCGAGGCCGGCGACCTGACCCTGGTACGAGGGGACCTGCGGGTGGCCGCCGACGCGATCCGGCTGTCCCGGAAGACCCTGGCCACCATCAAGGGCAACCTCTTCTGGGCCTTCGGCTACAACGTCGCAGCCCTCCCGCTCGCCGCGCTCGGCATGCTCAACCCGATGATCGCAGGCGCCGCGATGGCGTTCTCGTCGGTCTTCGTCGTCAGCAACAGCCTGCGGCTGCGGTCCTTCAAATAAGGGCGCGAGCAACGTCGTTGACCGAGGCGCCCGGCCGGAAGGCCGGGCGCCTCACTGCGCCACGAGCCGTCCGGTCCAAAGCACGTACGCAGGCGCCGCCCGATGGCCTGCGAAGCCTCGGCGATCTTGTCCTGAGCCCCCTGCTCGCAGGCCACCATGGCCTCACGTGCGGGTGCTCGAGATGGCCGTCCAGCAGTTGCATGGCCACCGCGTCAACCACTCGGCTCCTAAAGGGACCGAGCTTGGAAGCTGAGTCCCGGTGAGGGCTTTGCTCATGCTCCCGACTGCCCCCTACGACAGGGCGGTCACGGGTCACATCTACCGGTCCCCGCTATGCGGGTACCGGATCGGGCATGTTGACGAATACCCACGCCGAGCGTGCGCGGTCGCGCACGTTGACCCCGGCGACGTGGTCGGCCGGCCCAGCAGTACTTCGACGGCTGGGGCTACGCGCACCTGTACCGCAACAAGGGCGGCAAGATGACCGAGTTGGACACCTACGCCATCCCGGAGAGCCAGGACCCCGCGTACGCCTCCGGTTCCGGCGACCTGAGCGCCCACGAAGTGGCCGCTTCCGGCGTCCGCCCGGACCTCGCGTACTTCGCCTACTACGCGGGCGGATTCCGGGTCACGAAGGTCAAGAACGACAGGCTCGTGGAGGTCGGCCGCTTTATCGACGCGGGAGGCAACAACTTCTGGGGGGTCCAGACGTTCAAGTCCTTCGGCAGCGAGTACGTCGCGGCCTCCGACCGCGACTTCGGGCTCTACATCTTCGAGTACACGGGTCACTGAGGTGATCTGAGCGCGGCGGGGTCCTCGTGGCAGGCAGCACGCGGGGACCCCGCACCGCACCTGAACGCATTCGTCAGGTTCGCACCCGTTGTCTCCCCTCTGACGCCATCCGACGGTGCAGGGCCGAGTCGGGACCTTTCGCCCATTACTAAGGACCTTAGCCTCCTGTCCGGCAGTGGCGGCCGGGCCACTATCGGGGCCAAGCGACACGATCTGGATGTCGGGCCACGGTCCCCATCGAGCCAGGCCGCGATGCCCGACCACGAGAGCAGGAGCGAAGGACATGGGTCAGCGGTCACGATGGACGGCGGTCCAGCGGGCACGGACTCCAGCCCCACCACCCCCAGAGCGTCCGCTTCGCCATCCGGCCCGCAGGGCACCGTATGGGTGGCCCTGGAGGGTGCCGACGCCCTGACGGCTATCGACGCCGCCACCGGCACGGTGACCACCACCCTGAACGGCATCAGCGAGCCGCGCAACGTGCAGGTGGCCCCCGACGGCAAGCGCGTGTACGCGATCAGCGGCGACGCCGACACGGTGGCCGAACTCGACACCGCCACCTACGAACCCACCGCCACCGGGCCGACCGGATCGGCCCCGGCGCACGTGGTCCTGACTCCGGACGGCACGAAGACCTACGTCACCAACTACGGCGACGGCAGCGTGTCCGTCTACCGAGCAGGCGGCCTGAAGGCCGTGAAAGTGATCCGCACCGGCGGCGGCCCGCACGGCACGCGCCCCACTCCCGACGGCAGGGCACTGGTTCGACGACTACCTCGCCGAGCAGCGGCAGGTCCGCCAGCAGCAGTTGGTGGCACTGTTCGCCGACACGTACCAGCGCGACGACGGCTGGAAGACGTCTTCGCTGGACCAACTCGCCTCCACGGTGACCATGTCCGGTTCCGACACCGAGCTGCGCGACGCGCAGGGCCGGAAGGTCTGGTCGCTCGCGGACGCCGACGTGGACGCCGCCTCCTTGAAGATGCACCGGGACATGATGGGCACCGGCGACCTCGGCCCGCCCCGGAGTCTGCCGGTCACCGTGGCGGGCGAACGCGTCGGCACCCTCGATGCCCGCGTTCCGCAGGGCACGGTCCCGGCCGTCGACAAGGACTTCCAGAACTCCGTCAACCGGCTGCTGGCCGGCGGGGCACTCGTCGCGGCGCTGGTCGACCTCGTCGTCGGCGTCTACACGGCGCGCCGGGCGACCGCGCCCGTCGCGGAACTCACCCGGGCCGCCGAGGACATGGCCGCGGGCCGCCGCGACCGACGGGTGGCCACCATCCCCCGCAACGAGATCGGACAGCTCGCCACCGCCTTCAACAGCATGGCCGACCGGGTGGAGAAGGAGGACGAACTGCGCCGCACCTTCGCCGCCGACATCGCCCACGAGCTGCGCACCCCGCTCGCCATCCAGCGCAGCGAACTGGAGGCCATCCAGGACGGCGTCCGCGTCCCCACCGACGAGACCATCACCTCCCTGCACGACGAGAACCTGCGCCTGACCCGCCTGGTCGCCGACCTCGAAACCCTGGCCGCCGCGGACGCTGCCGCCTTCACCCTGGAACGCGAGCCGCTGTCCCTGGCCGTGCTCGTCACCGACACGCTCGCCCCACTCGCCGGATCCTTCACGGACGCCGGCATCGCTGTGCGCACCGACCTGGACGACGTCCGCGTCGACGGCGACCCCGTGCGGCTGCGGCAGATCGTCACCAACCAGCTCACCAACACCCTGAAGTTCGTGCCCGCGGGCGGCACGGTCACCGTCCGCCTGCGCCGCGAGGACAGCTGGGCCGAACTGCGCGTGGCCGACACCGGCCCCGGCATCCCCGCCGACGACCTCCCCCGCGTCTTCGACCGCTTCTACCGCGGCCGCTCCGCCCGCGCCGACGGCTCCGGCATCGGCCTGGCCGTCGCCGCCGAACTCACCGCCGCCCACGGCGGCACCCTCACCGCCGAGGGCGAAGCCGGCCACGGTACGACGTTCACGACGCGGATCCCCGCGCTCGGCGACTGAGGTTGGGAGGGGTGCGGGCAGGGTGGGCGGCGCGCGGTTTGGTCGGCGCTTTCACACCCGTACCCGCCGTTCCTCTGAAGTCGTCGCGGGTATCGGACCGCTCGACCAGAAGTGCCGTCGAGGCGTGAGCTGTGGTCGGCTGCCGCGGCTCCGTCCAGCGCTCATGCCGCCGTCCCACGCACGCCGCACCACACCGGCGACCAGCGGCTGCCGGAGATGTCCCAGCCGTTCGCGGCCGAGTTGCGCGGGCCGGCTGCACTGGGCCAAGTTCGAGCGGACGTTCATGGCGTCGATGATCAGCGTGTCCGCGGGTGCCCGCATGGCAAAGCCTTTGCCGGACCGCGGGGTGCGGCGGGCAAAGGCTTCGAGTAAAGGGCCGCGTCCAGCGGCCTCAGGCCAGGGCGCTGCCCTTCGTCCAGGTCTCCCAGTCGACGTTCCAGCCGCCGTAGCCGTTGTTGGGCGCGACGGTGTCCACGGACTTGACGACGGTGACCGGGTCGCCGTAATTCACGCGCTCGTAGAACCACTTGGCGTCGGCGTCACTCATCCCGATGCACCCGTGGCTGGCGTTGACCTTGCCGAACTTGCCCTCGTTCCAGGGCGCGGCATGGGTGTAGGTTCCCGAGGGCGTGAGCTGGACGTCCCACTTGACCGCGCCGAGGTCGTACGCCTCGGGGCCGAAGATGCCGACCGCGGCCGAGTTCATCCTGATGGTGGGGACCTTGCTCAGCACGACCATGGTGCCGTTCCAGGTCTCGAAGGTCTTCTTGCCGGTGGAGACCGGGATGGTGCGGACGGCCTTGCCGTTCTCGCTGAGGGTCAGCGTCTTGTTGACGACGTCGACCGTGGTGGTGACGGCCTTGCCGACGGTGAAGTCGATCTCGCGCTTCTGGGTGCCGACCAGGTCGCCGTTCTTCACCCCGGCGAGGTCCATGGTGAACTTCACCTTGGTGCCCGGCTTCCAGTACTCCCTGGGCCGGTAGTCGATCCGGTCCTTGCCGTCCCGGTCCTTCATCCAGCTCCAGGAGCCCTCGACAGCCGGTGTGGAAGTGACGTTGAGCTTCCGCTCCACGGCCGCCTTGTCGTGGACCGGCTTGTTGAACACGACCGACACCGGAAGGGCGACGCCCACCTTCTGCCCCTGGTTGACGTTGTAGGTGCCGACGAAGATCTCGTCCTTGGTCACGGTGGTGACGGATGTGCTGCGCGAGACCTTGGCACCGTCGGACGTGGCGAGCCGCGTCTTGAGCGTGTACGTGGTGCCGTACGCCGTGTCGTGGGCCGAGGTCCAGGTGGCGCCGTCGGCGGACACCTCGCCGTCGAGGGCCTCGCCGCCGGGTCCGGTGACCGTGACCGAGGTCAGCTTCCCGCCCTTGGCCGTGACCACGAGCGGCTCGTCGGCTATGACCTTCTCGCCCTTCACCACGGGTGCCACCGCGACGGTCGCCGACGCCTTGGAGGCGTCCCCGCCTCCCGGCTTCGCGTCGTCCGACGCCGACGACGACGACGCCGAAGCGCCCTGGCTGCAGGCGGCCAGGGTCACGAATCCCGCCACAGCGAGAGCGGCGAATCCGAGCCGCCTGCGCGGCGGCCGTGGGCCGGCGGGCGCCAAGGGCCCGGAGCGGTCATGCTGCACGGTCGTCCTCCGTTCGAATTCCACTAACACATTTAGGAGAAGCGGGCGCGCCGCCCGCGGTTCCCGCACTGCGCGAGCCGGACCCGCGCGGCTGCGCGCGACCGGCTCGGCCGGCACCCGACTCCCCCGAGACCACCCCGCGCGCACGAGAGCCCCTGATTCGGCGCCGTACTCCGCACCACGCCCCCGTCCAACCCGCACGATCAGTGCTCCACGGAACGGCCTTCGGCCCGGCGGGCCACACAGGGCCCTTCTACTAAAGTATTTCGCAGTCTAGGATGACTGCTACCGACGGTCACGCGCCCCCGTCCCCGCTCCTCCGGCGCCACCGGCCGACGGACATTCCTCTGGAGGATCAGCACCATGCGTTCGTGGCCTCTGCGCCGGTGGCTCGTGGCCGTCGCGGTCACCGTCCTGGCGGCCCTCGTCATCGGCGTGCCCACAGGGGTGATCCCCACGCCCTTCTACACCCGGATGACTCCGGTGCTGTGGTGGAACTACCCGGTGTGGGCGATCAGTTCCGTGCTGGAGGGCCTACTCGTCGCCACCTATGTGCGCATGCCCGCCGCCGCACCGGCCGTTCCAGTCGGCAGTCCGGCGGCACTCGTCGGCGCAGCGGGGCCAGCCGGTCCAGCGCCCTGGGGCCCGCCGGCCGAGGCGGCCCCGCAGCCGGAGCCCTCCGCCGAGCGGCCGCGGACCGCGCGGGCCCTGATCGGGGCCATGGCTTCGGCGTTCGCCGTCGGCTGCCCCGTCTGCAACAAGCTGGTCGTGCTCGCCATCGGCGTGAGCGGGGCGCTGACCTACTGGGCACCGGTGCAGCCAGTGCTGGCCGTGGCGACCCTCGCCCTCCTCGGCTACGCGCTGGTGCGCCGCCTGCGCACGGCCACCGTGTGCGCGCTGCCGTCGTGAGGCCGCGTATCGCCCTTCTCCGTCTTCTCCGCGAGCAACAGCTGCTGCCCGATCTGCCGGGTCGGTCACCCCTTCGCCGATCAGGGCCGGGATCTCCCGCTCCTGGTCGGTCAGGATGGACAGCGCATCCGGTTCCTCCTGCTGCACTCCGGTAGGCTGGCGCCGACGGGCAACAGACCCAGACGCCACGGACGCCGGAGGGGGACCGGGCGCCCCCTCTACGAGGGGCCCGGCCCGGTCAGCCGTCCCAGGTCCAGTCCGCGACCTCGGGCAGATCGGTGCCGTGCTCACGGATCCAGGCGTGGTGGCGGGTGCGTGCGTCGGCCATGCGCTGGCGGACGGCGGCGGCGCGCACGGCGAGGCCGGGGACGCGGTCGACGACGTCCATCACTAGCCGGTAGCAGTCCATGTCGTTGCCCACGACCATGTCGAACGGCGTGGTCGTGGTCCCGATCTCCTTGTAGCCGCGCACGTGCAGGTTCTTGTGGCCGGTGCGCCGGTAGGCGAGGCGGTGGATCAGCCACGGGTAGCCGTGGTAGGCGAAGATGACCGGCTTGTCGCGGGTGAACAGCGCGTCGTACTCCGCGTCCGGCATGCCGTGCGGGTGCTCCTCCTGCGGCAGCAGCCGCGCCAGGTCGACGACGTTGACCACGCGCACGGAAAGCTCCGGCAGGTGGCGGCGCAGCAGTTGCGCGGCGGCCAGCACCTCCTGGGTGGGCACGTCGCCCGCGCAGGCGAGCACCACGTCCGGCTCCCTCGTGCCGTTCTCGGTGCCCGCCCACTCCCAGATACCCGCGCCGCGGGCGCAGTGCGCACGGGCCTGGTCCATGGACAGCCAGTCGAAGCAGGGCTGCTTGCCGGCCACGATCACGTTGACGTAGTCCCGGCTGCGCAGCGCGTGGTCGGCCACCGACAGCAGGGTGTTGGCGTCCGGCGGCAGGTAGACCCGTACCGCCTCGGGGCTCTTGTTGAGGATGTGGTCGACGAAGCCGGGGTCCTGGTGGGAGAAGCCGTTGTGGTCCTGGCGCCACACGTGCGAGGTGAGCAGGTAGTTGAGGGACGCGATGGGGGCGCGCCAGGGCAGGCGGCGCGTCACGTGGAGCCACTTGACGTGCTGGTTGACCATCGAGTCCACGATGTGCACGAACGCCTCGTAGCAGGAGAACAGTCCGTGCCGGCCGGTGAGCAGGTAGCCCTCCAGCCAGCCCTGGCAGGTGTGTTCGGACAAGATCTCCAGCACCCGGCCGTGCCGGTCGAGGTGTTCGTCCACCGGGAGCATCTGTGCCTGCCAGGCCTTGCCGCTGGCGTCGAAGACGGCCTGGAGGCGGTTGGAGGCGGTCTCGTCGGGGCCGACGAGACGGAAATCGCGCCGGCCGACGGTGGCCTGCATGACGTCCTGAAGCAAGTCGCCCAGGACGCGGGTGGGTTCGTGCTGGGTGGCGCCGGGCTTGTCGACCTGGACGGCGTACCGGTCCAGGGGTGGCACGGGCAGTTCGCGCAGCAGCAGCCCGCCGTTCGCGTGCGGGGTCGCGCCCAGGCGGCGAGCCCCGTCCGGCACGCAGGCCAGCACCTGGGGACGGGGGCGGCCGTGCTCGTCGAACAACTCCTCCGGACGGTAGGAGCGCAGCCAGGCCTCCAACTGCCGCAGGCGGTCGGGATTGTCCCGGACGGCGGCCAACGGCACCTGGTGGGAACGCCAGGTGCCCTCCACCGGGAGGCCGTCGACCTCCGCGGGGCCGGTCCAGCCCTTCGGGGTGCGCAGCACGATCACCGGCCAGTGCACCCGCTCGGCCACGCCCTCCTCGCGCGCCGTGCGCTGCATCATGGCGATGCGGTCCAGCGCGTCGTCGAGGGCGGCGGCCATGGCACGGTGGACCGTGGCCGGGTCGTCGCCGGTGACGTGGATCGGGTCGTGGCCGTAACCGCGCAGCAAGGCGTCGAGCTCGGGCTCGGGCAGCCGGGCCAGCACCGTCGGATTCGCGATCTTGTAGCCGTTGAGGTGGAGGATCGGCAGAACCGCGCCGTCGTGCACCGGGTCGAGGAACTTGTTCGAATGCCAGGACGCGGCCAGCGGCCCGGTCTCGGCCTCCCCGTCGCCGATCACACAGGCGACCACCAGGTCCGGGTTGTCGAAGGCGGCCCCGTAGGCGTGCGACAGGGCGTACCCCAGCTCCCCGCCCTCGTGGATCGAGCCGGGCGTCTCCGGGGCGACATGGCTGGGCACGCCGCCGGGGAAGGAGAACTGCCTGAACAGCCGGGCCATGCCGGCCGCGTCCCGGGTGACGTCCGGATAGGTCTCGCTGTAGGAGCCCTCCAGCCAGGAGCCGGCGACCACCGCAGGCCCGCCGTGCCCGGGCCCCCAGATGCACAGGGCGTCCACGCCGCGGGCCTTGATGACGCGGTTGAGGTGGGTATACACGAGGTTCAGCCCCGGGGACGTGCCCCAGTGACCGAGCAGCCGCGGCTTGACGTGCTCGGGGCGCAGCGGCTCGGCCAGCAGCGGGTTGGCCATGAGGTAGATCTGGCCGACGGACAGGTAGTTCGCGGCGCACCAGTGGGCGTCCAACGCCGTCAGCTCCTCGTTCGTGAGCTCGGCGGGCGCCTTCCGAGTGTCGACGGACATGGGGGATTCCCCTCTCTCACATCGGGGGCCGGTGGGTCCGCAGCTCCTCCCACCGTCCCCCACACAGCCGGTGCCCGCCAGCGAGCCCACCGGGGACAGCCCCCACAGGGGAGCGGACCGCGAGCCACCCGGCGGCAGCATGCCGAGCGTTCCGAGGAAGCCCGAGCCCCGCGAACGAACGGCGACGCCACCGGCCACAGCCCCGCGGCAGGGATCACCGTGTCGGTCCGCTATTCACTTCCGCGGTTGGCGGACCGGTAAAGAGGGGCGCCGGGTGCCAACGCCACCGGCATCCACATGGCGCAGTTCCACCCGCCTTCTCTCGAGATTGGGAGCCGGCCTTTCGTCGATGAGCTTCGTTCCGAGAGCCGCTCCAACCTCTGTCCGGCCATTCCACGAATGGGGTCGAATGGCCGTGCACGCCCGGGCGCATGCGGGCGGGGATGCAACCTGGAGCTCCAACGGAGCTGCGACAGCGGGGGCATCCGGCGCCGCTCCTCGATTACTGCCACACCCAACGGACGAAAGCGATGAAGCCAACCACCCAGATGGCAAAGAACCCCAGCACCATAAGAACCACGCCAGCGCCGACGAGACGATCGGTGAACGAACTCCTCTCGTCTTCCGGTTCGTCGTCGAGGTCGAGGGGGATCACGGCCCAGTCGATGGATCGGCCGATTTGATCCGAGCCGGCTTTGCGCACGGACGCCAGCTGCTGGGCTGCGAATGCGGTACTGGCGAGGGATTCAGGAGCGCCCCAGGCCAGCGCCCGCATCCGCCGCAGCGGCGTGGAGATGGTGTCCCGCCGAGTGGTGTAGCAGCGATCTCTGCGTAGCCCCTGGGCCCCGCAGACGCTGCCGCGCCTTGGGGACCCGCCCCGCGGCAAGGTCCGCATCCACACGAGCGAGGGTATCGATGAGAGCCATAGCTGCATGATGACTGATGGACTGAGCCGGCCATCGCTCGGTCCACACGGCAGCACCTCCCGGGAGCAGGGCCGCCAGACGCCGCTCGATCCGGTGCCGGGCCGTCTCCCATTGGATCGCCGAGCAAGACCACTCGACTGATCTGCCGAAAACAACCCGCCCATGCCCGAGGCGGGCGAAGTCGCCCAGCCACACCTCGGTCACCAGGCCCCGTAGGCAGGGGCCGGTGTCCAGGCGCGGAAGCAGCCCACCTAATCTACTTAGAAGTTTCTCACCAAGCCGTCGGTGAAGGAGTCAGCCGTGGCCCGAACGGTACCCCGCACGCGATCCGCCCCCACAACGTCAACGGCGGCCCCAGGCGTCGGCCGTGCACGGGCGCGCCTGCAGGCCCGGCGGCGGGCGGCAGGCCTGATCGCAGCCGCCCTGCCGCTGGCCGTGTGCGGGACGGCTACGGGTTCCGGCTCGTCGGGCACCAAGAAGGCGGCCGCCGACACCCAGCAGGCCCTCACCCAGTACCCGGCGGGCAAGCGCCCCGAGGCTCCGATGCTCAGCGGGGAGACGATCAACGGCGACCGGCTGGACCTGGCCGATCTGCGCGGCAAGGTGATCGTGCTCAACGTGTGGGGTTCCTGGTGTGCGCCGTGCCGGGCTGAGGCACCCGACCTGAAGAAGGCGTCCGAGGAGACGTACGACCTCGGTGTGCGGTTCGTCGGCATCAACACGCGCGACAACGACGCGGCGGCAAGGGCCTTCGAGCGGAACTACGGCATCACGTATCCCAGCTTCCGCGACCCCGACGGCAAGCTGCTCCTGCGCTTCGACGGCCGCATTCCGCTGTCGGCGGTCCCCAGCACCGTGCTCGTCGACCGCGACGGCCGGATCGCCGCCCGCATCATCGGCCGGACGACCTATACGACGCTGAGCGAGCTGGTGACGGACCTCGCCGCGGAGGAGAACGCGGAGGAGACCAAGGAGACCGGCGGAGGTGCGGCACGGTGACGTTCGCCGCCGGTGTCGGCGAAACGGTCCT
This sequence comes from uncultured Streptomyces sp., assembly GCA_965650905.1. Lineage (GTDB taxonomy): Bacteria > Actinomycetota > Actinomycetes > Streptomycetales > Streptomycetaceae > Streptomyces. The sequence continues at coordinate 2,288 of CBFGQM010000008.1, read as the reverse complement.
GGCGGGCCCGCTCGTCCTCGCTCTCCTCCTGGCTCTCGCCGCCGGAGCCCTGTCCTTCTTCTCGCCCTGCTGCCTGCCCCTGGTCCCGGGCTACCTCTCGTACGTCGCCGGGATGTCCGGAGCGGGGGGCCGCGGACCCGGCGAGGCGAGCCGCACGGTGGCGGGTCCTGGCCGGGTGTCTGCTCTTCGTGGTCGGTTTCGCCGCTGTCTTCACCAGCTACGGCGCGCTGTTCGGCAGTGCCGGCGCCGCACTGCTGGCACACCAGCGCGTGCTCGGCATCGCGCTGGGCTCGCTCACCATCGTGCTGGGCCTGGTCTTCGCCGGGCTGCTCGACAAGCTGCCGCTCGCCGGGTTCAGCTGGCGGCCCTCCTTCCGGCCCGGCACGGGCCTCGCCGGGGCGCCGCGGCTCGGCGCCCTCATCGCGATCGGCTGGCCACCCTGCATAGGCCCAACCCACCCGGCTGTCCTGTCCCTGGCGGCGGACAGCGCGAGCGCCGGGCGCGGGGCCGTCCTGTCGTTCACGTACAGCCTTGGCCTCGGCATTCCCTTCCTGCTGGCTGCGGCGTCGTTCGACGGGGCGATGCGGCGCTTCGCCTGGGCACGACGGCGCGCACGGACGGTGATGCGCTGCGGCGGAGTCCTGCTGGTGGCGGTGGGGGTCATGCAGGTGACCGGCTGGTGGGGCCAGTTGATCGCGCAGCTTCAGACTCTCATCACGGGCTTCCAGGTCCCGCTGTGATCCGCCCGCCGCGCGGGAGGCGTCGGATGCGCCGTTCGCGCCGACAGGGTCCGAGGAGAGGATGGTGCCCGGGTCACCCCTGCGGCGCCCGACCGCCGAGCGTCGCGCCCGGCAGCGGTTCCGCCGGCTGAGCAGCCTCCCGTCGCAACAGCCGAGTCATCCTCCGGGCCAGGAGGGGGTCCACCGGCAGCGCGTGCGCCGCGAACCATCGGGCCGCCTCTGGTGACGGCGACGGATCCGCGAACTCCGGCCCGGCGAAGTCGTCCAGGGGCGGGTCGTAGACGTACCCGGTCACCACACCGCGCCGTTCCAGTCGCGCCACCAGCTCGTCCCGGTCACGCACCATCAGGGGCACGCGGAACAGCGGTGGCACGTGCCGATCCTCAACGCCCTCCGCGACCGCGCCCCGCACACCTGCGGCGGCTCACACCGTGCCGCCCAGCAGCCTCGTCCCCTCACGCCGCCGGGACAGGTCAGCGTCAAGGCCACTCATCCGCCCCTGCACCGTGCGCCGCAGGACGCGTCCGTGCGCCCTGCGGTATCCGTGCAGATCGACTCGCACCCAGCGGTCAAAAGCGTCCAGGTCCGGAGTGCGGCCTGTCGCCGACCGCAAGTGCCGCTCGTGCAGCTCCATCCGGAAGTGTTCGCGTTCCAGCAGCCCCAGGGTGCGCATGGTCCGCCACACGGGGCGCACGAGATGGAGCCGTTGTACGGCGGCACGCGCGAGGGGGCGCAGCGCGTTCGCCAGGTCGCGGTGCAACTGTCGCGGCGCCAACAGCTCGTCGCGCAGGTGTTCCAGCGCCTTGCGGTCCCCTGGGTCCTCCAGCGCCAGGAACCCGCCGCCGGTCGCTCTCGCGTGCTTGCCCAGGCTGAAGGCCGCGGCTGTTCCGAAGGTGCCGATCGGGCGGTCGTCCGCCGTGGTACCGATCGCGTGCGCCGCGTCCTCGAGAAGGGGGATGCCCATGCGGTCGCACCGAGTGCGCAGTTCGGCCGCGTGGTCCGGCATCCCGTAGAGGTTGGTCGTCAGCACGGCGCCCACATCGCGCCAGGTCGATTCCGGCACCGCGCGGACCTCGATGTTCCCGTCCCGCGGCGACACCGGCGCCATGACGGGACGCAGCCCCGCCGCCAGCACGACGAACAGGATCACGTCGTCATGGACCGGCGACATCAGCATCTTCGCGCCGGGAGCGCACCAGCGGCGCAGTGCCAGGTACAGCGCCAGCCGGCACGAAGGGACGTACATGCATTCGCGGCCGAGCCGCTCGCGCATCAGATGTTCGAGCGCACCGCCGGTCGATGGCGACGGATGGGGTGAGTCTCCTGACCGCACAGCTCTCCTTCCCCTTCAGGGCGGGACCACGGCTGTGCAGGACGAAGGCGGCCACCAGCAGCCGCGTGCCGCCCGCCGACTCAACACTAAGGAATTTAGTAGAACTGGCCAAGTGCGCCGCACCCCCAGCTCGACACGGAACACCCGCCCTAGGTCCTGCCTGGAGTCCAGATCAAGAATTTGTAGATTGCCTGCGAGCAGGGGCTCGATTTTGA
>CBFGQM010000007.1:0-35569 GCA_965650905.1 uncultured Streptomyces sp. | reverse complement strand
GTGAAGATCCGGGTGGAACGCGACGTACTCGCGGAGGCAGTGGCCTGGGCGGCACGCAGCCTCCCGGCCCGTCCACCGGCGCCTGTGCTCGCCGGCCTTCTGCTGAAGGCCGGCGAGGGCGCGCTGAGCCTCTCGAGCTTCGACTACGAGGTCTCGGCACGCATCTCCGTGGACGCCGAGATCGACGAGGAAGGCACGGTGCTCGTCTCCGGCCGCCTGCTCGCCGACATCTGCCGTGCCCTTCCCAACCGGCCGGTGGAGATTTCCACAGACGGCGTACGGGCGACGGTGGTCTGCGGCTCCTCGCGCTTCACACTGCACACCCTTCCCGTGGAGGAGTACCCGGCGCTGCCGCAGATGCCGTCGGCGACGGGCACCGTCCCCGGCGAGGTCTTCGCCTCCGCCGCCGCTCAGGTGGCTATCGCCGCCGGTCGTGACGACACGCTGCCCGTCCTCACGGGTGTACGCATTGAGATCGAGGGCGACACGGTCACGCTGGCCTCCACCGACCGCTACCGCTTCGCGGTCCGAGAGTTCCTGTGGAAGCCGGAGAACCCAGAGGCGTCCGCGGTCGCCCTGGTGCCCGCCAAGACACTCCTGGACACCGCCAAGGCGCTCACGAGCGGCGACAGCGTCATCCTGGCGCTGTCCGGTTCGGGTGCGGGCGAGGGCCTGATCGGTTTCGAGGGTGCGGGGCGGCGTACGACCACGCGGCTGCTGGAAGGCGACCTCCCGAAGTACCGCACGCTGTTTCCGACGGAGTTCAACTCTGTGGCCGTCATCGAGACGGCCCCCTTCGTGGAAGCGGTCAAGCGAGTGGCCCTGGTCGCCGAGCGGAACACCCCGGTGCGGCTCAGCTTCGAGCAGGGCGTGCTGATCCTGGAGGCCGGTTCCAGCGACGACGCACAGGCTGTGGAAAGAGTCGACGCCCAGCTGGAGGGCGGCGACATCTCGATCGCCTTCAACCCGACGTTCCTGCTCGACGGCCTGAGCGCCATTGATTCCCCGGTGTCCCAGCTCTCCTTCACGACGTCCACCAAGCCGGCGCTCCTCAGTGGCAAGCCCGCTGTGGACGCGGAAGCGGATGAGGCCTACAAGTACCTGATCATGCCGGTGCGGCTCAGCGGCTGAGCGGTGTGGCTGGCGAGAGCCCGCAAGTAGGGCATGCGTTTGAGCGGCTATGCCCACAGATGCGCGACAGCGTCCGGGTCTAGGCTCGGACGCAGGTACGAAAGTGCCCTCACGTCACGTCGTCAGTGAAGGAACCACCTGATGGAGCTCGGTCTCGTCGGTCTCGGCAAAATGGGCGGCAACATGCGCGAGCGCATCCGCCGCGCAGGCCACACCGTCGTCGGATACGACCGCAACCCGGACCTCGCCGATGTCCACAGCCTCGAAGAGCTTGTGGGCAAACTCAAGGCTCCGCGCGTGGTGTGGGTGATGGTCCCGGCCGGGACGGCGACCCAGTCCACCGTCGACGAGCTCGCCGATCTCCTTGAGCCCGGAGACGTTGTCGTGGACGGCGGTAATTCGCGCTGGACCGACGACGAGAAGCACGCCGAGGAGCTTGCGGCCAAAGGCATCGGCTTCGTCGACTGCGGTGTCTCGGGCGGCGTCTGGGGCCTGCAGAACGGCTATGCGCTGATGTACGGCGGCGATGCCGAGAACATCGCCCGGGTGCAGCCCGTCTTCGACGCGCTCAAGCCCCAGGGCGACCTCGGCGCCGTGCACGCGGGCAAGGTCGGTGCCGGGCACTTCTCGAAGATGGTCCACAACGGCATCGAGTACGCGATGATGCAGGCCTACGCCGAGGGCTGGGAGCTGCTGGAGGCCGTCGACTCCGTCACAGACGTGCGCGAGGTCTTCCGCTCCTGGCAGGAGGGTACGGTCATACGCTCCTGGCTGCTCGACCTGGCCGTCAACGCCCTCGACGAGGACGAGCACCTGGAGCAGCTCAAGGGTTATGCACAGGACTCCGGCGAGGGCCGGTGGACTGTGGAAGCCGCCGTCGACAACGCGGTGCCGCTGCCGGCGATCACCGCGTCGCTCTTCGCGCGGTTCGCGTCCCGGCAGGAGGATTCGCCGCAGATGAAGATGGTCGCGGCGCTGCGGAACCAGTTTGGCGGCCACGCGGTCGAGAAGAAGTGATCCACACACAGCCCGGGTTCTGCGTACCCGGGTGAGCCGGCTTGTCCACAGCAGAGGACAAGCCGGACAACCGGAAGCACCACGTTGGGGGAGGTCGGCGAACGACCATGCACGTCACGCATCTGTCGCTGGCCGACTTCCGCTCGTACGCCCGGGTAGAGGTCCCGCTCGATCCGGGCGTCACGGCGTTCGTGGGACCCAACGGGCAGGGCAAGACGAACCTCGTCGAGGCGGTCGGCTATCTGGCGACGCTCGGCAGCCACCGGGTCTCCTCCGACGCGCCCCTCGTCCGCGTGGGCGCCGACCGCGCGATCATCCGGGCGCAGGTCCGGCAGGGCGAGCGCCGGCAACTCGTCGAGCTGGAGCTGAACCCCGGCAAGGCCAATCGTGCCCGTATCAACAGGTCGTCGCCAGTCAAACCTCGTGACGTGCTCGGCATCGTGCGGACCGTACTGTTCGCTCCCGAGGATCTCGCGCTGGTGAAGGGCGATCCCGGGGAACGCCGGCGCTACCTCGACGAGCTGATCACCGCGCGCGCCCCGCGCATGGCAGGCGTGCGCTCCGACTACGAGCGCGTGCTCAAGCAGCGCAACACACTCCTCAAATCGGCCGCGTTCGCCCGCCGCCACGGCGGCCGCTCCATGGACCTGTCCACGCTCGACGTGTGGGATCAGCACCTCGCGCGGGTGGGCGCCGAGGTGCTGGCTCAGCGGCTCGATCTGACGGCAACGCTCCAGCCGCTGGCCGACAAGGCGTACGAGCAGCTGGCGCCCGGCGGCGGCCCCGTGGCGCTGGAGTACCGGCCCTCCTCGCCCGAAATCGTCGGCCACGTGCGCGAGGACCTGTACGAACAGCTGATGGCCGCCCTGGGGGACGCCCGTAAGCAGGAGGTCGAGCGGGGCGTGACCCTGGTCGGCCCGCACAGGGACGAGTTGCTGCTCAAACTTGGCGAGATGCCCGCGAAGGGATATGCGTCACACGGCGAGTCCTGGTCGTATGCGCTGGCGCTGCGTCTGGCCTCGTACGACATCCTGCGGGCCGAGGGCAACGAACCGGTGCTGGTCCTCGACGACGTTTTCGCGGAGCTGGACACCCGGCGCCGTGAGCGCCTCGCCGAGCTGGTCGCTCCGGGGGAGCAGGTCCTGGTGACCGCGGCGGTCGACGACGACGTACCGGACGTACTCACGGGAACGCGGTACGTCGTGTCGGAGGGCACGGTGGAGCGCGTGTGACGGAAAACACACCAGAATCCCAAGAAGTAGCCAAGGCTCCCGAACCGTCCGGCGTCGACCTCGCGCGCTTGGCCCTGCGCGCGGCGAAAGAGCAGGCACGCGCGCGGGGGGACGCTGCGCTGCAGAAGAAGCAGGCGCGGCGCGGTGGCTTGCGCTCCGGCGCACGTTCCGATGCGCGTGACCCGATGGCGCTCGGCGCCGCCATCAACCGGCTGCTCACCGAGCGTGGCTGGGAGACTCCTGCCGCGGTCGGCGGGGTGATGGGCCGCTGGCCGGAGATCGTCGGCGACGACCTGGCCAAGCACTGTGCACCGGAGAAGTACGACGAGGACGAGCGGATCCTCACAGTGCGCTGTGACTCCACGGTCTGGGCGACGAACCTGCGTCTTTTCGCCCCGCAGTTGGTGGCCCGCCTGAACGAGGACCTCGGGCACGGCACGGTACGGCTGATCAAGGTGTACGGCCCAGGGGGCCCCGCCCGTAGCTTCGGCCCCTTGCGCGCGCCCGGCAGCAGGGGTCCCGGCGACACCTACGGATGAGCCGGACCGGGCGGTCCGGCGTCGGAGAGCGGGGGGTTGACACCTCGAGGCGCTGAGTGCCGCTGTGAGCCTCTTGGAGGCCGGGTCGACGTATGGGGAGTCGGCCGAGACCGGTTCAGGGCGGCACATGCGGACTCAGGTACCGGCAAACCCCCATCACTGTCGGCGCTACCGGTAGACTGGAAGCTAATCCCGCCCCATTCGTGGGGACCGCTTCGGAAACACTGTGCAACGCTGACAAAGGCTTCCACCGCAACATGCCGCAGCCGCTCCGGCAAACCCGCCAAGAGCCTGGCTTGTGCTGTGCCAGAAAGGGCGCTTCGTGGCCGATTCCGGCAACCCCAACGAGAACATCCCGTCCACCGACGCCGGCCAGAACGGCGAGGTCACAGCCTCGCTGTACGACGCCAGCGCCATCACCGTCCTCGAGGGTCTGGACGCGGTCCGCAAGCGACCCGGCATGTATATCGGCTCGACCGGTGAGCGAGGCCTGCACCATCTTGTGCAAGAGGTCGTCGACAACTCCGTCGACGAGGCGCTGGCCGGCCACGCGGACACGATCGATGTGACGATCCTCGCCGACGGCGGGGTGCGCGTGATCGACAACGGCCGCGGTATCCCGGTGGACATCGTCCCCTCCGAGAAGAAGCCGGCCGTCGAGGTGGTGCTGACCGTGCTGCACGCGGGCGGCAAGTTCGGCGGCGGCGGCTACGCCGTCTCCGGCGGTCTGCACGGTGTGGGCGTCTCCGTAGTGAACGCACTGTCCTCGAAGGTCGCGGTCGAGGTGAAGCGCGACGGCTACCGCTGGACCCAGGACTACAAACTGGGCGTCCCGACAGCTCCGCTGGTCCGTAACGAGGAGACGGACGAGTCCGGCACCTCGGTCACCTTCTGGGCCGACGGTGACATCTTCGAGTCCACCGAGTACTCCTTCGAGACGCTGTCGCGCCGCTTCCAGGAGATGGCGTTCCTCAACAAGGGTTTGACGATCAAACTCACGGACGAGCGCGAGTTGGCGAAGGCCACCGCCGGGGCGGACGAGGCGGGAGCGGACGAGAAGGACGAGGTCAGGTCCGTCGCGTACCACTACGACGGCGGCATCGTCGACTACGTGAAGTACCTCAACTCCCGCAAGGGAGACGTCGTCCACCCCACTGTGATCGACATCGAGGCCGAGGACAAGGAGCGCATGCTCTCCCTCGAGGTCGCGATGCAGTGGAACAACGGCTACAGCGAGGGCGTGTACTCCTTCGCCAACATCATCCACACCCATGAGGGCGGTACGCACGAAGAGGGCTTCCGCGCCGCGCTGACCTCGCTGATCAACAAGTACGCACGCGACAAGAAGCTGCTGCGCGAAAAGGACGACAACCTCACGGGCGACGACATCCGCGAGGGTCTGACCGCGATCATCTCGGTCAAGCTGAGCGAGCCCCAGTTCGAGGGCCAGACCAAGACCAAGCTGGGCAACACGGAGGCGAAGACCTTCGTGCAGAAGGCGATCTACGAGCACCTAACGGACTGGCTGGACCGTAACCCGAACGAGGCCGCGGACATCATCCGCAAGTCCATCCAGGCGGCCACCGCGCGCGTGGCGGCCCGCAAGGCGCGCGACCTGACGCGCCGCAAGGGTCTCCTGGAGACGGCGTCCCTGCCGGGCAAGCTGTCCGACTGCCAGTCGAACGACCCCACCAAGTGCGAGATCTTCATCGTCGAGGGTGACTCCGCCGGCGGCTCGGCCAAATCCGGCCGGAACCCGGAGTACCAGGCGATCCTCCCGATCCGGGGCAAGATCCTCAACGTCGAGAAGTCACGGATCGACAAGATCCTGCAGAACCAGGAGATCCAGGCGCTGATCTCGGCCTTCGGTACCGGAGTCCACGAGGACTTCGACATCGAGAGGCTCCGCTATCACAAGATCATCCTGATGGCGGATGCCGACGTCGACGGCCAGCACATCAACACCCTGCTGCTGACGTTCCTGTTTCGCTTCATGCGGCCGCTGGTCGAGGCGGGCCACGTCTTCCTGTCGCGCCCTCCGCTCTACAAGATCAAGTGGGGCCGGGACGACTTCGAGTACGCGTACTCGGACCGCGAGCGCAACGCGCTGATCGAGCTGGGCCGCCAGAACGGCAAGCGCATCCGCGAGGACTCGGTCCAGCGCTTCAAGGGTCTCGGCGAGATGAACGCCGAGGAACTGCGCATCACGACCATGGACCAGGAGCACCGCGTCCTCGGCCAGGTCACGCTCGACGACGCCGCCCAGGCCGACGACCTGTTCTCGGTCCTCATGGGCGAGGACGTCGAGGCGCGCCGAGCGTTCATCCAGCGCAACGCCAAGGACGTCCGCTTCCTCGATATCTGAGTCGGTCTCCGCTGACCGCATCAGAAAGGATCTTCACCAGCAATGACCGACGCGAACATTCCAGCCATCCCTGAAGAAGAGGGCCTGGCCGTCCGTGTCGAGCCTGTGGGGCTCGAGACGGAGATGCAGCGCTCGTATCTCGACTACGCGATGTCCGTCATCGTGTCGCGCGCGCTGCCCGACGTCCGGGATGGTCTCAAGCCCGTCCACCGCCGCGTGCTGTACGCCATGTACGACGGCGGCTACCGGCCCGAAAAGGGCTTCTACAAGTGTGCCCGCGTCGTCGGCGACGTCATGGGCAACTACCACCCGCACGGCGACTCCTCGATCTACGACGCGCTGGTCCGCCTTGCGCAGCACTGGTCGATGCGGATGCCGCTGGTGGACTCCAACGGCAACTTCGGCTCTCCGGGCAACGACCCGGCGGCGGCCATGCGCTACACCGAGTGCAAGATGATGCCGCTGTCCATGGAGATGGTCCGCGACATCGACGAGGAGACCGTCGACTTCACGGACAACTACGACGGACGCTCCCAGGAGCCGACCGTCCTGCCGTCCCGCTTCCCGAACCTGCTGATCAACGGCTCGGCGGGCATCGCGGTCGGCATGGCCACCAACATCCCGCCGCACAACCTCCGTGAGGTCGCGGCCGGCGCACAGTGGTACCTGCAGAACCCCGAGGCCTCACACGAGGAGCTCCTGGACGCCCTGATCGAGCGCATCAAGGGCCCCGATTTCCCGACCGGTGCCCTTGTAGTGGGCCGAAAAGGCATCGAGGAGGCCTACCGCACCGGGCGCGGCTCCATCACCATGCGCGCGGTCGTCGAGGTCGAGGAGATCCAGAACCGCCAGTGCCTGGTGGTCACCGAACTCCCCTACCAGGTCAACCCCGACAACCTCGCGCAGAAGATCGCCGACCTGGTGAAGGACGGCAAGATCGGCGGCATCGCGGACGTCCGGGACGAGACCTCGTCCCGGACCGGCCAGCGCCTGGTCATCGTTCTGAAGCGCGATGCCGTCGCCAAGGTCGTACTGAACAACCTCTACAAGCACACCGATCTGCAGACGAACTTCGGCGCCAACATGCTGGCGCTGGTGGACGGCGTCCCGCGCACGCTGTCCCTCGACGCGTTCATCCGCCACTGGGTGGCGCACCAGATCGAGGTCGTCGTCCGGCGTACGAAGTTCCGGCTGCGCAAGGCCGAGGAGCGCGCGCACATCCTGCGCGGTCTCCTGAAGGCGCTGGACGCCATCGACGAGGTCATCGCGCTGATCCGGCGCAGTGACACCGTCGAGATCGCGCGCGAGGGCCTGATGGGCCTCCTGGAGATCGACGAGATCCAGGCCAACGCCATCCTCGAGATGCAGCTGCGCCGCCTCGCCGCCCTGGAGCGTCAGAAGATCATCCAGGAGCACGACGAGCTGCAGACGAAGATCACCGAGTACAACGCAATCCTCGCCTCGCCGGTCCGCCAGCGCGGCATCATCAGTGAGGAACTCGCCGCGATCGTCGAGAAGTACGGCGACGACCGCCGCTCCAAGCTGGTGCCCTTCGACGGCGACATGTCCATCGAGGACCTCATCGCCGAAGAGGACATCGTCGTCACCATCACACGCGGCGGCTACGTCAAACGCACCAAGACCGATGATTACCGCTCACAGAAACGCGGCGGCAAGGGCGTACGCGGCACGAAGCTCAAGGAAGACGACATCGTCGACCACTTCTTCGTGTCGACGACGCACCACTGGCTGCTGTTCTTCACCAACAAGGGCCGCGTCTACCGTGCCAAGGCGTACGAGCTGCCGGACGCCGGGCGTGACGCGCGTGGGCAGCACGTCGCGAACCTGCTGGCCTTCCAGCCGGACGAGGCGATCGCCGAGATCCTCGCGATCCGCGACTACGAGGCGGCGCCTTATCTGGTGCTGGCCACCAAGGGCGGTCTGGTCAAGAAGACGTCGCTCAAGGATTACGATTCGCCACGCTCGGGCGGCGTCATCGCGATCAACCTCCGTGAAACGGAGGACGGTTCCGACGATGAACTGATCGGTGCCGAACTCGTGTCGGCGCGAGACGATCTGCTTCTGATCAGCAAGAAGGCTCAGTCGATCAGGTTCACGGCGACCGACGACGCGCTTCGCCCCATGGGCCGTGCGACCTCGGGCGTCAAGGGCATGAGTTTCCGTGAGGGCGACGAGCTGCTCTCGATGAATGTTGTTCGAACCGGTACGTTCGTGTTCACCGCCACCGACGGTGGGTACGCAAAGCGAACTGCCGTTGACGAGTACCGCGTCCAGGGTCGCGGCGGCCTGGGTATCAAGGCCGCCAAGATTGTGGAGGATCGCGGCTCGCTCGTCGGTGCGCTGGTGGTCGAGGAGACGGATGAGATTCTTGCCATCACGCTGTCCGGCGGTGTGATTCGTACGCGGGTCAACGAGGTCAGGGAAACGGGCCGTGACACCATGGGCGTGCAACTGATCAACTTGGGCAAGCGCGATGCCGTGGTCGGCATCGCTCGTAACGCCGAGGCCGGTCGCGAGGCCGAGGAAGTCGACGGATCTGAGGTCGACGAATCGGACGAGGTCGAGACGGTCGTCGGTACGGACGAGGGCAACGAGTCCACGGCCGAGTAGCGCGAGGAGTGAGTCATTCGTGAGCGGAGCCACCGGCGCCGGATCGACCGGTACGGAATCGGACGGCGGCCGTGGCCCCGCCGCGGAAGCGACGGACTCCCATGAGTCTCATGGATCCCAAGGGGGAACTGTGACGGACACCCGAGGCCCGCAGGCGCCGCAGCATGCGGCGGATGCGGCCGCAGGCTCGCCCGTGCCTCCGGCTCCCAGCTCGCCGCTGCCACGAGAGCGGCAGCCCCAGCCCGCTCAGCCTTACCACCCGCCGCGGGCATATCAGCCACAGCAGTCGCCGCCTCCCGGTGCTGCGGTCGGCGCCGTTCGCCGACCGCGTACCGGGGCCCGGACTGTGCCTCGTACGCGCAAGGCGCGCCTGCGCGTGGCCAAGGCCGACCCCTGGTCCGTGATGAAGGTCAGCTTCCTGCTCTCCATCGCGCTCGGCATCTGCACGATCGTTGCGGCCGCGGTGCTGTGGATGGTCATGGACGCCATGGGCGTCTTCTCCACGGTGGGCGGCACGATCTCCGAGGCCACGGGTTCGAACGAGTCCAACGGCTTCGACCTGCAGTCCTTCCTGTCGCTGCCCCGTGTGCTCATCTTCACCTCGATCATCGCGGTCATCGACGTCGTACTCGCCACCGCGCTCGCCACCCTTGGCGCGTTCATCTACAACCTCTCGGCGGGCTTCGTGGGCGGCATTGAGCTGACGCTCGCGGAGGACGAGTAGAACGACGACCAAGACGAGGAGAACGACGACCAAGACGAGGAGAACGACGACCAAAGCGTTGTCCAGTCGGGCGAGCCGGACCCAGAGGGGCCCCGTACCTATCGATTTTGGGACTGGCAGCGTCGTGCGCTAATCTTCAGAGGTCAGCGCGCGGGACATACATCGCAGAGCGCGGCGGGGCTATAGCTCAGTTGGTTAGAGCGCATCCCTGATAAGGATGAGGCCACAGGTTCAAATCCTGTTAGCCCCACAGACGAAAATCGAGAGGAGCGGGCGCTTCCCCCGGTGGGAAGCGCCCGCTCTTAGTTTCGGAGCCGAGTACGGCCTGGAGACCGTCTCGGTGCGCATCGGCTCCTGCTTCCCCGAGCCGACCAGCGTGCGCACGCTGTCGGTCTGGATGAGCCCCGCCGACGGCGCCTGCCTCTTGCAGGCGGCCCTGACCGCCGAGAACGACGTCGGCCACACCGTCGTCTACGGCTTTCTCCGCCAACACCCGCCTGCGGTGGGACCTGAGCACGGCTCGCGGGCGCTCGGCTACGACCCCCGGGACGACTCCGAGCCGTACGCCGAGAAGCTGATCGCGGAGCACGGCGAGCTGGACCCGGAGAACATCGCGCACGCGTACCTCGGCGGCCACTTCGTCAGCGACCCGCCGATCTGACCGTACTGACCGGCCCTGCAACAGCGGGAAACGAGCGTCCGAGGAGCGGTGCGGGCACCGAACGGGCCCGCCTGCTCTCCATTCGGGCATCAACCCTGCCCGATCTCACGCAGCCACCCCACGCCCACGCAGGTCTGAGACGGGCACGCGTCGAGCAAAACGGGCACAAACGGGCAGTGCCGACCCGGCAACAGAGCTGTTCAGTCTTGCTCTACCGCTGTAGAACTTCCTCCACGGGCCCCACCGGGCCCGAACGGGCAATACGATCCGAACGCCCCGGAGGCGATCGAGTCACACAGCACGGAAGCGGGTGTCGGACATGACGACGGCCAATACGGCGAAGACCGCCGAGGAACGCCAGCGTGAGATCGTGCGCCTCGCGCGCACCACCGGCTCGGTCGACGTCACCGCGCTCGCCACCGAACTGGGTGTGGCCAAGGAGACCGTGCGCCGGGACCTGCGCGTCCTGGAGCACCACGGCCTGCTCCGCCGGACCCACGGCGGCGCCTACCCCGTGGAGAGCGCCGGCTTCGAGACGACGCTCGCCTTCCGCGCCACCAGCCATGTGCCCGAGAAGCGCCGGATCGCGGCCGCCGCGGCGGAGCTGGTCGGGGACGCCGAGACGGTTTTCGTCGACGAGGGCTTCACCCCGCAGCTCATCGCCGAGGCACTGTCCAGGGACCGGCCACTGACCGTGGTCACCGCGTCCCTGCCGGTCGCGGGCTCGCTCGCCGAGACCGAGAACATCTCGGTCCTGCTGCTCGGCGGCCGGGTGCGATCCGGCACGCTGGCGACCGTCGACCACTGGACGACGAAGATGCTCGCCGGTTTCGTCATCGACCTGGCATACGTCGGCGCCAACGGCATCTCCCGCGAACACGGTCTGACCACGCCCGACCCGGCGGTCAGCGAGGTCAAGGCGCAGGCTATCCGGTCCGCGCGCCGCACGGTGTTCACGGGCGCGCACAACAAGTTCGGAGCGGTCAGCTTCTGCCGGTTCGCCGAGATCGGCGCCTTGGAGGCGATCGTGACGAGCACCCTGCTCCCCACGGCCGAGGCCCACCGTTACTCGCTGCTGGGACCGCAGGTCATCCGTGTCTGACGTCCGGCGCGTCCCCGACCCACCTACCCATTCGAAGATCTAGACATCGGATCGGCCGACCCACAGGGCACCGCCAGCCCCAACACCTCCCTCATTGCACCCAATTGTCCAGGAGTACCGCATGCGAACCCAGAGCCGACGCGCGCCACGCACTTTCCTTCTCGTGGCCGCCGTAGGGACGCTGATTACTCCGCTCGCCGCCTGCGCGGGCGCCGGCGGCGCCGGATCCTCCGACGGCGACTCCATCAACGTCCTTATGGTGAACAACCCGCAGATGGTGGAGCTGCAGAAGCTCACCGCTGCCCACTTCACCAAGGACACCGGAATCAAGGTGAACTTCACCGTCCTGCCGGAGAACGACGTCCGGGACAAGATCAGCCAGGACTTCGCCAACCAGGCGGGGCAGTACGACGTCGCCACCCTCAGCAACTATGAGATCCCGATCTACGCCAAGAACGGCTGGCTCCGTTCCCTGGACCCCTACGTCAAGAGCGACACCGCCTTCGACCAGGGCGACATCCTCAAGCCGATGACGCAGGCCCTGACCGCGGAGGACGGCAAGCTCTACGGCGAGCCCTTCTACGGCGAGTCCTCCTTCCTGATGTACCGCAAGGACGTCTTCGAGAAGGCGGGCCTGACCATGCCCGCCAAGCCCACCTGGAAGCAGGTGGCCGACCTCGCCGCGAAGGTGGACGGGGCCGAGTCCGGGATGAAGGGCGTCTGTCTGCGCGGCCTGCCCGGCTGGGGCGAGGTCATGGCGCCGCTGACCACGGTCGTCAACACCTTCGGCGGCACCTGGTTCGACAAGGACTGGCAGGCGCAGCTGGACTCCAAGGAGTTCAAGGAGGCCACGCAGTTCTACGTCGACCTGGTGCGCAAGCACGGCGAGTCCGGCGCCGCGCAGTCCGGCTACGCCGAGTGCCTGAACAACATGACCCAGGGCAAGACGGCCATGTGGTATGACGCCACGGCCGGCGCCGGCTCCCTCGAGGCCTCCGGCTCCCCGGTCAAGGGCAAGATCGGCTACGTCCCGGCGCCGGTCGAGAAGACCGAGAGCTCGGGCTGGCTCTACACCTGGGCCTGGGGCGTCCAGAAGGCGTCCAAGAACGCCGAGAACGCCTGGAAGTTCATCTCCTGGGCCTCCGGCAAGGACTACGAGAAGCTCGTCGGCGAGGAGATCGGTTGGGCCAACGTGCCGGGCGGCAAGCGCACGTCGACCTACGACATCCCGCAGTACCGCAAGGAGGCGGCCGCCTTCGCGGACGTCACCCGGGACGCCATCGCGAACGCCAGGCCCGACGACCCGGGCGTGCAGCCCCGGCCCGCGGCCGGCATCCAGTTCGTCGGCATCCCCGAGTTCACCGACCTGGGCACCAAGGTCTCCCAGGAGATCAGCGCCGCGATAGCAGGCCGCCAGTCCGTGGACAGCGCGCTGAGCAAGTCGCAGAAGCTCGCCGAGGCTGTCGGAAAGAAGTACCAGCAGTCATGACCGTCACGACTCCCCCCGTCCGGGTCGCCGCCGCATCCCCGCGGCCGGCGGCCCGGCGGCCGAACCGTATGCGTGCGTGGGCCACCCGGGCGCCGCTGCTGCCCGCGCTGATCTTCATGATCGTCGTGACGCAGCTGCCCTTCGTGGCCACGCTGGTGATCTCGTTCTTCGACTGGAACGCCCTCTACCCGGACGAGCGCCGCTTCGCCGGCCTGGCCAACTACTCGGACGTGCTGAGCACGCCCGAACTGCGCGAGTCGGTGTGGACGACGGTCCTGCTGACGGTCACGGTCGTGCTCGTCAGCCTGGTGCTCGGCCTGGTGTTGGCGCTGCTGCTGGACCGGAGGTTCCGTGGCCGGGCCGCTGTGCGCACGATGCTCATCGCCCCGTTCCTGCTGGTGCCGATCGCAGCCGCGCTGCTGTGGAAGCACGTGCTCTTCAACCCCGAGTACGGCCTGTTCAACGGCATCCTGCACTGGCTCGGAGGCGGCGGGGCGGCTCAGCCGGACTGGATCTCCGAGATGCCGCTGATGGCCGTCGAGGCCTCGCTGATCTGGCAGTGGACGCCGTTCATGACGCTGATCCTGCTCGCCGGGCTGCAGAGCCGTGACCCACAGCTGATCGAGGCGGCCCGGGTGGACGGCGCGAACGACTGGCAGGTGTTCGTCCACCTCACGCTGCCGCACATCCGCCGCTACATCGAACTGAGTGTGCTGCTCGGCTCGATCCACGTCGTGCAGAACTTCGACGCGGTGTACACGATCACTTCCGGCGGCCTGGGCACCGCGAACCTGCCGTACACCATCTACGAGACCTTCTACCAGGCGCACGAGAACGGCCTCGCCTCGGCGGCCGGCGTCATTGTCGTCATCGGCTCGATCGTCCTCGCGACCTTCGCCCTGCGCGTCGTGTCGTCCCTGTTCCGCGCGGAGGTGTCTCGCTGATGACCACCCTCACCACCGCCACCCTGCGCCCCACCCGGCCTCGCGGCCGGTTCCAGGGTGCGGCTCTGGGGATCGCTGCGTGGCTGGCCGGCATCCTTTTCGTACTGCCCATCTGCTGGATGGTCCTGACCTCCTTCCACTCCGAGGCGGACGCGGCGACCAACCCGCCCTCCGTCGCGGCCGCACTCACCCTGGACAGCTACCGCGAGTTCTTCGGCGTGGGCGGCGGCGCCGTCCCCTGGCCCTCGCTGATCAACTCGGCGACGGCCTCGGCGGCCTCCACACTGCTGACGCTGCTCCTCGCGCTGCCGGCCGCGTACGCGCTCTCCATCCGGCCCGTGAAGAAGTGGACGGACGTCCTGTTCTTCTTCCTGTCCACCAAGATGCTGCCGCTGGTCGCGGGCCTGCTGCCCATCTACCTGTTCACGAAGAACACCGGCCTGCTCGACAACATCTGGGCGCTGGTCGTCCTCTACACCGCCATGAACCTGCCGATCGCGGTGTGGATGATGCAGTCCTTCCTCTCCGAGGTGCCCGTCCCGATCATCGAGGCGGCGCAGATCGACGGCGCGAGACTGCCGACCATCCTGTGGCGGGTGGTGGCCCCCATCGCCCTGCCCGGCATCGCCGCGACTGCCCTGATCTGCTTCATCTTCAGCTGGAACGAGCTGCTGTTCGCCCGGGTCCTCACGGGCGTGGTCGCCGAGACCGCTCCCGTCTTCCTGACCGGCTTCATCACCAGCCAGGGCCTGTTCCTGGCGAAGGTGTGCGCCGCATCGCTCGTCATCTCTCTGCCGGTGCTCGCCGCGGGGTTCGCCGCCCAGGACAAGCTGGTCCAGGGCCTGTCGTTGGGAGCCGTGAAATGAAGGCCGCCGTCATCGAGTCCATGGGCAAGGTCGTCGTCGCCGAGGTCCCGGACCCGACACCGGACCCCCGCGAGGTCGTGGTCGAAGTCGCGGCCTGCGGCCTGTGCGGAACGGATCTCCACATCCTCCAGGGCGAGTTCGCACCGAAGCTGCCGATCGTGCCGGGGCACGAGTTCGCGGGCGAGGTGGTGGGCGTGGGGAGCCGGGTCACGGAGGTGTCCGTGGGCGACCGGGTGGCGGTCGACCCCTCGCTGTACTGCCACGAGTGCGGATACTGCCGTACCGGCCACAACAACCTGTGTGAACGCTGGGCGGCGATCGGCGTGACGACGGCCGGGGGGGCGGCGCAGTACGCGGTGGCGCCGGTGGCGAACTGCGTGAAGCTCCCCGAGCACGTCCGCACGCAGGACGCGGCGCTGGTGGAGCCGCTGTCCTGCGCGGTACGGGGCTACGACGTGCTCCGGTCCCGGCTGGGTGCCCACGTCCTGATCTACGGCTCGGGGACGATGGGCCTGATGATGCTGGAACTCGCGAAGCTCACGGGTGCGGCGAGCGTGGACGTGGTGGATGTGAACCCGGCCCGTCTGCAGACGGCCCGCCGGCTGGGCGTCTCGGCGGCCGCCGGCAACGCGGACGAGCTGGACCGGCCCCGGGGCTGGGACGTGGTGGTCGACGCCACGGGCAACGCGGCGGCGATCCAGGACGGCCTGGACCGGGTGGCGAAAGCGGGGACGTTCCTGCAGTTCGGGGTGGCCGACTACGCGACGCGGGTGACGATCGACCCGTACCGCATCTACAACCAGGAGATCACGATCACGGGGTCGATGGCGGTGCTGCACAGCTTCGAACGAGCGGCGGAACTGTTCGCGAAAGGGGTCTTGGACCCCGAGGTGTTCATCAGCGACCGTGTGCCGCTGGAGCGGTACCCGCAGGCACTGGAGCAGTTCGCAGCGGGGATGGGCCGAAAGATCGTGGTCGTGCCCTGACAGCTCAGCCCCAAGAGGGCAGTTCGGTTCGTTGAGCGCAGGCGGACTTCCTGGCCCCGGCTGAGGGCGCTCAGCCGTCGTCGCGTGCCTGGCGGGAAGGCGGGAGTAAGAGATCCCGCTCGGCGTGCTGCTCGCCTGTCCTGACCGCTGACGGCGAAGTCAGTCGGCCAAGTGGCGCCGAGCTGCGTGGACTGGGTTGATGGCAAGTAGGCGGCGGGCCTGAGCTGTCGCCGGGATACCCGATCCCTGGGATGTTCCCGCGGCGATGTCACATCCGCGGCGTCCGTATCCGTCCCAGGGAGAACAGCACACCACGCAACGGCGGAAGCAGAGACGCGGACGCCGACACGCGGAAGGAGCCCACCATGAAGGTTCTCGTCACCGGTGCCACCGGCGCGCTCGGCGCGCAGCTCGTGCCCCAGCTCGTCGGTGCCGGCCACACGGTCGTCGGCACCACCACCACCGGGACCAAGACCGCCCGGCTGCGTGAGGCCGGGGCGGAGCCGGTGGTGCTGGACGTGCTGGACCCGGCCGCGGTGCGGGAGGCGGTGGCACGCGTCCGGCCCGAGGTGGTCATCCACCAGGCGACCGCGCTGGCCGGCAACCTGAAGCTGCGCAAGGTCGACCGGGACTTCGCGCTCACCAACCGGCTGCGCACGGAGGGCACCGACAACCTCCTGACGGCGGCTGCGGAGGCCGGCGTGCGGCGCTTCATCGCGCAAAGCAACGCAGCTGTGCTGTACGCCCGCACCGGAGGCCCGGTTAAGACTGAGGAGGACCCGATCGACCCGAATCCGGTGCCGGGCAGCGAGCAGACGGCGGCCGCGATTCGGCATCTGGAGGACGCGGTGACCTCGGCGCCCGGAGTGGAGGGCTTCGTGCTGCGGTACGGCGGCTTCTACGGGCCCGGCACCTCGCTCGCGCCCGGGGGCGAGCAGTTGGAGATGGTCCGCAAGCGCCAGTTCCCGGTGATCGGCGACGGCGGCGGGGTCTGGTCGTTGATCCATGTCGCGGACGCGGCCCGCGCGACTGTGGCCGCCGTCGACCGAGGTGCTCCCGGCCTCTACAACATCGTGGACGACGAGCCGGCACGGATCTCTGTGTGGCTCCCGGTCCTGGCCCAGATCGCGGGGGCGAAGCGGCCGATGCGCGTCCCGCGCTGGTTGGGCCGCCTGCTGGCCGGCGAGTTCGTCACCACTCTGTGCACCGAGGCCCGCGGCGCGTCGAACGTCAAGGCGAAGCGGGTGCTCGGCTGGAATCCGCAGTACGTGTCGTGGCGGGACGGTTTCGCGGAGACGCTGAGGACGTGATCTGGGGCTGCGGTCGCCTGCCTTCCCACCAGGGGCCCCACCCTGGCCTACGTTGGCGGCGTACCCACTGCGGTCGGGTTGGTCCTGGCCGCGTTGAAGAACCGGAACGCCGACAACTCGTAGCCGGTGTGCCTTGTGGCGCCCGCGTGCTTGAGGCGAAGGGCCCGTGCCCTCGGCAGGGACGACTCCCTGACGCACGGGTAGGTACTAGTTAGTTAGGACTAGTAAAGGGTGTTCGGCGTCTGCGTCGTCGAGGGTGCAGGGGGCGGGTTACGGAGCGCCGTAGGTTCGGGGCTTGGTGCGGCCTACGTCAGGTCCACGCGTGGAGCGGCGGGGTCCGCCGGCTCCGTCTCCTCCTCGTCGCCCTCAGCGGGTGCGCTCGCGTCCGACAGTGGGCGGTGGCGGCAGCTGGGGGAGGAGTCGTGGGCCTCCGCTTGGATGCGTTGCTTCATCGTGGGCGGCAGGGAGAGGCGGCGGGACCAGGCCCAATGGGACGTCGCCGGGACCCTGACGGGGGAGCTCGGCTTGGCGCTGCGGGCTGTCTCGGTCTGGGGGGCCACCGCGGCCGCACTGGCCGTGTTGACGAGTCCGAGTGTCGCGAGCAGTGTGATGAATGCGGTGATGACCGCGGTCCACAGCTTCATGACCTTGTTCCTGGCCATGGTCCCTCACTTTCAGGTCGGGCGATTTGCGTACTTCCTCATGATGTGGATGAGGGCTGCGAAGTGGTGGACCTGCGTCCGTGGCGCGTCGATCTTCGGATGAACGCCACCCGGATAGACCTAAGAGGTCCGAAAAGTGAGGAAAAGCGGTGAAAGCTGTGGTGTGTAGAAAATAGTCACCCTCGGGTTGGAGTGGTGTCCTCCGGTTCTACTGCTCGGCGCCGGGCGGGAGTTGGGCGCCGACGTAGGTCACCAATCGGTATCGGGCGGTGTGTATAGTCGGGCGCCAGAAGTCCCCTACGTCAAGGAAAGACGAGGTCGCGCGGTGAAGAAGCTTCTCCTGGTCGCACTGGCCGCCATCGGCGGGCTCCTCGTGTACCGCCAGATCCAGGCGGATCGCGCCGAGCAGGATCTGTGGACGGAGGCGACTGACTCCGTGCCCACGGGTTCGTGAGTATCGACAACAGTCTCAGCGCAAACCCCGGCCGCCCTCGCGGTCGGGGTTTTGTGTTGCCCCGATACGGTCTTCTACGCGGTCTGAGGAGCGGTTTTCCCGTGGTTTTTCCCGTGGTCTTCGAGTGGTCTTCGAGGGGACTTCGGGACAGAAGGCGCTTGCCTGGCGCGAAGCGTGGATGACGTGGCGACGGGCGGGGCAGGATGGTCGGGGCTTCGCGGGCGTTCGGGGCGCCATGACGCCTGTCCGCGGGTCCCCGGCGAGTGACGGACCGGCTCTACGGCGAGGGGGCGCGCGATGGGGCGGCACACGGTGTGGAGGCGCGGCCGTACGGTCCTGACTTGCGCAGCGGCGCTGTGCGTGGTTGCGGTACTGCAGGCGCAGGCGCAGGCGCAGGCGCAGGCGCAGGCGCAGGCGCAGGCGCGAGGACTGGGGCAGGGGCAGGTTCGGGGTCAGGCCGTGGCGGCCGGGACTGCCGATCCTTACGTCTTCGCTGATGAGGCCAAGTCGGTCGAGGGTGCTCCCAACCCCGCCGAGGCTGTGGGGCTGGCCCCGGGCAAGATCTACCGGAGCTCTGTCCGGAGCAACGGGAAGCTCTACTACCGCCTCCGGCTCGACAGCGCCTCCAACGCGTACGTCTCGGCCACAGCCGTCCCGAGGCGGGGGACGAAGGTCGCGTACTCGGACGGTATCAAGGTGTCCCTGCAGGATCCCGCGGGCCACAACTGCTTCCCCGGTGACGCCCGTGACGCACGATTCGGATCCACTGAGAGTCCGCGCCCCCTCACCGCCTGGGCGTCACGCAGGATCGGCCCGGACGGGTACATCTGCCAGGCGGCAGGAACGTATTCCGTGGTCGTCGAGCGCACCAGCGAAGCCGGTTCCTCGCCTGACGCCTGGGATCTGGAGCTTCAGTACGTGTCGGAGCCCGCCGTGAGGAAGACCGGTCCGACGACCGCCCCTGAGACCTGGAATTCCGCCTTTCCCGAGGCTGTCGGCGGCGCGGCGGAGACCCGCGAGGGCGGCACGAGCTTCAACGACGCGACTGCGCTGGAGCAGGGCGTCTGGAGAGACGGGGTCGGGGCCGGGCAGACGCTCTTCTACCGGGTTCCGGTCGACTGGGGGCAACAGCTCTACGCCACTGCCGAACTCGACGGAGCGGTCAGTGGTGACGGATTCCTGGGCAATGCCCTCGTCATGTCGCTCTACAACCCGGTACGCGCGTTCGTGGAAGACGCCGATACCGGATACGACGGCACGGCGACGTCAGCCGTCCTGGAGCCGCTGCCCTCGGTCGCCCACGAGAATCGGTACGCCGTCGACGACCGGGTAAACGGGATGCGCTTCGCCGGCTGGTACTACCTCGCGGTCCATCTCGGTGCCAAGGTGGCCGACAAGTTCGGCGAGGGGCCGTTCGAGCTGACGCTGCGCGTGCGGCTGAGCGGTACGGGCAGAGCTGGGCCGGTGTACGCGGGACAGGCCGCGCCGCACGGTGTGTTCGATGTCACGGACGGGGACAGGCGCTCGGCCGCGAGCGGGGTGGCCGGCGGACATGACGGCCGTGACAAGGACACCCTGATGAAACTGGTGGCCGCGGGCGGGATCGGCGCGGGGAGCGCCCTCGTGCTGGGGCTTGGTGTGTGGACGGTGGCCGCGCGGCGCCGAGCGGGTGCGCCGGCGACGGCCGGCAACGCGGCTTCGCGGCAGTACGAGTCGCCGGTGGGCCGGTAGCTCACCGGCTCCCGTTCTGTGTTCAACGGCTCAGATTCGGGTCAGCGCCCAGAATCCGACCGCGAAACAGAGCAGTGCCAGCAGCAGCACAGGAACAGCCACCTTCGCGGGCGGCCCGGGGCGCCGCTGTGCACGCCTGACGCGGCGGAGCGCAATTGGCTGAGGCGAGGGCGGAACCTGAACGTCGCGAGCGGTATATGAAGCAGTATGGGTGAAAATGTCCGGCTGCGGGGCGGGGCTCGTGGCTTGGAGGGGGGACACGTGCGGGGGTTTGTACGACGGAGCGTGGTCGAGGGCCGGAAGCGCGAGCGGGCTGGGAGGAGTGGGGGGGTGCTCGGGCTGTGGCTGTGGCTTGAGTGGGGGCGGCAGGTGGAAGCTGCCGGTGTCCGACATCGGGGAGGGCTGCGGGGGTAAGACATCGGGGGGCGAGGGAGGCGGTACGGCGCCGGGTGCGGAGGCGGGGCGAGACGGCACGGCTCCCGTGCGGGCCTGTGGAGTAACGGTGCCCGTGTGAGGCGGCGGCGATATCGTGCCCGGCTGTGGCTGTGGCTGTGGTGTCGCGGTGCCCGGGGCTCGTTGCTGGGGAATGCTGTCGTATCCCTGGCCCGGGCGTTGAGGGACGGTGTCCTGGCCCTGGCCGGGTGTGGTCGGGACTGGGCCCGCTGGACCGAAACCAGCCGGAAGCGGGCCGAGTTGGTCGAAGACCTCGATCAGTTCGTCGTCGGGGCCGGGCTCCGGCAGGAGCTCCCTGGCTGAGGCGAGCGCCTTGCGCGCCCCCGTGGCGGTGCGGAACCGCGCCTGAGGGTCTGGCTGCACCAGCGCGGCCACGACCTGCCACAGCGGCTCGGGAACCCCCTTCGGGGCACCGGGGGTGCCGTGCGCCGTGAAGTACTCGATGAGAGCCTTGGCGTCCGGCTTGGCACCCTCCAGAAGATAGAGGGCGACCAGACCCGCGGCGAACAGGTCGGCAGGGAAGTCCGGCTCCGCACCGAGCAGTTGCTCGGGCGCCAGGTAACCAGGTGTGCCCACCACGTAGTTGGCCTCCGTCAGCCGTGGCTCGCCCAGGCGCATCGCGATACCGAAGTCGGACAGACGCAGCCGTGGCCTGCCCGTTCCGGTCGCCTCCAACAGGACGTTGGCGGGCTTGATGTCGCGGTGCACGACCCCCTCCGCGTGCACCGCGGCGAGCCCTGCCAGCAGCTGGTCGAGCAAGGTGCAGACGAAGGCCGGCGGCAGGGGACCGTAGTCCCCGACCAGGTGGACCAGCGAGCCGCCGCCGACCAGGTCCATGGTGAACAGGACCTTGTCGTCGTCGGCGGCCCAGCTGGCCGGCGCGAGCACATGGGGGTGATCGATCCGCAGCGCCTGCTCCCGCACGAAGCGCAACAGCGAGTGCGCGTCGCTCTGTTGCAGGACCTTGGCCGCCACATACCGGCGCCGCCGGTGGTCCCAGGCGCGCCAGACCGCACCGACTCCCCCGCGCCCGATCGGGTCGGCCAGCTCATACCGGCCGGCGAAGACCTCACCCATGGTCGTGCCTCGCTCCCCTTTCGGCGGTCGGCACGGCGTGCCTCATCGAGGTGCCCGACTTTCTGGCTTCCGGCTTCCGGCAGGCGCAACAGCCCTCCGGCGGCGGTGTGTTCAGCAGCCGAGCGGCCCGGTCAGCCCTGGTGGGACTGGTAGTGCGTGACCGCGTCGGAGGTGCGGCCGGCGCCGTACACCCGGAGGAAATCTGCCAGTTCCGGGTGGCTCGGGGCGAGGGTGTCCGCCGCCTCGATGATGTCCCCCGCCGCTGACACGGAGCGCAGCAGCGACTGAATTTCGCGGACCACGCGTTTGACCGTGGGCGCGCCGGAACTGCTCGTCGACTGCGTGGTGTTGCTGAGCACAGAGCCCCCCTGTGACTTCTTGATCTCCTCCATGCGCCCGGTGGCCTCGGCGGCGCTCACAGCGCCGTCGGCGACCTGACCCGCGAGGTCCTGCAGCAGCTGCACCCGCTGGACCACTGCCGGGTTACCGATCTTGGCGCGCTGACCGCTCATCAGCTGTGAGAGCATCGGCGCGGACAGTCCCAGTACCCCCGCGAGACGGGCCTGGTTGAGGCCCAGGTCGTCTATGAGCTTACGGAAGAGCGCCCCCAACGGCTCCCCGTACCAGTTCCGCTGCAGCTCCCGCGCTCTTGCGGTTGCTTCCTGCTGTGCGGCATCCATTGCGTCTCCCCATCGCGTCCCCAAGTACCGTGGTTCGCTGTAGCGAACCACGTCGAGCATCTTACGGAGAGTGGTCGTGCGCGGGGACCCCCAATCTGTTTGGGGGATTACGGGGGTGACCCGGTACTCTGGGCTGCGGCGCTCGATCGGGAGGAGATTCTTCCGGCGGACGCTTCCCTTCCGGGGCCTTAGCTCAGTTGGTAGAGCGCTGTCTTTGCATGGCAGATGTCAGGGGTTCGACTCCCCTAGGCTCCACTTGTATACCGCCTCTGACCTGCGGAAACGCGGTGTCAGGGGTGTTTTTTTGCCCATTGACGGGCGTGACGGCACTCACCGGGAGCGCGGAAGCCCTTTGACGTCGGGGGTTTGCGGGGGGTCGTGCTCCCCCGTCGATTCCCTACGCTCGACAGGCGGTCGAAGGGGGGCGGGGCGACGGCGGAGGCGATCCGTGAGCGGGTCGGCAACGTGAGTTCTCCGCGTCCCTGCGGCCGCGGTGGAGCGCGAGCTGTGCGGACGGTTCCTGGACGGGTACCTGGCTACAGTCCGGGGACGTGGGCCGCCGCCGCCCCAAGCGGGCGGCGGCCCGTTCGTGTCAGCGGGCGAGGGCCCGCGCGTGCGTCTGTGCCGCGTCGAGTAGGTCCCGCAGCGTCGCAGCGGTGGGTGCCGCGGCGGTGGCGAGCAGTGCCGAGCCGCCTGCCAGCGGTGCCAGTACGGCGCACCCGTCCTTGGTGCCCTCGCCGATCAGTACGGGACTCCGTGGGACGTCGAGGCGCGGGTCCACGACCAAGAGTTGGCCTACGGCGCGGTGTCCGCCCAGGACGGCCGGGCCGTCCCAGCCGGGTTCCGGGGTCCCGTACGCGGTGTGCTGGTCGAGCAGTGGGTGCCCGGCGCGGTGGACGAGGATGCGGCTGACGAGATGGCCCGCCTCCTCGTCGGCCCGGCCCAGGAGCTGTTCCTCTCGCAGTACCAGCCGTGAGGTGGCGGCGAGTTCGACGGTGTACGTCTGTCGCAGGTTGCTGCCGGCGGCGCTGATCAGAGGCTGTGGCAGCCAGCGCAGCTGGGCGTGTTCCCCGACGGTGAGCCGTACGTCGTAGGTGGCCGCGTCGGTGGTGGGACCGCGCAGGGCGAGCGTGGCGGCGGCCGTGGTGACGTGCAGTTCGGCGTGGTCCTCGACGGTGATGTCGAGGGTGAGCCGGTCCCCACCGAGCGGGGCGCTCATCGCGCCGATGATGCCCACCCTGGCGGCGCTGCTGTCGCTGCGTACCCGCCGCAGGTGGAAGGGGCCGTCGCTGTGCAGTTGGGGGAGGGTGGTGACGCGTCCGTTGTGTGCGGCGCGGATCCGGGCCGTGGCCCGTACGCCGTGCGGGTGTCCGGCGGACTCCGGGCCGCCGCCGGCCGCGGGGACGCGGGCGGCGGCGAGTCGGGGGACGGGGCTCATACGGCGGCTGCCTCGGCGCGCCAGGGGACGAGGTGGCCGGTGACCCAGTCGGCGACGTCGCGGACGCCGTCGTCAGAGGTGAGGTCGGTGAAGAGGACGGGAAGATCGCCGCGCTGTCGCTTCGCGTCGGCGGCCATGGTTTCCAAGTCGGCGCCGACGTACGGGGCGAGGTCGGTCTTGTTGATGACGAGGAGGTCGGCGGTGGTGATGCCGGGGCCGCCCTTGCGGGGGATGTCGTCGCCGCTGGAGACGTCGATGACGAAGATCTGTACATCGACGAGGCCCTTGGAGAAGGTGGCGGTGAGATTGTCGCCGCCGGATTCGACGAGTACGAGGTCGAGGTGCTGGATGGTCTCTTCGAGGTGCTCGACGGCTTCGAGGTTGGCGGAGATGTCGTCGCGGATGGCGGTGTGCGGGCAGGCGCCGGTCTCGACGGCGGTGATGCGCTCGGGCGGCAGGACGGCTTCGCGCAGCAGGTACTCGGCGTCCTCACGGGTGTAGATGTCGTTGGTGACGGCGGCGATCTGCCAGTGGCCGCGCAGGGTGCGGCAGAGGGCGGCGACGGTCGCGGTCTTGCCGGAGCCGACGGGGCCGCCCAGCCCGACGCGCAGGGCACGTCGGCTGCCGTCGGGGCGGAACGGCTCGGCGCTGTGCGTGTGTCGTTGGGGGAAGGTCTCCGTGTGGTCGAGGTGCATGGCAACTCCGTTTCGACAATGGTGTGGTGGGGGTTCAGGAGGCGAAGAGCCGGACGGTCCAGGCGGCGTGCTGCTGGGCGGTGATGTCCAGCAGGGGGGAGGAGGCCGACGGCAGGGCGTCGAGGCCCTCGGTCAGGGCGCGGGTCGCGGCGTCGGCCGCGGCTTGCGCGACGTCGTCGGTCTCGGGCCCGAGGCGGGCAAGGAGCCCCGAAGCGTCGAGCGGGTCGAGGCTCAGCAGGCGCACCGCCGCGGTGGCCGGGCCGCCGATGGTCTCGTACGCGGCGGCATGGGCGGCGTCCACCGGGGCGAGCCCGGCGGCGCGGGCGGCGAGGCCCAGCACGATGGGCTGGTGAACGCCGTGCGGATGTGCGGCGGCCAGCCGGTCGAGTTCAGCTGATGGGAAGGTGGCGCGGGCCGCGCGCATCATCTGCCGGCCGAGCCTGCGGGCGACGGCACGCAGCGCGGGCACGGGCGTGCGCGCGTCAGCGGCGGCGTCGAGCAGCAGCGGGTCACACCCGGCGGCGGCCGCGGCGGCCAGTCCCGCCGTGGTGAGACCGGCGGTGTGCAGACGGCCGCGGCAGAACGCCTCCAGGCTGTCGGTGTCATGTACGGCGTGGTGCGCGATGGCGGCCTCGACGCCGCCGGAGTGGGCGTGCCCACCGGCGGGGAAGCGGCCGTCGGCCAACAGGAGCAGGGCTGCACGGCTCATGGGCGGAGCGGCTGCCTTTCGCAGGATCGGAGGATGAGGCGGCGGCCCCGGGGCGGGCACGTCTTGCCCGCCCCAGGGCTCCGGCCAGAACACAGGCGTCAGAAGAGGAAGTACCGCTGTGCCATGGGGACTTCAGTGACGTAGGCGCGTGGAATGGTCACACCGTCGAGCTGGGTGCGGGCGTCGCCCGTCGTCGCGCCGCCGATGGTGACCTCGAAGCTGTTGTGGTCGACTTCGAGGCCCGTGGGCAACGCGTTGTTCAGCTTCATGTGCTCCTTCTTGACGTCCCGCACGGTGTCCTTGATCGCGACGAACTTCTTGTGGAGACGGACCGTGTCCGTCTCCACACCCGGGTTGCTGCTCGGCCTGGTGGGGTCGAACCGCTTGTTCAAGTCGGCCGCGGCATCCGGGGCGACGAAGTTCACCGAGTTGCTCCCCGGAGCGCGACCGGTGGATCCCCAGACCGGCCGCGGCAGGTAGGGCTGCGGCGTCGTGATCGAGGCGTTGGCGTCGCCGCACTGCGCGTAAGCGATCTGTCCGCCCTTGAGGACCATGTGCGTCTTGACGCCGAAGAACTTCGGCTCCCACAGCACCAGGTCGGCTAGCTTCCCCTTCTCCACGGAACCGATACGGTGGTCGATTCCGTGCGTGAGCGCCGGATTGATCGTGTACTTCGCGACGTACCGACGAGCCCGGAAGTTGTCGTTCGGCATCCGGCTGCCCGCATGGAAGGTGTGCTTGACCTTCTTTCGCGAATCCCTGTCGCGGTTGTCCTCGTCGATCGTCCGGACGTTCGCGTACTTCAGGTCTTCCGGCAGTGTGCCGTAGCGGCCCTTCATGACGTGCGCGGTCTGCCAGGTTCGCATGACCATCTCGCCGATGCGCCCCATCGCCTGGGCATCCGAGGACATCATCGAGATGGCGCCCATGTCGTGGAGGAGGTCCTCCGCGGCCATGGTGGACGGCCGGATGCGCGAATCCGCGTAGGCCAGGTCCGCCGGGATGTCCGGGTTGAGGTGGTGGCACACGACCATCATGTCCACGTGCTCCTTGACGGTGTTCACCGTCAGGGGCCGGGTGGGGTTGGTCGAGGCGGGCAGGATGTTGGGCTCCTTGACCAGCTCGATCATGTCCGGGGCATGACCGCCGCCGGCGCCCTCGACGTGGAAGATGTGGATGGAACGCCCGCCGATGGCTTTCTTGGTGTCCTCCAGGAACCCGGACTCGTTGCACGAGTCGGCGTGCAGGGCGAGCTGGATCTTGCGGTCCTCGCAGACCTTCAGCGCCTGGTCGATCACCGCGGGTGTGGCACCCCAGTCCTCGTGCACCTTGAACCCGATGATCCCGGCGTCCACCTGCTCGTTCAGCGCCTGCTTGTTCATCGTGCTGCCCTTGCCGAGCAGGCCGATGTTGACCGGGAACTCGTCCAGCGCCTCGAAGAGGCGGGTGATGTGCCACGCGCCTGGGGTCACGGTGGTGGCCGTGCTGCCCTCGGCGGGACCGGTGCCGCCGCCGATGAGAGTGGTCACGCCCGAGGCCAGAGCCTCATGGATCTCTCCTGGGCAGATCAAGTGCACGTGGGTGTCCACACCGCCCGCGGTCAGGATCCGGCCGTTGCCGGCGATCACCTCGGTGTTCGGCCCCACCACGAAGTTCTCCGGCTGCCATCGCGGCAGGTCGGTCTCCAGGTCGCGCACGGGTTCCTCGAACGACGAGATCGCATCCATCGTCTCGGGGTTGTACGCCTTGCCGACGGCGAAAATGTCGCCGTCCCTGATGCCGACGTCGGCCTTGACCACACCCCACCAATCGAGGATCAGCGCCCCCGTGATGACCGTATCCACGGGTTTGGGGTCCTTGTCCTTGAGCCCGTTCCTCGGGATGTGGGACATGCCCATGGACTCCCGGATCACCTTGCCGCCGCCGAAGATCATCTCGTTGCCGCTGTTCTGCGGCCCACCGGCCCAGTCGGCTTCGATCTCGACCGTGAGGTCCGTGTCGGCCAGGCGGACGCGGTCCTTGGTGGTGGGCCCGTAGAGGGTGGTGTATTCCGTGCGCTTCAGCTCGTTGCTGGCACTCTCGTAGCGGCTCATCGGACGATCCCCTTGCGCAGGCCCTGAATCTTGCTGGTCTTGCCACCCTTGGCTTCGCCCGCGATCTCCACCAGCTCGACGCAGCACTCGTCGCCCGGCTCGAACCGCACGGACTTGCCCGCGGCGATGTTGAGCCTGCGCCCCTTGGCCTCGACGCAGTTCCAGAGCAGTGGATCGCTCGCGGGCGTGCCGACGGGGCTCTCGATCACCGTGAGCCCGGGGTTGGCCTCGGCGAAGTGGTAGTGGGAGCCGACCTGAATGGGACGGTCAGACGTGTTTCTGACCTTGATGGTCTTCTTCTGCGCGTCGCCCTGCAGGTCCTTGTTGAACTTGATCGACTCGTGCCAGGACGCGGTGTCGTCGCACGCGTCGCAACAAGCAGACGGGTCGGTGTCGTCGCAGTCGACCGGGCAGCTCGCCTTACGCGGAGGCGTGGGGTGCTCGTTCTTGCCTGGGTGGACCACGGGCTCCTCGGCGGCCTCCGGGATGGGGTCGTGGATCGTGACCAGCTTGGTGCCGTCCGGGAAGGTCGCCTCCACCTGGACGTTGTTGATCATCTCCGGGACGCCGTCCATCAGGTCGGCGCGGGTGAGCAACTGTCGGCCCGAATCCATGACGTCGCTGACGTTCTTCCCGTCACGCGCCGTCTCGAAGACGTGAGCGGTCAACAGGGCTATGGCCTCGGGATAGTTGAGGAGCAGCCCCCGAGCACGACGCCGTTCTGCTACGTCGGCCGCCACGTGGATCAGCAAGCGCTCCTGCTCATGCGGAGTCAAATGCACGATGAGTCATTTCGGTTGTGGGGATGGGTGCATGAGGCCGGCAACGCCAAGGCAACGGACAGCACTCCCCAACGACGACGGACACCCTCCGATCATCAGCAACAGACGAACAGCGAAGCGGCTGAACAGCGACTGAGTAACACCATCTGATGAAACCCCGGCATATTCCGTAACGCTGCTACCGACATGGCACCCCTGATCCGGCTCGGGTCCCGATCGGGGAGACAGCGCCTACGTGTGCGCTGCGGCACGGGCCCGCCGAGCTCTGGTTACCCCGCTCGCCGTCTTGGACGGTGCCCTGCTCATCGGCCCTTTACGGATGCCCAGACAGAGTGCTCCGCTGAAGGAGCTGGGCGGGATCTTCGGGGTGAAACATCGCTGTGGGGCTGAGCCCTCAAGTCCTCAGCCCGGCAGCGGAGTTGATGCCAGTGGATGTGCCGCGTCGATACGATTGACGATGAGTGGATACGGAGGGAGGCGTCAGCCGGGTTCGCCGCCTTCGCCGCGCTCGCCCTGTTGGTGGCGTTCCGCCGCCTCCGCCTCTGCCCCGGCCTGCTTGGCCTCGACCCCGGGGTCGAGTACGTCCCGGCCGCTGCCGTCGACCGAGGTCAGCCGACCGCTGTCCGGCACCTCAGTAGCGGCCGACGGTTCCACCAGCCAGTCAGGATTGGCCTGCTTGTCCCACCACTTCCAGGCGGCGAACGCGCTGCCTACCAGGAAGCCCAGCACCGTCAGCCCCTTGGCGAAGCGCCCCGCCCTGGCCCGGCGCCGGCGCCTGCGAGCCAGATTCTCGATCTCCTTGGGCGAGACCCGGCCGCGCAGACCCGCCAGCGCCGCCACGCTGCGGGACGCGGCCTCCTGTCGTGCGGGCCCGGCCGCTGCCCTGGCCTGCTCGATCCTCGGCCGGGAGTAGTCGGCGGCCTGCCGGGCGGCCTTACGTGTACGCACCGCGGCTTCGCGCGCGGCGTGGTCGACCTTCGGTGGCACATGGGTGCGTGCCTGCTCGAGGCGCGGCGCGAGATGGGCGCCGTACTGCGTACGAGCCTGCTCGGCGGCCTGGTGAGCGGCGGACGACATCTTCGGCGCGAGCCTCACGCGTGCTTCGTGCGCATAGTGCGCGGCTCGCTCCTTGGCCGTGTCGGCGTAGGGCGCCACCACTTCCGCGGCGTGCTGCACGCTGTCCTTCGCCGAGCCGGTCGCGGCGCGCACGCTGTCGATGCGGGTCACGGGATCCTCCTCCTCGGTGGCGTACGTAGGGATGTGGGGCGATCCCCCAGGAAGTCACAGTTCACCTTTCCATCCTTATCGGGATCATGCCTCTCGGGGTGCTCTGGGGCACCCGATGACGGGCATCTGGGTCATGAACACCAACTACGGACGTACTCGGGACAATGCATGATCAATATGATGCAATGGGTCCTTATCGACGACAATGCCACGGATTCCCTGGACCGTGCGCCTGCTTGGTGGGAAGCAGCTCGCGACAGCGGTGACAACAGACGGGTGGCGCGGTCCGTGCGAGGATCGGGGAGTCACAAAGGACAACGGAAGGCAGATCGTGGCTGAGCGGCTCTACGCCACCCTGAAGACCAACCGAGGCGACATCGAAGTGCGGCTCCTGCCGAACCACGCGCCTAAAACGGTCCGGAACTTCGTCGAGCTCGCCAAGGGCGAGCGTGAGTGGATCAACCCGGAAACCGGTGTGAAGTCCACGGACAAGCTGTACGACGGCACGGTCTTCCACCGGGTGATCAGCGGATTCATGATCCAGGGCGGTGACCCCCTGGGCAACGGCACGGGCGGTCCCGGTTACCGGTTCGAGGACGAGTTCCATCCGGACCTGGCCTTCGACAAGCCGTATCTGCTCGCCATGGCAAACGCCGGCCCGGGTACCAACGGCTCGCAGTTCTTCATCACCGTCTCCCCGACGGCATGGCTGACGCGCAAGCACACCATCTTCGGCGAGGTCACCGACGCGGCCAGCCAGAAGGTCGTGGACGCCATCGCCTCGACGCAGACCAATCCGCGTACCGACCGCCCGGTCCATGACGTGGTCATCGAGTCGGTCGCCGTCGAGACCCGCTGAGGTCGGACCGAGCGATCCGCAGAGACCGGACCGACCGGCTGAAGCTGCCCCGCTACAGCCGCACCAATCCGCCGAGGCCGAACGCCGCCGAGGCCAAGCCTTGGGCATCGTGCCCGCCAGGGAACCAATTCGCCTCGCCCATCCGTAGAAGGAAGGGCGGGGCGGTGCGTCGGGTATGCGCCCCTGGACCACCGCCGTGCGCCCGCGTACGAAGAATGAGGGGACCCATGGACCAGGCGCCAGGCAGCCCACAGGGCCCGCAGGAAGCCCACAGTCTGCCCACCTGCTACCGGCACCCGGACCGGGAGACGGCCATCGGCTGCACCCGCTGCGAGCGCCCCATCTGCCCCGAATGCATGGTCAACGCCTCGGTTGGCTTCCAGTGCCCCGAATGCGTTCGCAGCGGCTCCGGCACGGGCCACTCGCCGACGGCCACCCGGCCGCGCACCCTCGTGGGCGGCACGATCGCCGCGGACCCCCGGCTCGTCACCAAAGTCCTCATCGGTCTCAACCTCGCCCTCTTCCTGGTCCAGCTCTCGGTGGGCGACCGCTTCACCCAGAACTTCGAGCTCCTCGGCCGTGCATATGTGCCGGGCCTCGGAGGTGTCGAGGGCGTCGCGGAGGGGCAGTGGTACCGGCTGGTGACGGCGATGTTCCTGCACGGCAGCGTCATCCACATCGCCTTCAACATGCTCAGCCTGTGGTGGATCGGCGGCCCCCTGGAAGCCGCCCTCGGCCGCGCCCGATACATCGCCGTGTACGGGGTCTCCGGCCTGGCGGGCAGCGCACTCACGTATCTGATCGCCGCGCCGAACCAGCCGTCGCTCGGCGCCTCCGGCGCGATCTTCGGGCTCTTCGGTGCGACCGCCGTCCTCATACGGCGGCTGAACCACGACATGCGCCCGGTCATCGCCCTGCTGGTGATCAACCTGATCTTCACCTTCGGGTGGAGCAACATCGCCTGGGAGTCCCACATCGGCGGCCTGGTCGGCGGCGTGGTGATCGGTTACGCGATGGTCCACGCGCCCCGCGAGCGGCGGGCTCTGATCCAGTACGGCGTATCTGCGCTGGTCCTGGTCGCCGTTGTAGTCATGACACTGGTCAGGACCGGTCAGCTCACCTGAGGGACCGGTGTTGTCCACAGACTGTTCTGGATCTTGTGCATGGTGTGCGGGAACGGCTGTGCCCCCTGCCTCTGACCTGGGTTTCCCCAGGCAGGACAGGGGGCGAACAGGCTTCCCATCCCGGTGGATCAGTCATATCGGCGTCAACCCCGGATGGGTTATCCACAGATCTTCTGAGTTTTCCACCGGCTGTGGACAGCTGTGGATAACTCGGTGGACAACGGGGGTCGGCGCTCACCCCTCAGGCCCCCGACACCGGGGGCCGCGCTACTTCCACTGCGTCGAAACGCCGAATCCCGCCGCGATGAAGCCGAAGCCGACCACGATGTTCCAGTTGCCGAGGGAATCCATCGGCAGCGAGCCGTTTGTCACATAGAAAACGACGATCCAGGCGAGGCCGATGAGGAACATGGCCAGCATGACCGGGGCGACCCAGGAACGGCTGGTCAGCTTGATGTTGGTCGCCTGTTTCGCCGGGGGAGGCGTGTAGTCGGCCTTCTTGCGGATACGTGACTTCGGCACGAGGGTCTCTCCTGTCGATGCGCTGCGTGGCCGCGCAGGGGACGTGGGCTGGCTCCAGGGCAGCGTACAAGGGGACTTCTCAGGGCTCCCCGGGGCGTCCGTTAGCGTAGTGCTTCCGCGGCGCCGAAGGAGATAAGGGTACGTTGAGCAATTCTGCCGACTCGCCCCAGGCGGGTTCCAGCCCTGCCCGTATCCGGCGTTTCCGGTCGGTACGGGTGCTGACCGCTGCTGTGTTCGCCCTCGCCGGGCTGATCTTCTTCACGAGCTTCAACACGGCCAAAGGCACAAACATCCGCACGGACGCCTCGCTGCTGAAGCTCTCCGATCTCATTCAGGAACGCAGCCACAAGAACGGCCGGCTCGACGAGAGCAACGCGACGCTGCGCGACGACATCGAGGCGCTGGCCGAGCGTGACGACGGCCGTACGACGGCGAAGGACGAGAAGCTCGAGGCCCTGGAGGAGAACGCGGGCACCCAGAGGCTCAGGGGCAAGGCCATCACGGTCACGCTCAACGACGCGCCCCCGAACGCCACCGCCAAGCTGCCCGGCTATCCCGAGCCGCAGCCCGACTACCTGGTCATCCACCAGCAGGATCTGCAGGCCGTGGTCAACGCCCTGTGGCAGGGCGGGGCCGAGGGCATCAAGGTCATGGACCAGCGGCTGATCTCCACCAGCGCCGTACGCTGCGTCGGCAACACCCTGATCCTCCAGGGCCGCGTCTACTCGCCGCCGTACAAGATCACCGCGGTCGGCGACCCGGAGAAGCTGCACAAGGCCCTCACGGCGTCCCTGGCGATCCAGAACTACATGGTGTACGTCAACGTCTACGGGCTCGGCTGGAAGGTCGAGGAGGGCGGGGCGGTGACTCTTCCCGGCTACTCGGGCACCGTGGATCTCCACTACGCGAAGCCTGTGGAGTAAGCCCATCGGGAGCTGCCGGTGTGAGTGATCATCAGGACGTTCAGTCGATACCAAGCACTGCGAGACGTCGCCCAGCGACATCGCGGTCATCGGCCCGTGCCGAGGAGGTCCGGGTACACGAGCGCGGGCCGTTGTCCGACGCTGACGGCCTGTGAACCGGAACCGGTCACAGCCATCGGCTTGTCGTCTGGGCGCACCTTGACGCCACGCAGCCTGTGGAGGCTGGGAAACCTGAGGCACCGCGCCGTTAGTCTGGTGTGGTACGGCGACGGAAGGGACGGCATGTACGGCTGGATCTGGCGGCATCTGCCGGGAAACTCGTGGGTTCGGGCGCTGATTTCGCTCGTACTCGTGGTCGCGGTGGTCTACGTGCTGTTCCAGTACGTCTTCCCGTGGGCCGAACCGCTGCTGCCCTTCAATGATGTGACGGTGGACAACCAGTGAGCGCGCGGATTCTCGTCGTCGACAACTACGACAGCTTTGTCTTCAACCTGGTCCAGTACCTGTACCAGCTGGGCGCCGAGTGCGAGGTGCTGCGCAACGACGAGGTGTCGACGGCGCACGCCCGGGACGGCTTCGACGGTGTGCTGCTCTCGCCGGGTCCGGGCACTCCGGAGGGGGCCGGTGTCTGTATCGACATGGTCCGCCACTGCGCCGCGACCGGCGTTCCCGTCTTCGGGGTCTGTCTCGGCATGCAGTCGATGCAGGTGGCGTACGGAGGCGTGGTGGACCGTGCGCCCGAGCTGCTGCATGGCAAGACCTCGCTCGTCGAGCACGAGGGCCGGGGCGTCTTCGCGGGGCTGCCGTCGCCTTTCACGGCGACGCGTTACCACTCGCTGGCCGCCGAGCCGGGGACCGTACCGGGCGAGCTGGAGGTCACGGCTCGTACGCACGACGGGATCATCATGGGGCTGCGGCATCGTGAGCTGCCTGTCGAGGGGGTGCAGTTCCACCCCGAGTCCGTGCTGACCGAGCACGGCCACCGCATGCTGGCGAACTGGCTGGTGGAGTGTGGCGACGAGGGGGCCCTGGCCAGGTCGACGGGGCTTGCCCCGGTGGTGGGCAGGGCCACGGCGTGACCGCCCTGCGCCCCGAGCGCGAGAGTGCCGCTTCGTACGGTGAGGACACCGCGTACGGAGGGGCTGTCGCGTACGGAGGCGCTGGCGCGGTGGAGCATGGCGCGGCGGAGCAGGAGTGGTACGACGCGCAGGGATACGCCCGGGACTGGTACGGGGAGCAGACGTCGTACGCGGAGCCTCCGTCCTCGCCCTCGTCCGCAGAGGCTCCGTACGGAAAGCCCTCGTACGCAGAGGCTTTGCAGGAGGAGGTGTACGCGCAGTCGTACGAGGAACTTCCCTCGATCGACGAAGAGACCGTCGCGCTGCGCGTTCCGGACAGCGGGTCCATAGCTGCGGCGCGCACGCGGCCTGCCTCCGGTGGCCGCGCGGCCCGGCGCAAAGCCGCCAAGCGCTACGGGCGGCACCGCGGACCCAGTGGGGTCGGCGGGGTCGACGGGGCTCAGGAACGGCCGGCAGGGCCCAGCGGGGCGCCTCTTACGCGTGTGGAGGCGCGGCGGGCGGCGCGGGCGCGGAAGCCCGGGGCAGCCGTGATGGCCAGCCGGGCGATCGGCGAGGTGTTCATCACCATCGGCGTGCTGATGCTGCTGTTTGTGACGTACCAGCTGTGGTGGACGAACGTCCGGGCGCACGCGCAGGCGGGCAGTGAGGCGAACAACCTGCAGAACGACTGGGCGAGCGGGAAGCGGAGTCCGGGTGCGTTCGAGCCCGGGCAGGGCTTCGCCCTCCTGCACATTCCGAAGCTGGACGTGGTCGTGCCGATAGCCGAGGGCACCGACAAGAAGCGGGTTCTCGACCGCGGCATGGTCGGTCACTATGCCGAGGAGGGCCTGAAGACGGCGATGCCGGACGCGAAGACGGGCAACTTCGGGCTCGCCGGGCACCGCAACACGCATGGCGAACCGTTCCGGTACATCAACCGGCTGAAGCCGGGCGACCCGATCATCGTCGAGACACAGGACAAGTACTTCGTCTACAAGATGGCGTCGATACTGCCGGTGACGTCGCCGAGCAACTCGGCCGTCCTCGACGCGATTCCCAAGGGGTCGGGCTTCCACAAGGCCGGCCGCTACATCACCCTGACCACGTGCACCCCGGAGTTCACCAGCAAGTTCCGGATGATCGTCTGGGGCAAGATGGTCGAGGAACGGCCACGAAGCAACGGAAAGCCTGATGCGCTCGTCGAGTAAGGACAAAGGAACAGTGGCAGCGACGACCGACCACGAAGAGCAGACCGACGCACCGGCGTCCTCGCCCGCGCGACGCCGCCGCCCCACCGGCCGGATCGCGCGGGCCGTCAGCCTCTTCGGTGAACTCCTCATCACGACGGGCCTGGTCCTTGGCCTGTTCGTGGCCTACTCGCTGTGGTGGACGAACGTCGTCGCGGACCGCGAAGCGAACAAGCAGAGCGACGAGGTGCGCGACCACTGGTCGGACGGCGGCCGGAGCGCACGGGGTCTGGACACCAAGGGCGGCATCGGCTTCCTGCACGTACCGGCGATGATCGCCGGCGAGGTGCTGGTCAAGAGAGGCACCTCCACGGCGCTCCTCAACGACGGCGTCGCCGGCTACTACACCGACCCCGTCAAGTCCGCGCTCCCGCAGGACAAGCACGGAAACTTCTCGCTGGCCGCGCACCGTGACGGGCACGGCGCGAAGTTTCACAACATCGACAGGCTCAAGAAGGGCGACCCGATCGTCTTCGAGACCAAGGACAAGTGGTACGTCTACAAGGTCTACGCCGTTCTCTCCGAGACCTCGAAGTACAACGTCGAGGTCCTCTCCCCGATCCCCAAGGAATCGGGCAGGAAGAAGGCGGGCCGCTACATCACCCTGACGACCTGCACGCCGGTGTACACGTCCCGGTACCGGTACGTGGTGTGGGGTGAGCTGGAGCGGGTGCAGAAGGTCGACGACGACAGGACGCCGCCGAAGGAACTGCGCTGAGGGTGACTGAGCTTCTGGGGAGCTCAGTCACCCTCAGATGGCGGCCCGAAGCCCCCGGCACCTCCCTGGGCCGGTTCTACTGATCCCCGCAACACCCTGGAGTTCAGGGAGTTGCGGGGA
>CBFGQM010000006.1:0-36223 GCA_965650905.1 uncultured Streptomyces sp. | reverse complement strand
GTACCACTGCTCCCCGCCGTGGTGCCTTGCGACCTCGCGCAGCGACAATCGGCCATGCGCATCGCCGGTGCCGGAGGCGCTCTGGTACCGCTGCGGAGCCCGCGTGGTGTCGATCCGCCGACCCTGCTGACCGGAGCGGACGCCGCACCCCCGGCGTACGCGGCGACGCCCGTACGCCGCTCCTTCACACCGCTCGTCACAACGTACGGCACCGTGCCCTACGCCGACCTCGACCCCACCATGGCGGCCGGAATCGTCTACGTGGTGATGTTCGGCCTGATGTTCGGTGATGCCGGGCACGGGCTGCTGCTGGTCGGCATCGCCCTCCTGCTGCGGGCGGGACGGCCTCGCCGAGTGGCGGCGCTGCGGCCGCTGTGGCCCTTCGTCGCCGGGGCCGGGCTGGCCGCGACCCTGGCCGGCGTGGCGTACGGCGAGTTCTTCGGTCCGACCGGGGTGCTGCCCGTGCTCTGGCTGGAACCGCTTCAGGAGCCCATGCGGCTGCTGGCCGCGGCCGTCGGGCTCGGCGCCGTGCTGCTCGCCGTGGCCTACGCCGCGGGGATCGTGAACCGGTGGCGGGAGGGCGGGCCGTCGGCGGCCCTGTACGCGACGACCGGGATCGCCGGGGCGGCGCTCTACCTCGGTCTTGCCGTCGTCGCCGGGTACGTCTGGCTCGGCCAGGCGGCGTACGGCGCCGCGGGGGCCGTGATCTGCCTCGTCGGTCTGGCTCTGGCCGGGGTGGGGCTGTACGCGACGACGGCCGGCGGTCCGGGCGGTGCCGTGCAGACCGGTATCCAGCTCTTCGACGCGGTGGTGCGGATCGGCTCGAACGTCGTGTCCTTCGCGCGGCTCGCGGCCTTCGGGCTGACGCATGCGGCACTCGGCGCGATCGTCTGGGACGGCACGACGGCTCTGGCGGGCCGGGGTCCGGCGGGCATCGTCGCAGCGGTGCTCGTCTTCATGCTCGGCAACGCCCTGGCCTTCTCGCTGGAGGCGCTGGTGGCGGGCGTCCAGGCACTCCGGCTGGAGTTCTACGAGCTGTTCTCCCGGCTTTTCGAGAGTGAGGGCCGCCCTTTCAGGCCCTGGCGGCTACCCGTCGAGCACCTCACGGTGGCGGCCGTCCCGGCGGCCGGGCCGCCCGCGACCCGGGAGGCCGTCCGACACGGCGGCCCGGCGAGGGAGGAGTAATCGTGATCGCCTGGTTCTTGGCCCTGCCCGTCATCGTCGTGGGATTCGTCGCCGTACGCCTGGTGCTGCGGCGCTCGGGCCGGACGGCCCTGTGGTGGATGGTCGCCGCCGACGCCGTGCTCCTGGTGGCCGCCACCGTGGTACTGACCCTGGCGCTCGGCGGAGGATCCGCGCAGGCCGCGACCACTGCGGCGCAGGACTCCGGCTCCGGATCCGCCGCGCTGATCGGCGCCGCGATCGCGGTGGCCGGGGCCACGATCGGAGCCGGCATCGCCGTCGCCTACACCGGTGCGGCGGCCCTCGCGGCGCTCAGTGAACGGCCCGAGCTCTTCGGTCGTGCCATGGTCATCGTCGGCCTGGCCGAAGGCATCGCCATCTACGGTCTGGTCGTCGCCGTGATCCTGATCGGGAAGGCTTGACCATCATGGGACGCGTCGCCGCCCTCGGGGAGCGGGCCCGTATGGCCGGTCTGGCCTTGGCCGGAGCTGTCGTTTTCGTCGCCGACGACCCCGACGCCGTACGCCGCGCCTGGCGGAGCCTGCCGGACGGCATCGACCTGGTGATCCTCACCCCGGCCGCGGCCCAGGCACTGGAGTCAGGCTCCGTGACTCCCGGGGCCCGCCGCCCACTGACGGCGGTGATGCCGCCATGAGGAGCCAGGCACCCGACCAGACGACGGACG
The DNA here is from genome assembly GCA_965650905.1 of uncultured Streptomyces sp. Taxonomy (GTDB): domain Bacteria; phylum Actinomycetota; class Actinomycetes; order Streptomycetales; family Streptomycetaceae; genus Streptomyces. The sequence continues at coordinate 34,356 of CBFGQM010000006.1, read as the reverse complement.
CGCTCCACCCGGTCCGGGCGGAACTGCTGCGGGCGGCTCACGCCGACGCGGAAGCGCTCCTGTCCCGCGCGGACCAGGAGGCCGACGCCCTGCTCGACCAAGCCCGCGCAGAGGCCCGTGCGATTCTCCAGGAGGCCCGGCGGCAGGGCGAGGCCGATGGTGAGGGCGCCGCCCGCGACCTGCTCGTCAGGGCCCGGCGGGAGGCCAGGTCCCGCACGCTCGCCGCTCGCCGGGAGGCGTACGAGGAGTTGCGCCGGGGGGCCGCCGAACGGGTGAGGGATCTGCGCCGGACCGGTGGTTACACCTCCATGCGGGAGCGGCTGGAACACCGGGCCCGGCTCCTCCTGGGGCCCGGCGCCGAGGTGGGCGAGCCCGCCGACGGGGGTGTGGTGGCTCGGGCGCCGGGCAGGCGGGCCGACCTCTCGCTGACCGCGCTGGCCGACCGTGCGCTGGACCGTATGGGAGCGGAGGTGCGCAGCCTGTGGGAGCCGTGACGGAAGCCATCGGGACGCATCGATGGCCGCCTGCCCGGCAGCCGGTCTCGCGGATCCTGCGCGTCACCGGACCGCTGGTCGAGATGGAGTACACGAGCGGCGTCGCGATGTACGACCTGGTCTCGATCGGCCCGTCCGGGCTGCCGGGTGAGGTCGTGGCCATCCGCGGTGACGTGGTCACCGTCCAGGCGTACGAGTACACCGGCGGCCTCGCTCCGGGGCAGACGGCGCTGCCCCAGGGCCGTCCGCTGTCGGTCGGGCTCGGTCCGGAGCTGCTCGGCGGGATCTTCGACGGCCTGCTGCGTCCCCTGTCCGATGCCGGTGACTGGCTGCTGCCTGGCGCGCAGCGGGCTGCGGCCGAGGAACACACCTGGTCCTTCTCCCCGCTGGTGACGCGGGGGGAGCAGGTGGCCGAGGGGCTGGCGCTCGGCGAGATTCGCGACGCGGGGCCGGTGCCGGTGAAGGTCCTCGTGCCGCCCGGCAGCGGGGGCATGGTCGAGGAGATCGCCGGCACCGGGGACCAGCCGCGTGACGCGGCGGTGGCCGTGGTGGGCGGCACCGAGGTGACGGTCGGGACCCTGTGGCCGGTGCGCCGGCCACGCCCGGTGCGGGAACGCGTCGACAGCCCCGGGGCCCTGAACACCGGTCAGCGGGTGATCGACCTGCTCTTCCCGGTGGCCCGGGGCAGCACGGTGGCGGTGCCCGGTGGGTTCGGTACTGGCAAGACGGTGCTGCTGCAGCAGATCGCCAAGTGGTGCGATGCGGACGTCATCGTCTACGTCGGCTGCGGGGAACGCGGCAACGAGATGGCCGACGTCATCACGGAACTGTCGGAGCTCCAGGACCCGCGCACGGGCGGACGCCTCGCGGACCGCACGGTGACGATCGCCAACACCTCCAACATGCCGATGATGGCGCGTGAGGCGAGCGTGTACACGGGGGTGACGGTGGCCGAGTACTTCCGGGACATGGGCCTGGATGTGGTGGTCATCGCCGACTCGACCTCCCGGTGGGCCGAGGCGCTGCGCGAGTTCGCCTCCCGCACCGGCGCGCTGCCCGCCGAGGAGGGCTACCCGGCCGGGCTGGCCTCCGCCATCGCGGCCTTCTACGAGCGGGCCGCCGCCGTGACCACCCTCGGCGGTGACCGAGGTTCTGTGACCGTGATCGGCGCGGTGTCGCCGCCCGGCGGGGACATGACCGAACCGGTCACCGCGCACACCGAACGCTTCGTCCGCTGTCTGTGGACCCTCGACCGCGATCTCGCCTACGCCCGCCACTACCCGGCGGTCTCCTGGGCCGGGTCCTTCTCCCGGGACGTACCAGTCCTCGCCGCCGGACACCGGGCTGCCGGCGATCCGGCATGGAGACGCCGCCGCGACCGGGTGGGAGCGGTGCTGGCGGAGGCCGACCGGCTGGCCGACCTGGTGGACCTGGTCGGCATCGCCGCCCTGCCCGCGCGGGAGCGCATCAGCGTCCTGGCGGGAAGGCTGGTCCGAGAGGGCGTGCTGCAGCAGAGCGCGCTGTCGGAGCGGGACGCCTACTGCGGGCCGGAGAAGACGGCTGCCCTGGCCGACGCCGTCCTCGCCGTCGCCGACCGTTGCCGCGAACTGGTCGATGCCGACGTCCCGGCGGCCTCCGTCGAGGAGGTCGACTTCGGACCGCTGCTGCGTGCCCGCGAGGACACCGGACCGCATGACTCGGTCGGGGTGGCGGCGCGCAGGGACGCCATGCTCGCCAGGCTGAGGGACGTGCGGCCATGAACCTGTCCGCCTGGGTCGAGTACACATCGGTGCGTGAACTTCGGGGTCCGCTCGCGATCGTCCAAGGCGTGGCGGGGATCGGCTGGGACGAGTACGTACACATCACCCTCGCCTCGGGCGAACGCCGCCACGGCGTGGTCCTGGACGCCGACCGCGACCTGGCGGTCGTCCAGGTGCTGGAGGGCACCGCGGGCATGGACCCGGAGAGCGTCCGCGCGGCCTTCTCGGGCAGCCCACTGCGCGTCCCGGTCGGCATGGACTGGCTCGGCCGGGTCTGCGACGGCCGGGGCGAGCCCCTGGACGGCGGCCCGCCCGTCCTCGGTTCCCACGACGCCGAGGTGGGCGGCGCACCCATCAACCCTGTGCGGCGCGAACCGCCGTCCGAGCCGGTGCTCACCGGCGTCGGGGTCGTCGACGCCCTGACCACGCTGGTACGCGGACAGAAACTGCCAGTGTTCTCCGTGGCCGGACTGCCGCACTTGGAACTCGCCGCTCAGATCGCCGCGCAGGCCACCGCCGCCGAAGAGGCGTTCAGCGTCGTCTTCGCGGGCATGGGACTCACTCACGCCGACGCCTCCTTCGTGCGCGACGCCCTGGAGGAACGCTCCGCGGCCAGAGAACTCGTCCTGCTACTGAACACCGCCGACGACCCGGTGATCGAACGGATCCTCACCCCGCGCATCGCCCTCACCGTCGCCGAGCACCTCGCCTTCACCGAGGGACGCCACGTCCTCGTGGTGATGACCGACATGACCACGTACGCCGAAGCCCTTCGCGAGGTCTCCGCCGCCCGCGGGGAGATCCCCGCCCGCCGCGCCTACCCCGGCTACCTCTACAGCGACCTGGCCTCCCTCTACGAACGCTGCGGACGCATCAAGGGCCGTCCCGGCTCGGTCACCGTGCTGCCGGTGCTCACCATGCCCGCGGGTGACATCACCCACCCCGTGCCCGACCTGACCGGCTACATCACCGAGGGCCAGATCGTGCTCTCTCCCGGGACACACGCGCGGGGCGTGTACCCGCCGCTGGACGCCCTGTCCTCGCTCTCCCGGCTGATGCGCAAGGGCGCAGGGCCCGGCCGTACCCGCGACGACCACCTCGACGTCGCGGCCCAGCTACTGGCGGCCCTGGCCCGCGCGCGGCAGGTGCGCGATCTCGCGGACCTGGTCGGCCAGGCGGCGCTGAGCCCCACCGACCGCCGCTACCTGGACTATGAGGAGGCGTTCCTGCGGGACTTCGCCGACCAGCGCAGCGACGAACGGCGCGACCTCGACACCTCACTGGAACGCGGCTGGCGGGCGCTGCTCACCCTGCCCCGCAGTCAGCTCTCCATGCTCCCTGCCTCCCTCCTCGACGCCCACGGAGCGAAAAACGCCCCGGACACGGAGGCGTCCCCATGACCGGCGCCCGCCGTACGCCGCCCGGCCGTGCGGGACGCCTGCGCCTACGGCACAGCCTCGATGTCGCCGAGCGCGGAGCCGACCTGCTGGAGCAGAAGCTGCGCATCCTGCGCTCCGAGCACCAGCGGCTGCTGCGTGCGCGGGAGGCAGCCGAGCGCGCATGGCGGGACCTGCTGTCCGAGGCCGAGAGCTGGCTGCTGCGCGGACTGCTCCTGGGCGGGGAACAGGCCCTCGACTCGGCCGCCGCGGGCATCGTCGCCGCCGAGGTCACGGTGCACTGGACCACCTCCATGGGGGTACGCCATCCGGCGACGGTCTCCACGTCCGTACCCTCCCGTCCGCCCACCGCCGCCGCGCCCACCAACACGGCCCTCGTACACGCCGAGGCGGCCTACGGCCGTGCCGTGCGCGCCGCCGCCGAGTACGCGGCCGCGCACGCCGCCGCCGAGCTGGTGGGCGCGGAAGTCATCAGCACCCGGCACCGGGTGCGTGCTCTGCGGCGCCACTGGATCCCCCGCCTGCGGGAGGCGCTCGACCGGAGCGACCTGGCCTTGGAGCAGGCAGAGCACGAGGACAGCGTCCGGCGGCGCTGGACTGCTCGGCATTAGCCAGAAGATGTCTATATAAATGCCGAAATAGATGTAAAGTTAGCCTATCCTAAGTCGGGTCGGGCCTCAGGGAGGGGACCGGTGAGTGACCACACGCGTACCAGCCCGAGAGTCGCCGCCTCGGTCGCCATCAGCAGCCTGCTGGCACTGAGCCTTGCGGCCTGTGGCGGCGAGAGTCAGGGAGCGCAGCCGGTCGGCCAGGCTTCCGACGAAGAGATCACGGTGTACAGCGGTCGGAGCAGGCCCCTGGTCAAGCCCGTGCTGGACGATTTCGAGAAGGCCACCGGCATTACCGTCGAGGTGCGCTACGGCGATACGGCCGCCATGGCCGCGCAGTTGCAGGAAGAGGGCGGCCGAACGCCTGCGGACGTCTTCCTCGCCCAGGATGCCGGAGCTCTGGGCGCGGTGGCCGGGGAGGATCTGCTCGCCGGTCTGCCGGACGAGGTGCTGGACAAGGTACCGGCCGCCTACCGGGACGAGGGCGGGCAGTGGGTGGGAGTGACCGGCCGTTCACGCACCATGGTGTACAACGTCGGCCAGGTGGCCGAGGACGACCTGCCGAAGTCGGTGTTCGAGCTGACCGAGCCGGAGTGGAAGGGCAGGGTGGGCATCGCGCCGACCAACGGCTCGTTCCAGGCGTTCATCACCGCGATGCGAGTCGAGCACGGCGAGCAGCGGACCCAGGACTTCCTGGACGGGCTGAAGGCCAACGACGCGCAGATCAGAGAGGGCAACGCGCCGATCGTCGCCGACGTCGACAACGGCAGGCTCGCCGCGGGGCTGGTCAACCACTACTACGTGTATGAGCTGGCCACAGAGAAAGGCACCTCCGTCGACGCGCTCAAGGCGAAAAATTACTTCTTCCCGGACGGGGACATCGGCGCCCTCGTCAATGTCTCCGGTGTCGGTGTACTGAAGGGGGCCGACGACGATCCTGACGCCCGCGCCTTCGTCGATTACCTGCTCGGCAGTCAGGCACAGACCTACTTCGCCCAGGAGACGTACGAGTACCCGCTGGTGGCCGGTGTGTCCAGTGCGCGGGGTCTGCCGCAGCTGTCCTCGCTGAACACCCCGGACATCGACCTGGGCGACCTCGACGACCTGCAGACAACGGTCGAGATGATCAGGGAATCGGGGCTGGCCTGACCATGGCATCGGTGGCCGTCGTGCGCCGCCGGGTGCGGCGGCTCGTGCCACGCCCGGCGCTGGCGGTCGCCGCGGTGGCCTCAGTCGCGGTGGCGCTGATCCCGCTGACGTATCTGGGCGTGCGGGTCGCTGACGCGGGCTGGGCCCGCATCAGCGAGGAGCTGTTCACGGCGCGGACCGGGGAACTCGCGGCCCGGAGCCTGGGGCTGGCCGGGGTCGTGACCGCGGCGTGTACGGCGCTCGGCGTGGCCTCGGCGTTCCTCGTCACGCGCACCGACCTGCCGGCACGGCGACTGTTCGGGGTCCTCGCCGCGCTGCCGCTGGCGGTGCCCAGCTATGTGGCGGCCTTCGCCTGGGTCTCCACGGTGGAGGGGTTCGAGGGGTTCTGGGCGGCCGCGCTGGTCCTGACGCTGGTGTCGTATCCGTACGTCTTCCTTCCCGTCGCGGCCGCGCTGACGAGCGCCGATCCGGCACAGGAGGAGGTGGCCCGGTCCCTGGGGAGCGGCCCGTGGCGCACGTTCATCACGGTGACGCTGCGCCAGATCCGGCCCGCGGTCGGGGCTGGTGCGCTCCTGGTTGCGCTGTATGTGCTCTCCGACTTCGGTGCGGTCTCCGTCCTGCGGGCGGATGTCTTCACCCGGGCCGTCTTCACCTCCATCAGCCTCGGTTTCGACCGCACCGGCGCGCTCGTACTCGCCACCGTGCTGGTCGCCCTCACCGTGCTCATCGTCTCGGGCGAGCAGCTGACCCGACGGCGGGCCGCCCGTTACGCCCGCCTGAACGGCGCGGGCCGCCCACCGGTACGGCTGCGCCTGGGCCGCCTGCGGTGGCTTGCCGCATCCGGCCTGGTCGGCACGGGGGCGCTGGCGCTCGGTGTCCCGGCGGGGAGCCTCGCGCGATGGTTCGGCGAGGGTGTCTCCCGGCCCGGGTCACTGACGGGACTGGCCACGGCGGCGGGGAACTCGCTCGCCGTCTCCGCCGCCGGTGCGGGCCTGACCCTGCTGCTCGCCCTGCCCCTGGGGCTGCTGGGGGCCCGCGCACCCGGCACCGTCGCTGTCGTCCTGGACCGTCTGGCCTACCTCTCGCACGCGCTGCCCGGCCTGGTCATCGGCCTCTCGCTGGTGTTCTTCGGGATCAACGTGGCCTACCCGCTGTACCAGAGCGTCTGGCTGCTCGCCCTGGCCTACGCGGCGTTGTTCCTCCCGTTGGCCGTCGCAGCGGTCGGCACCGCCGCGCTGCAGGCCCCGCCGGCGCTGGAGGAGGTGGCCCGCTCGCTCGGCCGCCGCAGATCGTACGTACTGCACACGGTCACCGTGCCACTGGCTGCGCCCGGCATCGGCGCAGGTGCGGTCCTGGTCTTCCTCACCTGCACGAAGGAGCTGCCCGCCACCCTGCTGCTGCGCCCGACCGGGATGGACACCCTCGCCACCGAGCTGTGGAGCCGGACATCGGTCTCCGCCTACGCGGCCGCCGCGCCCTACGCCGTGCTGCTGGTGCTGCTGGCCGCGGTACCGACCTGGTGGCTGTCGGCCCGTACCGGCGTCCTCAGCCAGGCGGTTCAGGGAGGAGGAAGCTGACATGGCGGAGCTGCGCGTCACCGCGGTGCACAAGTCCTTCGGCGAGGTGCGGGCGCTGCGCGGCGTGGACCTCACGGTCCGCTCCGGGACGCTGACCGCGGTCCTCGGCCCCTCCGGCAGCGGCAAGACCACGCTGCTGCGCTGCATCGCCGGATTCGAAACCGTGGACGCCGGGGAGATCCGGCTCGACGGCCACCGGATCGCCGCCCCCGGCCGCACCGTGCCGCCGGAGCGGCGGCGGATCGCGGTGGTCCCGCAGGAAGGCGCACTCTTCCCGCACCTGACGGTGCGCGGCAATGTCGCCTACGGACTCGACCGGTACAGCCGACGGACCGGACGGATCGAAACCGTGCTGGCGCTGGTGGGCCTCGCCGGATTCGGGAACCGGATGCCGCACCACCTCTCCGGCGGCCAGCAGCAACGCGTCGCCGTCGCCCGGGCCCTCGCCCCGCATCCGCCGGTCGTCCTGCTCGACGAGCCGTTCAGCGCCCTGGACGCCGCTCTGCGCGCCGAGGTGCGCCAGGACGTACGCGGCGCCCTGCGCGCCGACGGCGCGACGGCCGTCCTCGTCACGCACGACCAGGGCGAGGCCCTGTCGATCGCCGACGAGGTCGCTGTGATGCACGACGGCCGGATCGTGCAGAGCGGGCCGCCGGACCTCGTCTACAGCGCACCTGCCGACCCATGGGTCGCCGACTTCATCGGCGAAGCCGTGTGGCTGCCCGCCGAGATGACCGGTGCCCGAGCCCACACACCGCTCGGCCCGGTGCCTGTCGTCACCGCCGAAGCCGACCGTCCACCGACGACCGTAGGGCAGGTGCTGCTGCGGCCCGAGCAGATCGAGGTCGTCGCACCCATCACCCCGACAGCGGTCACCGCGACCGTCGTACGCCGTGACTTCCAGGGCCATGATGCTCTGCTCGTCCTGCGGCTGACGGACGGGACTGCGGTAGTCGCCCGGATCTTCGACCCGGCCTCGGTCCACCACGTCATCGGCTGCGAAGTCGGCCTGCGCGTACGTGGCGCCGCCCGCGCTTTCCCCACCCCGCACCGCACGCCGTAGTGGTCCTTCTCCTTGCACTGCCCGAGGAGAGTGGCTGTGTTGCTTTCCGTGGATGTCGTTTCGACGCGAGCTCGGGAGTCGCCCGCGGCGCTCCGGCATGATCAATGTCGGTGAGACTTGATATCACTCTGGGTTTGGAGCACGCGGTTCGAGGACCCTGCCGCCTGTCCACGCAGGGACGGGGCCTGGTTCGGAAAGTCGGAGGTCCACCAGGCGCGGGCGTCTGAGGCGACGGCGAAGGCATCGATGCCAGGGAGGGATTCGATCCATTGGCGGGCGCTCGGCCCCATGGCGAAGGCTGCCGTTGCGTAGGCGTCGACCTTCGTGAGGTGGCGGCCGACGAGGGTGATGGAGAGCAGTCCGGAGGTTGTCGGGCGACCGGTGTGCGGGTCGAGGATGTGGGCGCCGCGCTCGGCGGTGCCGGAGGTCGCGACAGCAAGGTCCCGGCCGGTCACGAGGGTGCAGAGACCGCCGGGTCGCAGAGGGTTGGCGATGCCGATGTGCCATGGCACATCGGGGGCGTGCTCGCCGCGCAACTGGATGTCGCCGCCGCCGTTGACACAGGTGTTGTGCGCCCCGGCCTCGTACAGAATGTCTGATGCTCGCTCGATGGCCCAGCCCTTCACCATGCCTGTGGGGTCGAGGCGACCGCCGGCAGTGCGGCTGAACCAGCCGCCACTGACGCGCTCGGCGTTGTCGCAGAGCCGGAGCACTTCGGCGACTTCGGGGTCGCAGTCGGTGAGGTGTGCCTCGCCGCGGGCCAGGCGGCTGATCTGGCTTTCGGGACGGTAGGTGGAAAAGATCTCGTCCACCCGGTGCAGCCATGCCACGGCCTGCTGAAGGGCGTGGCGGATGACGGGCGTGGGGGTGTCCCGGATGACGAAGGAGAAGACTGTTCCCATGGCGTGCTCGACGTGGTGCAGCCCGCAGGGCCTGTCCGACCCCGCAGAAATATCGGAGATTCCGCGCATCTGGGACATTTCAGGCACCGGCCTTGTCCAGGGCGCTCTGGAGGGACTGCATGTAGCCCTCACTGGTGTAGGAAGCGCCGGAGACGGCCTGGATGTGTGCGCTCTGGGCGCCCAGGGCTTCCCGGGTCAGGGTGGGCACGGAGTGGTCGGCGATCGCCCGGCTGCGCGAGGCGGCACTCGGGGTCTGCAGTGCTCGGATGCTGGTGAGTTCTCCGTGGGAGAGGGTAACGGCGACTTGGACCGGGCCGTAGGGGGTCTGCTCGACGGCACCGGTGTAGGTTCCGGTGGCTGCGCCGGCGGTGCTGCCGCTGTTGGACCCGCTGGAGGGACCGGGCCGACGTGATGGGCCGGGGCTGGGGCCCGGCGCGGGAGAGGAGACCGCGGCGCCTCCGCCGGAGCCGGCCAGTGCCGGCAGGGCTGTGTGGTGCGGTTTGAGGCCCAGCAGCAGGACCAGGCCCGCGACGGTAGAGGTGGTCAGGAGGGCGGCTCGGCGCACGGCCATGAAACTGCTCCTTTTCAGGTCCTCGAATGCGGTCAGAACGCGAACGACTCGTGGTGGATGCGGCGGCGCGGCACCCCGGCGCCGCGCAGGGCCCTTACTGCGGCGGCCGTCATCCCCGGTGGCCCGCACAGGTAGACGTCTCGCTGGGCGATGTCCGGAACGAGCGCGGCCAGAGCGCCCGCAGTGAGGGGCGAGGAGTACTGGGCGGGTTCGTCGACTACGTAGTTCACCCGCGCGCCGCGGTCGGCGGCTATGGCGTCGAGCTCCTGCCACAGTGCCAGGTCCTCCGCCCGGCGCGCCCGGTAGATCAGGGTGACCTCGCCGGGCAGCGTCTCGAACAGGGCACGCAGCGGAGTGATACCCACGCCACCGCCCAGCAGCAGGACCTTGCGGGTGGTGCGCCGGGCCGCAGTGAAGGCACCGTAGGGCCCTTCCGCCCACACCCTGGTGCCCGGCCGGAGCCCGGCCAGCGCCTTGCTGTGACCGCCGACGGCCTTCACGGTGATCCGCAGGTAGCCCGGGTTCGGCGGCGCGGACAGTGAGTAGGGGGTGGCCGTCCACCACATGCCGCGGACGAGGAAACGCCAGCGGAAGAACTGACCGGCCTCGGCGCCCAGCTCGTCCAGGTGCCGACCGGTCATGAAGACCGACACCACGCCGGGCGCCTCGGGCCGCACCTCGGTCACGGTCAGCCCATGCCGCAGCGCCCGCCGCAGTGGGGTGACGAAGCGATACCACACCAGCAGCGCAGTCACGCCGATGTAGAGGCTGTACCAGGCCAGCTGGGCGGGGCGGTGCGCGACAAAGTCAGCGCCGTCGCTCACCTGGTGGAAGAAGGCCAGGAAGACGGCAAGATACGTGGCGAAATGCAGGTAGTGCCAGGTCTCGTAACTCAGCCGGCGTCTGACCGCGCGGGCCGAGAGGACGCCCGTGGCGGCCAGGAGCAGAAAGCCTGCCGTGGCTTTGAGCAGATCGGGATAGGTCAGGACGAGCGTGGTGATCTGGCTGACGAGGCTCGCGTGGGCGCTCGCCGCATAGCCAAGAATGATCAGGAGAGTGTGGGCGAGCACCAGCGAGATGGTGTAGCGGCCGCCCAGCGCGTGCCAGCGGGCCAGGCGGTCCGAGCCGACGGCCCGCTCCAGCAACGGCAAGCGGGACATCAGCGCGAGCAGCACCGCGCAGGCGTAGCCTGCCAGCAGCCCGGTGACCCGGCCGGCATCGGTCAGCCATCCGGCCAGGCCCACCACGGATGCGGTGTCGATCCACCACAACCCCACCACAGCTGCGGCCCCGGCATGGATCAGCAATTGGGCCACGGCCGAAACGGCGTGGGGGGAGCTCAGGGCGGGCTGAGGGCGGCGCGTCCTGGCACGGCGGCTGTACACGGGTGTGGCAGCCACGGGACTCCTCTCGTCGCATCGCGGTGCTCTTGGTGCATCGACGCCGCGTCGACGATGTGGTGCTGTGTCGTGTCGCGCGTCGCGTCGGCCACCTTTCCAGCGGAACTTCTCAACGGCCTCTGAACTCCCCCGCTGGCGCGCATATGCAGAGGCAACTCACAACGTCCTCCGCTCGAACAGCTCGCAGGGGACAGGAAGCGCCCGCCTTCATCACAGCGCGGGACTCCGCCCCGTGCCCCTCGGCGCCGTGAACGGGCGCCCACGAGGACCAATGGTGAGAGGCGTTCAGGCGAATGAGGAGTCGGTGCCTTGGGGCGAGGGCGGGTGCTCGGCGGGCATGGCCAGCGGGAGCCGCAGCAGGAAGCGGGTGCTGCCGGGGCGGCTGGTCAGGGTGATGGTGCCGCCGTGCGCGGTGACGACAGCGTCGACGATCGCCAGGCCGAGGCCCGTGCCGCCCTTCCTGCGGGAGCGGCCGGGGTCGGCCCGGGTGAAGCGGTGGAAGATGTCCGACTGGAAGGCTTCGGGGATGCCAGGGCCGTCGTCGGCGACAGCGAGCTCAATGTGGCCGGACTGCGGGGTGAGGGAGAGCCTGACGCGGGTGCCGGCCGGGGTGTGGACGCGTGCGTTGGCCAGCAGGTTGGCCAGGACCTGGTGGAGGCGGTGTTCGTCACCCTGGACGATGACCGGTTCCTCGGGCAGTTCCAGCAGCCAGTGGTGGTCCCTCGACAGGGCGCGGGCGTCGTCCAGCGCGTCGAGGGCCAGGCGGGTGAGGTCCACCACCTCGCGGGCCAGCGGGCGGCCTGCGTCCAGGCGGGCGAGCAGGAGCAGGTCGTCGACCAGGCCGCTCATCCGCCGGGAGGTGGAGGCGATGCGTTCCAGGGAGTGCCGTACCTCCCGAGGCAGGGGGCCGAGGTGGCGCAGGGCGAGCTCGGTATGGGCGCGGACCGCGGCGATGGGGGTGCGCAGTTCGTGGCTGGCGTCAGCGGCGAAGTGCCGCAAGCGCTCCTCGCTGGCGTGGCGTCGGGCGAGGGCGTCGCCGACGTGGCCGAGCATGCGGTTCAGTGCCGTGGCCACCCGTCCCACTTCGGTGTGCGCGTCGCTGTGGGGCACGGGGGCGGGCATGGCGACCTCTCCGGTGGCCAGGGGCATGCGCGTGACCTCACTCGCCGTCCTGGCCACCCGTTCCAGGGGGCGCAAGGAGAGGCGTACCCAGGCTGCGCCCGCGGCGGCGGTGGCCGCAAGGGCGGCGCCGAAGACCGCGGCCTCCACGATCTCCAGCCGGTGCACGGTGTCCTCGACGGGGCGCAGCGGGAGCCCGGTGACGAGCACGTCGCCGTCGTCGCCCCGGACGGCAGCCAGGCGGTAGCGCCCGCACAGCGCTGACAGGTGGACACTGCGCACCCTGCCGTCCGGTCGCAATGCGGCCAGGGCGCCCCGGTCGGCCGATGACAGGTGAACCGCGGCGTCGGTGTCGTCCTTGACCACGGCGGCCTGAGTCGCCTGACCGGCCAGCAGGCGAGCGCCGAAGGTTCCCTCAGCCTGGCCGCGGGTGTCGGGGACGTTGTCTGTGTCCGGACGTCGCTCGTGTTCGAGGCTGGCCGCGAAGCGGCCGCCGGTGGCGGCCAGCTGCTGATCGACGCGGCCGATGAGGAAGCTCTCCAGGGCGAGGACGGTCGCGACGCCGACGACCGCGCAGGCCACCGCCAGCAACACCACCAGGCCGGCGGTCAGCCGCAAGCGCAGCGAGACAGGGCGCCGCACCCGACAGGGCAGTTTCACGACCGGTCCTGCTTGAGGACGTATCCCATCCCGCGCACCGTGTGGATCAGCGGCGCGTGTCCGGCGTCGATCTTCTTGCGCAGGTAGCTGATGTAGAGCTCGACGACGTGGGCCCGGCCCCCGAAGTCGTAGGACCACACGCGGTCGAGGATCTGCTCCTTCGACAGCACCCGGCGCGGGTTGCGCATCAAGAACCTCAGCAGTTCGAACTCGGTGCGGGACAACTCCACGACCCGGCCGGCCCGGGTGACCTCCCGAGCCTCCTCGTCCATCTCCAGGTCCCCCACCACGAGCCGCGGTGCGCCGGCCTCATGCGACATGCCCGCCCGGCGCATGAGCCCCCTCAGGCGGGCCAGCACCTCCTCCAGGGCGAAAGGCTTGGTGACGTAGTCGTCGCCGCCTGCGGTGATCCCTGCGATCCGGTCCTCCACGGCATCCCGCGCGGTCAGGAACAATACGCAGACCTGCGGCAGCCTGCGGCGCAGCGCGTGCAGCACCTGAAGGCCGTCGGTGTCGGGCAGCATCCAGTCCAGGACCACAGCGTCCGGCCGGAAGCCGTCAGCCGCCTCCAACGCGGCCGAGCCGTCGCCGGCGACGCGGACCTCCCAGCCCTCCGAGCGCAGCGCCGCGCCAAGGACGTCCGTGAGATCGGGTTCGTCGTCCACCACCAGGACGCGGACAGCGCCGCCGTCGGGCCGGCGCAACGCAGGAGGAGCGATGTGATTCGGTGTGGTGCGCATGATGCATCCAGCATCGCGTCTCGCCGGCGGCACCGGACGGACAGGTACCTGTGAGTTTTCTCTGAACTTCGACGAAGCCGGCGCGGACCCGCCGCCACGCGGGTGACGGGCACCCCACGGAGACCTGGGCCCGCAGGTGAACCCGACGCCACGGCCGCCGCCCGAGGAACCGCGTCCACTGCACCTCGACACTCCCGCCGAGTACACCCTGCCGTGAGGTGTCCCCCGCCGCGGCCGACGCGGACCGGCTGTTGCGCCCGTTGAAGCGGGTGCCGACAACGTCGGCACGGCAGCGGGCGGCTGTGACCACCGGCCAGGCGTAGCGATAGGGCCCCATGGGCCCAATGCCCTCAGAAGAAACTGAGAAATTACCGTGCCAGGCTGGCGCGCCGATCGGCCGACACGGCCTACGACCGTGTCACCCACCTCTGTCCACTCCTGGAAGAGCACCCCCATGAGCCTCGTCAACGGCCTGCCCGCGCACGTGCTGTTCGTCCACTTCGTCGTCGTCCTCGTGCCGCTCACCGCGCTGGCACTCGTCATCAGCGCGCTGTGGCCGAAGGCCGCACGGCGGCTGGGACTGATTCTGCCCATCCTCGCCTTCGTGACCCTGGCGACCGTGCCCCTGACCACGCAGGCAGGCGAATGGCTGGAGCGACACGTCGACAGCGACCCGCTGGTGCGCAAGCACGCCGAACTGGGCGACGGGCTGCTGCCGTGGGCCGCGGGCCTGTTCGTGCTGGCAACGGCCGTGTGGTGGACGACCCGCCGCACGACTGCGCCGCAGGGCACCACGGACAGCGCCCGCAGCGGCGCGGTCGTAAGGGTCGCGGCGGCCGTGCTCTCCGTCGTGGTGGCCGCCGGCGCCGTCGTCGATGTCTACCGCATTGGCGACTCCGGTGCGAAGGCCGCCTGGCACGACGCCTTCTCCGAGACCGCCACAAGGTGATCCGTCCCCTCCGCGCACCTGCCGACGGGCCGCATCGTGGGGCCCGGCCACATGCGGTCGACGCTGGCCGGCTCGGACGGTCGAACGGTGAACTTTCCTGATGCTCCGCATCCCGGGGCGCTTCACTGGAACGCGGCGTGGATCTCCTGCTCGGTCGCGGAGTGCGAGACGAGGAGGAGTTCGTCGCCGGCCCGCAGCTGGGTCGCCGGATCCGGCACGGTGGGTTGTCCGTCGCGGACGATCGTGGCGACGACCGTCCCTTCGGGCAGTCGGATATCGCCCAGAGGTCGCCCCACTGCGCTGGAGTGCGGTGTGATGGCCGTTTCGATGACGTCGACGCCGGCCTTGCTGAGCCGCAGCAGGGCGACCGTGTCGGTGGCCCCGGTGGCCTCTTCTATGAGGGAGATCAGCGGGGTGGCGGCGGGGACAGCGACGTCCACACCCCAGCGCGCGTCGAACAGCCAGGCGTTGTCGGCGTCGTTGACGCGGGCGGCCACGCGGGGCACCGAGAACTGTCGTTTGGCGAGCAGGCTGATGACGAGGTTGTCCTCGTCGTCACCGGTGGTGGCGATGACCAAGTCGGCGGTCAGCGCACCGACGTGTTCCAGGAGGGCTGGTTCGCACGCGTCCCCGGCGACCAGCAGCACGCCCGGGAGGCGGCCTTGAAGTTCGGCCACGCGGTCGTCGTCGCTGTCGATCAGCGTGACCTCGTTGCGGGCAGCGGAGAGCGCCTGGGCGATCTGGGTGCCGAGTCGTCCCGCGCCGGCGATGAGCACGTTCACGTCCCCAGCTCCTTGTCGAGAAAGTCGCGCAGCCTGCCGAGCGCGGTGGCGGCGACGGCGAAGGTGACCAAGTCGCCCGCCTGCGCGGGCGTGCTGTGCGCGGGGATCAGGGAGCGGCCCGCGCGGGTGACCTCGACGACGCGGATCTCGCCGTCGACGTCGAACTCCGTCAGCCGCCGCCCGATGAGGTAGTCGGGTACCTCGGAACGGACGAGCAGCGTCTCTCCGTTGCCGAAGCTGAGTTCGGGGCTCAGGTGGCGGTGCAGCAGCATCTGGTGGATCTGGTGCACGGTCCAGCGGACGCTGGCGATGGTGGGGATGCCGAGTTCGCGGTAGATGTCGGCACGCCGGGGATCGTAGATACGGGCGAGGACGATCGGCACCCGGTAGGTCTCCTTCGCCGTCCGTGCGCAGACGATGTTGCTGTTGTCCCCGGAGGTGACGGCCACGAAGGCGTCCGCGTGCTCGACCCCGGCGGTCTGGAGCACCGCGCGGCTGTAGCCGTTGCCCTCGTGGAAGCGGATGCGCGGGCTGTCGGGCAGCCGCCGGGCCGCTTTGGGACGCCGGTCGACGACCTGCACATCGTGCCCTTCCGCGGCGAGCAGGCCGGCGAGGGTGGAGCCCACCCGTCCACAGCCGACGACGATCACCTTCACCGTGGGCCTCCTTTCCGGCGGGCGGCGCGGCGGCGCAGCCACCCCTTGCGGGCCTCGTCCGCGAGCAGGGGCAGGGTGCCGAGCCCGGCCAGGACCGCCCAGTCGGCGGCGTCGAGCGGGGCGGTGTTGAAGACGGCCTGCAGTGGCGGCAAATAGCTGATCGCGACCATGAAGGCGACACCGAATCCGCCTGCTGCCAGCAGGGCCGGGTTGGACAGCAGACCTGCCTTCAGGATGCTCTGACGCTCGGTGCGCACCGCGAGGGCGACGAAGAACTGACTGAGCACGATCCCACCCTGCGCCAGCGTGACGGCCTCCCGGTAGACAGGACTGTCCTCGGTGAAGTCGCCGAACGGGATGCCGGAGGAATGGATGTGCCAGAAGAACACCGCGCACACGCCGAGCGCCTGGATACCGCCCAGGAACAGGATGCGCCCCACCACCGCCGTCGAGAACAGCCGCTCGCGCCGGGAGCGCGGCGGGCGGTCCATCACGTCCGGCTCGGGCCGTTCCGCGCCCAGCGCCAGGGCGGGCATCACGTCGGAGCCCAGGTCGATCGCAAGGATCTGCACCGCGCTGATGGGCACCAGCGGAAACCCGGCGAATGTCGCCGCCAGGATCGGGCCGAGCTCGCCGATGTTGCTGCTGAAGACGTAGATCAGGAACTTGCGGATGTTCTGGTACACGGACCTGCCGAGCCGCACCGCAGTCGCGATGGACGCGAACGAGTCGTCCAGCAGCACCATCGAAGCCGCCTCCCGCGCCACGTCCGTGCCCGACGCGCCCATCGCCACGCCGATGTCCGCGTGCTTGAGCGCCGGGGCGTCGTTCGCGCCGTCCCCGGTGACCGCCACCACCTCGCCCCGCCGCTGGAAGGCGGTGACCACGCGCATCTTGTGCTCCGGGCTGACCCGGCACAGCAGCAGCTCTGACGGCTCGGCGAGAAGCGAGTCGAGCGCCTCGTCGTCCATCGCGTCGAGCCGGGCGCCCGTCACCACGACCGGGTCCGGCCGCCGTACGATGCCCACCCGGCGGGCCACGGCCTCCCCGGTCAGCGGGTGGTCGCCGGTGACCATGACGACCCGGATGCCGGCCTGGCGGCAGGCGGCGACCGCCTCGGTGACCTCCGGGCGCGGTGGGTCCAGCATGCCGACCAGTCCCAGCAGCGTCAGCGCCGACTCGGCCTCCTCCTGCGCCGGGCGAGGCCCGTCCAGCTCCCGACGCGCGACGGCCAGCACCCGCAGCCCCTGCGACGCCAGCGCGTCACCCGCCGCGACGACCGCCGCCCGGTCCGACCCGGTCAGCAGCCCACGCCGCCCGTCCCACTCCACGTCGGTGCACCGCGCCAGCAGCTCTCCGGGCGCCCCCTTGACGCACGCCTGGTAGCCCGCGCCGGTCTTGTGCACCGTGGTCATCAGCTTGCGGCCCGAGTCGAAGGGGAACTCCGTCACCCGCGGCGCGGCCGCCTCCTCCGCGCCCAGATCCAGACCGGCCTTGGCCGCGACGACGAGCAGCGCTCCCTCCGTGGTGTCTCCGAGCACCCGCCAGTGCTCCCGGGGGCCCGTAGGTGGAACAAGCCGGGCGTTGCAGCACAGGCCCGCCACCCGCAGCAGCTCACGCACCGGCGCGGCATCGGCGACCTCGCCGCTCGGCTCGTACCCCACACCGCTCACCGGGTGCGGCGCACCTCCCGCCCACACTTGGGTGACGGTCATCTCCGCCTGGGTGAGCGTCCCGGTCTTGTCGGTGCACACGACCGTGGTCGACCCGAGCGCCTCCACCGCCAGCAGCTGTTTGATCAGGGCGTGGCGGCGTGCCATTCGCCGTACGCCGATCGCCAGCGACACCGACAGCGTCGCGGGCAGCCCTTCCGGCACCAGTGCCACCATCACACCCAGTGCGAACACGAACAGGGTCACCGCGGACTCGCCGGTGGGCAGTCGCACCGCGAACATCAGGGCACCGATCGCCAGGGCCGCCCCCGCCACCCGCCGCGCCATCGAAGCCACCTGGAGCTGCAGCGGGGTCTTCTGCCGCGGGGCGGCCGCGGCCAGCCGGTAGATCCGTCCGAACTCGGTCGCCGCGCCGGTGGCGAAGACCACGGCCCGCCCGGAGCCGGCGACGACGTCGGTCCCCATGAACACGCAGTTGCGGGCCTCCAACGGTGGTCCGGTTGCCACCGGGTCGGCCGTGCGGCCGACGGCGTTGCTCTCCCCGGTCAGCGGCGCGTTGTTCACCGCCAGCTCGTGCGCCTCCACCACCCGGCAGTCCGCCGACACGGCGTCCCCGGCCTCCAGCACCACCACGTCGCCCGGCACCAGCTCCCGGGCGGGCAGCTCCAGCCGTTCACCGCCGCGCAGCACCCGGCAGGTGTGGGGCACCATCGCCTCCAGAGCCTGAGCCGTTCGTTCGGCGGAGTACTCCTGTGCGAAGCCGATAGCGGCGTTCAGGACCACGACGCCCAGGATCGCCACCGCCAGCTGGAAGGTGCCGATGTCACGCGGGTGCTCCAGCGCGTACGCCAGGAAGGTGATCCCCGAGGCGACGATCAGTACCACCGCGAAGAGATCCGTGAACTGTGCACCCAACTGCCGCCACACGGCGCGGCGCCCCGCGCGCGGCAGTTCGTTGGCCCCGTACTTCTCCAGCCTGTCCTGTGCCTGAGCCGTAGGCAGACCGCGCCGTGAGGTGCCCAGCGCGGAGAAGACCTCACCGGCGGGGAGTTCCGGTACCGCAGGACGCGTGCTGGAACGGGACGTGGTACCGACCGCCTCGCCCCTCCCTCCGCCCGCTACCAGCGGGTCTGTACTGGCCTGTTCGCCGCTCATGACCGGCGGCGCTCTCTCATCGTGTGACGGGCCGACCGGCAAGGACAGGAAAGTCCGGGAAACAGGTCCCGGGCCGTTCGCTGCCTCACGCCGGGACCGTGATGACGGGGCAGCGGGCGTGGTGCAGCGCTCCCTGGCTTACCGAGCCCAGCAGCATGCCGGTGAAGCCTCCGTGCCCCCTGGTTCCCACGACCAGGCCCAGGGCGTGTTCCGAGGCTTCCGTCAGGACCTGCACCGGGTGTCCGCGTACGACCTCGTGGTGCAGCTCCACTTCCGGGTGCGTCGCGGTGCGGCCCGCGACCGTCTCCGAGAGCACCCGGCGGCACTCCCGCACCGCGGCTTCCTCATCGAGGACACCGAGGAGCGGCGGATGCCACACGTACAGGGCCCTCAGGAGCGCTCCGCGCAGGGCCGCCTCCTCGAACGCCACATCCACCGCCGCGGCCGAATGCGGGCTGCCGTCGACGCCGACCACGAAGTACGCGGGCTGCTGGCTGACGTGCTCCGGCTCCGGCACCATCGCGACCGGGCAGGGAGCGTGGGCGGTGAGCGGGAGGACCACGGAGGCGGAGGAGAACATCTCGCGCCGCCTGCTCAGGTGCCAGGAGCCCACCACGACCAGGGCGGCGCCCCGAGCCTCCTCGCGCAGGACCCACGCCGGCTCTCCTTCCGCCAGCAGCGTCGACACCTCCACCGCCGGACGCCGGGACTCGACAAAGGCGACCGCCTCCTTGAGCACCTGATCACCCAGCCCGTGCAGCGCCCGGTGCCACTCCTCCCAGGACGGCCGCGCCTCGCCCGACCGGTATCCGCCGGTCGGCACACCCTGGGCGTGGACGAGCCGCAGCGGCAGGTGACGTCGGTCCGCCTCGTCGGCGGCCCAGGCGAGGGCCAGTCGCTTCGAGGGATCCGGGTCGACACCCACCACGATCGGCCGACGCCCGTCCGCACCAGCCATGGCACCTCCAGGGGTCTCCGCACCGCCCGTCCGTTCACTGTTCTTCCAGCCTCACCCCGGCCGCCCGGTGCCGCCACGCCACGGCTTCGCGGGCGCGTGGCGCGCGGCTCGTTTCTTTCCACCGCACGATGCGGCGTGTCGCAGGCTGGTGAAGGCTGGAAGGAGGGCGACGGTACACCCGTGCCGGCCGACCCCTGCGGCGGTCAGGGTCGGCCGCCAGGTGAGAAGGAGAGTTTGTCGTGGCGAATCCGGTCGTCGTGGGAGTGGATGGCTCTCCATCGAGTCTGCACGCGGTAGAGGTCGCGGCACGCGAGGCCGACCTGCGCGGCGTGGCCCTGCGGCTCGTACACGCCTTCGGGTGGCCGTCGATACACGTGCCGCCCGGCGGACCTCCGTGGAATCCGGCTGCGGCGGGGGTGCGTGAGCTGGTGGACGGCACAATGATCGAGGCCGAGCAGCGGGCCCGCGGAGCAGCGCCACACGTGGAAACAACGCGAGAGGTCACCGTCGGCGAGCCACTGATGGTGCTGGAGATCGAGTCGCGTACCGCAGGGCTCGTCGTGGTCGGCAGCCGCGGACTGGGCGCGTTCGGGAGCCTTCTGCTGGGCTCCACCGCCGTGCACCTGGCCGCGCACGGCCATTGCCCGGTGCTGGTGGTGCGCGGCCGACCGGACCCCAGCGGTCCCGTGCTGCTGGCGGTCGACGGCTCACCGGCGGGCGAGAAAGCCGTCGCGTTCGCCTTCGCCGAGGCGTCTTTGCGCGGCGTGGACCTGCTGGCCCTGCACGTGTGGAACACCTGGAGTGAGCGGGCCTACGAGGGTCCTGGTGATCCTCTGAACGTGGTGGTGGACATCGAGCGGCTCCGCGAGGAGGAGCAGCGGTTGCTGGACGACACGCTGTCTCCATGGCAGGAACGCCATCCCGGTGTCACCGTGCAGCGGCGCTTGGTCCGCTCCCGGGTCCGCCCGGCCCTGATCGAGGCCAGCCGCGAAGCACAGCTGGTCGTGGCCGGTGCCCGCGGCCGCGGCGGCTTCACGGGACTGCTGCTCGGCTCGGTCAGCCAGGCACTGCTACACCACGCGTACTGCCCCGTCACCGTAGTACGTGGCGCAGAGCGGGAGAGCTGAGGGGCCATGACCCGTGAGCGACGCCTGCGCGGCTACCGACGCCGCAGTACTCATACGTGCTGCGGCACGACCGCAACAGGGCACTGGGCGTGGTGCAGGAGTGTGTGGGCCACCCGGCCGAGCTGGAGCCCGAAGTGGCCCTGCCGCCGCCGCGCTCCGACGATCACGAGGTCGGCCGCAGCCGAACGGTCCACCAGCACCTTGCGGGCTGGCCCCTCCACCGTCGTACGGCGCACCCGCACGGCTGGGTGATCGGCGACCGCGTCGCGGAGCAGCTCGTCCAGCTGGGCGCGGGCCCGCTCCTCGTGGTACCGGGCGGGAGTCTCGGCGAGCGCGGCCACATCGGCGGTCTCATGCGCGGGGCAGCGCCAGGCCCGGACGACGTCGAGGATGCACCCACGCACCTCGGCCTCACGGGAGGCGAACCGCGCCGCCTCCCCGCTGGCAGCCGCGTCCCCGGCACCGAGGAGGATCCGCTCATGGGTACCGGCCAAGCCGGCCTTGTCGCCACGCACCACGATCACCGGACAGTGCGCGCGGGCCGCCACGGCAAGACCGACGGAACCGAGCAGCAGTCCCTTCAGCTCGCCACGGCCCCGCGACCCGGTGACCAGGGCGGAGGCGTTGTTGCTCTCCCGCAGGAGCGCGTCCGCCGCTTCGGCCTGGAGGACGTCGGTGGACACCTTCAGGTCGGAGTTGCGCCGCCGGGCGCGCTCCGCCGCGGAGGCGACGATGTGGTCCGCCATCACCTGCTCCGACGGGCGTTCCGAACTGACCGACGGGGTGATGCCCTCATAACGCTCCCAGAGGGAGGCGTATACCAGCCGCAGCGGAAGGCTGTGCCGGCCGGCTTCATCCACCGCCCAGTCGAGAGCCACCAGGCAACCGTCCGATCCGTCCACGCCCACGACCAGGGGCAGTTCCAGCCTCATCGTTCCCACCGCCTCGCTGTCGGGCCGTTTCCAGGTTCACTCTCACCGTCACACCCGCAACAGCCGGTCGCGAAACGCTGTTCGGTCGCTGCCAGGGACGGCCCCGCAGTCAGGCCCACCCACGACCGGCCAGCGGGCCGTCGCGGGCGGGCGCAAAGCCACATTCCGGGCATGAGCCGCTCGGTGGACGCAGCTGTTCAAATGCCGTTCCCTCCGATGCACCAGCAGCTCCTGGACACACGAGGGAGCATTCATGTGCGACTCAGGGCACTGTCACGCTCAGAGGCTCCCGCGCCGGGGCGACTCGGGTGCCGGGCCCCGTCTCCAGCACCGGCATCGTGATGGTCAGGACACCATGCCGGTACTCCGCCGTAGCCTCGTCGCCCTTCGCCCCGGTCGGCAGCGGAGTGTAGTGGCCGTAGACGATCTGCTTCTCGGTGGTCACCACGCTGCGCTGGGCGCGCAGGCTCAGGATGCCTCCCATGATGGTGATCTCGATGTCCTCGGCGTCAACTCCCGGAAGCTCGGCCAGCAGCACATACGTCGCGTCGTTCAGGCGCTCTTCCACATGGATGCCGTGCGTTTCCGGAACGGTGTCCATCACGGGGAAACTTGCCTCCGCCCAGTCGGTCGGGGCGGACAGCACTGGCAGGCTGGGGGGCCGCTCGATCGTGCTGGTCATTTCGTTCACCTCTTCTCCAATGACAGCGTCTTCCACCGGGCACTGTGCGCGCTTGGGCCGAGCGGCCCCACCGGGAGGGTCGGGTGGCACCTGCCCTCACCGGGACGACCGTCCGACCCTGGAAGGGACGAAAGTCCACACAGCTGCCGTAGAGAGCTGCGGAGCCGAGGAGCGCGGTGTCATGGCCGGTTACGTGTACGACTTCACGGAGGGCGGCCGTGACCTGGCCGTCCTGCTCGGCGGCAAGGGCGCGAACCTCGCCGAGATGACCCGGCTGGGCCTGCCGGTCCCGCCGGGTTTCATCGTCTCCACCGAGGCGTGCCGGGCCTTCCTGGCGACCGGCACCGAGCCGGAGGGCATGTCCCGGGAGGTCTCCCGGCACCTGTCGGCCGTCGAGTCCGACGCCGGACGGCACCTCGGACAGCCGGACGACCCGCTGCTGGTGTCCGTGCGCTCCGGGGCCCGCTTCTCCATGCCCGGCATGATGGAGACGGTCCTGGACATCGGTCTCAACGACGACTCCGTCCTGGGCCTGGCCAAGGTCTCGGGCAACGAACGCTTCGCCTGGGACTCCTACCGACGCCTCATCCAGATGTTCGGCAGCACGGTCATGAGTGTCGACGGGGCCCTGTTCGACCGGATCATGACCCGGCTGAAGGAGCTGCGGGGCGCCCCGGACGACCTGCACCTGGACGCCGCCGACCTCGCCGAACTCGTCGAGGCTTACAAGCAGCTCATCCATGAGGAGACAGGGGACCGCTTCCCCCAGTCGCCTGCCGAGCAGCTGCGCCGGGCGATCCTCGCCGTCTTCCGCTCCTGGAACGGCGAACGCGCCCGCCTCTACCGCCGCCGCGAGCACATCCCCGACGGCCTGGGCACCGCCGTCACCGTGCAGCGCATGGTCTACGGCAACCTCGGCCCCGACTCCGGCAGCGGCGTCGCCTTCACCCGCGACCCGGCCACCGGACGCCCCGGCCTGTACGGCGACTACCTGCCCAACGCACAGGGCGAGGACGTCGTCGCCGGCATCCGCAACGCCGTGCCCCTCGCCGAGCTCGAACGCCTGGACCCGCGCTCGTACCACCAACTGCGCGATCACATGCGCACGCTGGAGCAGCACTACCGGGACCTGTGCGACATCGAGTTCACCATCGAACGCGGCACCCTCTGGATGCTCCAGACCCGGGTCGGCAAGCGCACCGCCGAAGCCGCGTTCACGATCGCCGCCCAGCTGGCCGAGGAAGGGCTCATCACCCGTGAGGAGGGGCTGGCCCGGGTGAGCGGTGCCGGGCTCACCCGGCTGATGTTCCCCCGCTTCGACACCTCGGCGACCGGCGAACCGCTCGCCCACGGAATCCCGGCCTCGCCCGGTGCCGCGGTCGGCACGGCCGTCTTCGACTCCGCCGAGGCGGTCCGGCGGGCCGCGACCAGCGAGCAGGTCATCCTCGTCCGTGAAGAGACTACGCCCGACGACCTGCCCGGCATGGTCGCCGCCCAGGCCGTACTCACCAGCCGCGGCGGCAAGACGTCGCACGCTGCCGTCGTCGCACGCGGCATGGGCAAGGTCTGCGTCTGCGGCGCCGAGGAACTCTCGGTGGACACCGAGGCCCGCCGCTTCACCACGCGCGACGGAACCATTGTCGACCAGGGCATGGTGATCTCGATCGACGGCTCCACAGGTGCTGTGTACGCGGGAGCGGTCCCGCTGGTCGACTCGGCGGTGATGCGCCACCTGGAGACCGGCGAGCACTCCGCCGGTGTGGTGGAGTCCGTGGCAGGCGCTCTCCAGCTCGCCGACGAAGTACGGAGGTTGGAGGTACGAGCCAACGCCGACACACCCGAGGACGCGGCCCGTGCCCGTCGGTTCGGCGCACAGGGCATCGGCCTGTGCCGCACCGAGCACATGTTCCTCGGTGAGCGCCGCAAACTGGTCGAGGAGATGATCCTGGCCCGCGACGACGCCGCCCGCGACCGTGCTCTGGACGCGCTGCTCCCTCTCCAGCGGCAGGACTTCGCCGGGATCCTTGAGGCGATGGACGGCCTGCCGGTCACCATCCGCCTGCTCGACCCGCCCCTTCACGAGTTCCTGCCCGATCACACGGATCTCGCCGTCCGCATCGCCGCCACCGAGGCCCGCGGCGAGCAGCCGAACCCCCGCGACGCCGAGTTGCTCGCCGCCGTGCGGCGCATGCACGAGGACAACCCCATGCTCGGTTTGCGCGGCGTGCGCCTCGGCCTGGTGGTCCCCGGGCTGGTCGCCATGCAGGTGCGAGCCATCGCCGAAGCGGTCGTGGAGCGCACGAGGGCCGGGGGCTCCCCCGAGGCGGAGATCATGGTGCCGCTCGTCGGGCACGTCACGGAACTCCGGCTGGTCCGCGAGGAAGTGGAACAGGTACTGGGCGAGGTCTCGGACGAGTCCGGCGTCCCTGTTCACTGTCCGGTCGGCACGATGATCGAACTGCCCCGGGCCGCGCTCACGGCTGGCCGGATCGCCGAGGAAGCCGAGTTCTTCTCCTTCGGCACGAACGACCTCACCCAGACCACGTGGGGCTTCTCCCGTGACGACGTCGAGGCGGCCTTCTTCTCCGCCTACCTCGACAAGGGCGTGTTCGCCGCCTCCCCCTTCGAGACGATCGACCGCGAGGGCGTCGGCCGCCTGGTGGGCATCGCCGTCGCCGAAGGCCGTGCCGCCCGCCCCGACCTGAAGATCGGCGTGTGCGGCGAACACGGCGGCGACCCCGTCTCCGTCCACTTCTTCCACGCCACAGGACTCGACTACGTCTCCTGCTCTCCCTTCCGCGTGCCGGTCGCCCGCCTGGAGGCCGGACGGGCGGCCGGCGCAGGTGAGACCAGCAGCGACACGAGGTGACTCCCCATGACAGAGGCGAGCATGCAACAGCAACCGAAGGCACCGGACGTGCACACGCTGGACGTCGCCCATGTCGAAGGGGACGCGTACACCGTGGACGTCCGTGGTCACCAGCTGATGGTCGATCAGCCCACGGACGCGGGCGGCAGGGACACCGCACCCACGCCCACGGAGTTGTTCGCCGCGTCGCTGGCCACCTGCGTCGCCTTCTACGCGGGCCGCTATCTGCACCGCCACGGCCTGCACCGCTCGGGCCTGCGGGTTCGTACGGAGTTCACCATGGCTCCCGACCGGCCGGCCCGCGTCGCATCCGTCCACGTCACCGTCGTCCCGCCGCCCGCCCTCTCTGCCCAGCGCCACGCGGCCCTGCTGGCCGTCGCGTCCCACTGCACGGTCCACAACACGCTGCACCAGCCGCCGGAGATCACCATCGACCTGGAGGCGTGAAGCCCCGCGTGGGCACTATGCCGGGATTGCACCGCACACCCAGCTTGTCGCGGTCTGCCGGAAGGCGCATGGGCCGGTCGGCCCCGTCCGACGACCGGACAGGAGTCCTTTCCGACGGCCGATCCGCAACCGCACTGACGAAGGCACCACCGGACCCGGGCAACAGGGCCGGTCGGCCCTATCGCACGCCCCATTCGCCCGGCTTTGCTGAAGCCATGTCCGACACTTCCATCGGGTCCACTCCGCATCCCACGGAGCACACGGTCGGCGGCACCACCGTTGTGACAGTGCGTGGCGAGATCGACCTGCTCACGGCACCGAGTCTGGCGGCGCGCCTGGATGCACTGACCGCCGGCCCGTGTCCCGACCTGGTACTGGACCTGGGTCCGGTGTCGTTCATGGACTGCACCGGGCTGGGGGTCGTGTGCCGAGCGCGGAACCGGGTCATGGCACGGCACGGCCAACTACGTGTGGTCACCGACAACACCTTCTTCCGGCGGACCCTCCGGCACGCAGGTCTGGCGGGCGTCTTCGAAGTGCTCCCGTGCCTGCCCGATGACGTGGCCGCTACGCCGGGCGCCGAAGCTGACAACGTCACCGCGGGCCGACCGGTCCCAGGGCCCCGCTGACCGCCAGAGGCCGGGGCCGGGGCTGAGCCCTGGGCAGGGCTCGACTTCGGCGACACGCCCCCGGCCGCAGCCCTTCCCGTCAACTCGCCAGCTCCTGGCCGATCCGCTCCGCCCATGCCCTGATCCGGTCGAAGTCCCGGAAGTCCCCGCCCTTTCCGTTCCGGACGATCATCCGGGCGACCCAGCCCTTCGCACCCTCCTGCAGGCAGCCGCCGAAGGTGATGTGCTCCCTGACGTCGAGCCGGACCATGGCCTTCTTCACCCCGGGCACGGGCGGGATGTCCCGCTCTGTTGCCGAGGGGTCGAGCGGGCCGCTGCTGAAGAACCACAGAGGGCGTTCGGCCAGGGCCTTGCGACGGCGCCGGACGAAGCGGCGGGCGTCCTTGTGCCAGCGACCGGCGTACAGCCCGCCGCCGACCACGACGGCGTCGTACGGCGCCGCGCTCGGCACGGACCGGGCCGGGAGGGCATCGACCGTCAGCCCGTCCTTGCGCAGGACCTCGGCGATGGCCTCGGCGATCTCCGCCGTCGATCCGTTCGTTGTTCCGTAGGCGACCAGAACGTTCGTCGGCATGATGATCCGCCTCCTCTCACAGTTTGCGCAGCCATTCGTCGGCCACGCCGTGCAGCGCCTGTTCGTCCGGCCGCAGACGCGTGTCGTCCAGGCGCCAGGTGAGCTTGTCGACGACGGCGACCACGCCGTCGATCTGCCGGGTCATGGAGGCGGCGATAGCCGTCTCGCTCTTGCGTTCCAGTTGGCCGGCGAGCGTGACCACGCCTTCGCTGACGGAGACGTCGATGCTGCTGGGTGCCAGCCACATCGCACGTACCAGTACCTCGTCGATCACCTCGTCGCGGATGTCCGCGTCGGGTCGCAGGAAGACCTGGAGCAGGTCGCGCCTGGTGACGATGCCGACCAGCCGGTCCTCTTCGTCGAGTACCGGCAACCGTTCCACGTGCCGCTGGGCCATGGTCCGCGCGGCCTCGATGATGGTGTCGTCGGCGTGCACGGTGACCGGCGGCGTGCTCATCAGCTGACCGGCCCTGCGCGCCGTCGCCTTCGCGGTCCGACGCCGGGCGGTGGGCCTCAGCGTGGCGAACCGGAAGCCGCGGCTGGGCTCGTCCGGGTCGGGCGTCGCGGCCTGGTGGGCCATCAAGTCGGTTTCGGAGATGACGCCGGTGACTCGGTCGTCCTCGTCCACCACGGGCAGTCCACTGATCCGGTGGTCGGCGAGCAGCCTGGCCACTTCCTTGAACGGGGTTCCGTAGACGGCCCGAACCACGTCCATGGTCATCACGGAGCCGACCTTGTTGTGTTTCATGGTGAGTCCTCCTCGGCTGGCTCGGCCGACGCGGCTGACTCAGCGGAGTCGGCGCAGATAGGGGTCCTGGACCCGGCGCGGCAGCAGGCGCAGTCGGGCGTCGAGCACGGTGACCGCGCCATGTGTCGCGAGGACCGGGTTGAAGTCGGCCTCCGCGAGCTGCGGAAGGTCGCTCGCCATCCGGGACAGGCGCAGCAGCAGTTGCTCAAGCCCAGGGAGGTCGACGGGCCGGCCGCCGCGCGAGCCGAACAGCAGCGGTGCGCAGCGCGGGGACGTGATCAGGTCGTGCACGTCGTGGTCGGTGAGTGGCGCGAGACGGGCGGCGTGGTCTGCCAGTACCTCCGTGGCCGTACCGCCGAGCCCGAACAGGACGAGCGGCCCGAAGACCTCGTCCTGGACGACACCGGCGAACAGCTCGGTGCCGCGCTCGGCGAGCGGCTGGATGATCAGCCCGCTCAGCAGGTCGCCGAACCGTGTCTCGAAATCCCGGAAGCCCGCCCGCACTTGGGCGTCCCCTTGGAGGTCGAGATGGACGGCACGCTCCTCGGTCTTGTGCACCAGTCCCGGCCAGTACGCCTTCAGCACCACCCGGCCGTCCGCGCCCCGCAGCCGCCGGGCCGCGAGGACCGCCTCATCCTCTGTCTCCGCCCAGGCCCACGGAATCTGGGGGATGCCGTAGCAGTCGAGGAGTTCCGCGCAGGTGCGCGGGTCGAGCCAGCCGCCGTCCGGCCACACGGCGAGATGCTCCTCGGCGATCTCGTGAGCGCGCCGCGTGCCGATGCCTTCCAGTTCCGGGACCGTGCCGAGGGGCCGGCTGAGCCAGGCGGCGCGGCGCGCTGCGTGGGCCAGGGCCCGGGCCACGGCCTGCGGCTCGGCGTACGAGGGGATCGTGCCGCCGTCGGATGCGGGCAGCAGCGTCACCGGAACGCCCTGCTCCAGCCGTACGACGGCGACCGGCCGGTCCCGGCGTCCCGGGATGCGGGTCACCGCCCTCACCAGGTCGTCGCCGGTCGCCTCGGCGACCGCCGTGGGCACCAGGGCCACGAGCACCGCGTCGATGCCGACGTACGTCATCAGCCGGTCGACACACGCGCTGAGCTGCTCTTCGGTCACCGCGGCCGTGGCGTCCACCGGATTGCCGATCGCGGCTCCGTCAGGCAGCACGGCCTGCAGGTCATGGGTCAGCTCGTCGCCGAACGACGACAGCGCGAGCCCCGCCTCCGCGCAGGCGTCGGCAGCAAGCACGCCGATGCCGCCCGCGTTGGTGACGACGGCAACGCCGTTACCCGCTGGGAGCGGCTGGGTGTGCAGCAGGGCGGCGGTTTCCAGGAGTTCGCCGACCGAGCGGGTGGCGGTGATACCGGCCTGGGTGAACAGCGCCTGCCGGGTCATGGTGCGGGTGGCGGCCGCCGCGGTGTGCGAGGCGGCCGCCCGTCGGCCCGCCTCGGTGCGGCCGGCGTCCACGGTGAGCACGGGCATACGGCGGGTCACGCGCCGGGCCGTGCGGGAGAACGCGCGCGGGTTGCCGAACGACTCCAGGTGCAGCAGCGCGAGGTCGGTGCGGCCGTCGCTCTCCCACCACTGGAGCATGTCATTGCCGCTGACGTCGTATTTGTCGCCGAGGGAGACGAAGGTCGACACGCCGATGCCGAGGCGGGACAGCCCGTCGAGGAGCGCGATGCCGACGCCGCCCGACTGCACGGCGACCCCCGCCGTACCGGAGCGCGGATGGTCGGCGGCGAAGGTCGCGTCGAGACTGACGTGCGGATCCGTGTTGGAGATGCCCAGGCAGTTCGGGCCGACGAGCCGCATGCCGTACGTGCGGCAGGCGGCCATGAGCGCCCGGGCCTGGTCGGCGTCGAGGCCGGCGGTGACGACCAGGAGAGCCCGTACGCCCGCCTTGCCGCACTCCTCGGCGGTGGCCGGCACCGCGGCGGCGGGCACGGCGAGAACCGCGAAATCGGGGGTCCTGGGCAGGACACTGACCGACGGGTGGCAGGGCACGCCAAGGATCGCGGTGGCGGCGGGGTTCACTGCGAACAGATGCCGGGTGAAGCCGCCGGCCTTCAGGTGGTGCAGGATCGCCCGGCCCACTGACCCGGGCCTGCGCCCGGCGCCGACGACGGCGACCGCGTCCGGCCGGAAGAGCGGCTGCAGGCTGGCCACGTCGGCGGCCCGGCCCCGCTCCTCCACGGCCGAGAGGTAGGCGTCGTCCTGGTCCAGCCGAATGGTGCAGCGCACGTCGGGGCCGTCGAAGTGCCGGGCGGTACGCAGGCCGAGGTCGGCGAAGAGCCGGAGCACTTCATGGTTCTCGCTCAGCGCGTCGGCCGTGAAGGTGGTGATGCCGTTCGCGCGCGCGGCGGAGACCAGGTGCTCGACGAGCAGGGTGCCCACGCCCCGGTGGTGCACGCTTTCCGCGACCGCGACGGAGATCTCGGCCGTAGCCTCCTCGCCGCCGCTGTCGTACTCGGCGAGCCCGATCACCTTGCCCCGCGTCTCGGCGAGCAGGGCCCGGTAGCCCGGGCGCGCCGGCGTGCAGGCCCGGTCGGCGGCCATCGCGGCGGAACGGCGGCTCGCCGCGAAGAATCGCAGCCGCAGGTTCTCCTGGGACATCTCCTCGTAGAAGCTCCGCAGCCGCTCGTGATCGTCGGGCCTCACGGGGCGTATGCACACGGTGGTGCCGTCCGCGAGCAAGGCGTGGACCGGGAGGTGGTCGAGCACATCGTGCGTCATGGTGGTCTCCTCCGAGCCGCTCGGCCGCTGCCGACGCTTCAAGCATCCAGCGCGTCCCAAAAGCGCCCTGTGGGCTGTCCGGGTCAGCCGGGGGCCGATCGGCCCTACGGCGCCCGCCCTGTAAATCCCTGGTACTCCGCGCGGCTGGTCGGCCGGACCGTCGCCCTTGGGCTGGTGTGTCAGTCGTGCGCGACGACGGCGACGGGGGCCGTGGCGTGGTGCAGGACAGCATGTGTGACCGGACCGATGTGCACCCCGAACGGGTGGTGGCGTATCCGTCGGCCGACGACGACCAGCGAGGCCCTGTGGCTGGCGTCGATCAGGTGGCCCGCCCGGCTGCCTGATGGGGACTCCTCGACCACCTCGACGGACGGGTACTTCTGCCGCCACAAGCTCAGTGCCTCGGCGAGTGCGGAGGCGTGCCAGTGGGCGATCTGGCCGTACCGTTCCAGGTCGGTGGTGGGACCGTCCATGTAGTACGGAGGCAGGCTCCACCCGTGCACGGCCCGCAGGCTGGTGTCGCGCCGGGCAGCCTCGTCGAAGGCGAACTCGAACACCGAGGCATCGAGGTTGTCGATGTCGATGCCGAGCACGACCGGCCGGTACCGCGTCGCGGCCGACGGTATGCCCGCCGGGTCCATCTCGTGCTCGTCCGCCGCCTGCTCACCGGCCCGGACCAGGATCACGGGGCACTCGGCGTGCGCGACGACGGCGAGGCCGACCGAACCGACCAGGAACCCGCCGATCCCGCTCAGGCCACGCGAGCCGAGGACGAGCAACTCGGCTCCCTTCGCTGCCTCGCACAGCATCTCGCTCGGGCGACCGGCCAGATGCTCTGCGATCACCTCGACGCCTGGATGGCGCAGCCGGAGACCCTCGGCAGCATCGCGGGGAATCTTCTCGGTCCAGTACTGATGGGTCTCGGCGCCGAGCAGCGGAGCCTGTGCCATGGGCTCCGGAACTGGCTCCCACACGTGGAGCACCTTGACCGGCAGGCCGCGCAGCTTCGCCTCGCGGGCAGCCCACTCGGCGGCGGCCCGGCTTTCGGGCGAGCCGTCGAGGCCGACGATGATCGTGCGCGTCATGGTCTCCACCTCCTCAGTAACGGCTGATAACTCGAGCGTGCCTGCGCGAGCAGTCTTCGTGGAAGGGCCACAGGTCCCCTGCAGGGACCGACCGGCCCCACCGCGGCCACCGGCACGACAGGGGCCGATCGGCCCTGGTGCATCCGGCCCCGGCGCGTGACGATCGTTGTCAGGGGCAGTCCGCAGTCCGCCCTACCGGCGTTCCGGGGAACGAGGGGTCGAGATGGCCGAGCCGCGCACCTTCACCGAGGAGCACCCGATCCGGGTCTTTCTGCTCGACGACCACGAGGTCGTGCGCCGCGGTCTGACGGACCTCCTGGACGCCGAACCCGACATCTCGGTGGTCGGAGACGCCGAAAACGCCGAGCATGCGCTCGCCCGGGGCCCTGCGCTCCGCCCCGACGTGGCCGTTCTCGACGTACGCCTGCCGGACGGCGACGGCATCACCGTCTGCCGCGAGCTGCGCAGCCGCATGCCCGAGCTGGCCTGCCTGATGCTGACCTCGTTCGACGACGAGGAGGCGCTGCTCGACGCGATCATGGCCGGGGCCGCCGGCTATGTGCTCAAGCAGATCAGGGGCTCCGACCTGGTCTCGGCGGTGCGCACGGTCGCTACCGGACGATCCATGCTCGACCCGGAGACGACCGCCCGGCTGATGCGCTCGCTGCGCGCCGACCCGTCCGGGGAACCGGCCATCGCCCCGGAGCTGGCGAGCCTGTCGCCGCGCGAGCGGGACATCCTCGCCCTGATCGGTGATGGGCTCACCAACCGTGAGATCGGCAGGAAGCTCTACCTGTCCGAGAAGACCGTCAAGAACCACATCTCCCGGCTCCTGGCCAAGCTCGGCGTACAGCGGCGGGTCCAGGCCGCTGTCCTCGCGTCGCACCTTGAGCACCCCGAGGCGAGCGAGCGCCCGGCACGCTGAGCCCGACTCACCGGCAAGCCGACGGCGGTCATCCTTGCCGCGACTGCACCGGCACCCGCCACAGCACTCGGGTACCGCCTCCCTCCAGCCGCTCACTGATCCGCAGCTCCCCGCCGAGCGCGACGGCCCGCTCCTCCAGGTTCTTCAGCCCACTGCGCGCGACACCCTCCGGTATCCCGCGACCGTCATCGGTCACCGTGAGGGCCAACTCTCCCTTGGCGCAGCGCAGATGCACGTCGACCGAGCCAGCCGCCGAGTGCCGGGCCACGTTGCTCAGGGCCTCGCCGAGTACCGCAAGCACGTGATCAGCGACATCACCTGGCACATCCGTATCGACCAGGCCCTCGACCCGCAGCGCGGGAGCGAAGCCCAGAGACGAGGCCGCCGCCGTCACCGCGTCCGACACCCGGCCCCGCAGACCGCTGCCCTGCCTCGCCCCACCGCCGTGTGTCCGCAGTCCGAAGATCGTGGACCGGATGATCTTGATGGTCTCGTCCAGGTCGTCCACGGTCCGCGACAGCCGCTCCACGGCCTCTGGATGATCGACGAAGCGCTGGGTGCTCTGGAGCGTCATCCCGGCCGCGAACAGCCGCTGAATGGCCAGGTCATGCAGATCGCGCGCGATCCGGTCACGGTCCCGCAGCAGCGCGATCTGCTCGGCGTCCCGGCGCCGCTCGGCCAGCTCCAACGCCAGTGCCGCCTGCCCCGCGAACCCGAGCAGGGGACGTGTGTCAGCGTCCGTGAACGGCGTACGCCCCGACGCTCGCCCCAGCAGCAGCACACCGCCCGCCTTGCCGCCGGCCTCCAGCGGCACACCGACCACGGGCCCCAGCCCGGCCCACTGCGCCGCGTCCCCGCTGGTCCGGGCATCCTCATGGATGTCGACACTCACCGCCGGCTCCGCCTTGGTCAGAACAGCGGCCACGAACCCATCCTCCCCCAACATCACCAGACCGCTGCGCCGCCCCGCGTCCAGCCCGACAGCGAGCAGCGGCCGCAGCGCGTTCTCCTCGGGCACCCTTTCGGCGATCATCCCGGCATCGGCGTCGGCGATCTGCCGCGCCTGCTCCACGATCAGCCCCAGGACGTCTGTGCTCGGGGCGCCCGACAGCAGGGCACGAGTGACCTCGGAGCTCGCTCCCAGCCAGCGCTCACGCAGCCGCGTCTCCTCGTACAGGCGGGCGTTCTCCACGGCCACACCCGCCGCCACCGCAAGGGTTGATAGCACCGACTCGTCCTCGGAGTCGAACTCCGCCGCGCCGCGCTTCTCGGTGAGGTAGAGGTTGCCGAACACCTGGTCGCGCACCCGGATGGGCACACCGAGGAAGGAGTGCATGGGAGGGTGGTGCGGCGGGAAACCGTACGACGACGGATGCTCGGAGATCTCCGCCAGCCGGAGCGGCTCCGGATGCCGGATCAGCTCGCCCAGGATGCCGTGGCCGCTGGGCAGGTCCCCGATCCGGGCCCGCTGCTCGTCACTGATGCCGACGGTGTGGAACTCGGAGAGCATGCGGTCGTCACCGATGACTCCCAGGGCCCCGTACTCGGCGTCCACGAGCACGACAGCCGCCTCGACGATACGCCGGAGCACCTGCGCGAGATCCAGCTCCCGCCCGACGGACAGCACTGCCTCCAACAGGCTGTGCACGCGATCCTGGGCGCCCCGCGCCGCGTCGATCCGCGCCTGTAGTTCGTCCAGCAACTCGTCCAGCCGCAGCTTCGGCAGGTGCTGATCGGACCGCCCGCGTCGTTCCCCGTTCATCGTCGCCTCCGACCGGCTCCCGCGGACACACCCAGGTCAGGCGCCTTCCACCCTTCACGATAGTGGCGGTGTCCGGGTTAGGCAGACACCGCGCGCCGCCGCCTCACCCCTACCGGCCTCGCGCCCGTCTCCTTGGCCGGCGTGGTCAGCCGCGGGGCGAGACTGCCAGCCGCCCGCGGCGGCGGTGTCGTTGCCGACGGAGTAGTAGAAGGCCGGAGTGGAGGCGGGGC
>CBFGQM010000005.1:0-37957 GCA_965650905.1 uncultured Streptomyces sp. | reverse complement strand
CCGGACAGGCCGAAGAGCGACGTGAACCAGACCTCGACGGACGCATTCTCGGTGTCGGCGGACTTCGTCTTGGTACCGACTGGAATGACACGTGAGACGAAGGTCTGGCCACTCGGCGCGGTGCCGTTCTTGTTCAGGCCGATGTTGGTCAGGAACTTCTCGCTGGAGTAGGCCTGGTCGAGGCTCGCCTGCCGCTCGGCGGCGATGTCAGGTGCGTACACCGCTTCGACGATCTCGTGTCGTCGGTCGGTGTTGAACATGCCAGCCGAACCGAGCGCCACCGCATAGTTGGCGGCAGCCGACTCCGCCCCCTGCTCGTCATGCGCGAAGCCGGAGGGAATCCCCCCGGTCTTCGACTCCACCGGCCGCTGGCCCGACGCGGCCGTCGGGGCAGCATCCGTTCTCTCGCCACCCCCGTCCCCCGACCCGGAATCATCGCCATCACGGTTCGCGAAGGCGATGGCCGCGATCAGGAGCACCACCACACCCACCACCGTGACGAGGCTTCGGGACGACGACCGGCCGGTGCGCCGTGCGCCGCCGTAGACGTCGCCGCCACCGTCGGGGAGCCGCGTACGGGTCTGGCCCGTGCCGCCGTACCCGCCGTCGTCGCGCGAACCGTGCTCGTCACCGAGACTCATGCCGCGTATGCCCCCTCAACCTGTTGCTGACCGCGTAGTACGACGGTAGCCGCGCTGGTACTCGTGCGGGCGCGGTGTGGTGACTCGACATCAGGGAAACGCAACCTCAGCCGGTGGGCACGTCGGATGGGTGGGGTAGAGGGGAACCGGGCGCGCCCGGCCGGGGTCTGAGGGGCGCCGAGTCGGCGACGGCCTACACGGACATGCCGTACACGATGGTGAAGAGCGTGCTGAGTGAGCCGATGATGAAGACTCCGGTGAGGCCCGCGATGATGAGTCCCTTGCCCTGCTCGGCACTGAAGGTGTCGCGAAGGGCGGTGGCGCCGATGCGCTGTTTCGCCGCGCCCCAGATCGCGATGCCGAGGCAGAGCAGGATGGCCACGGCCATCACGACCTCGATCATGATCCGCGCCTCGTTGCCCAGGTTGCCGAAGGGACCCCAGTCCGGGGCGATCCCGCCGATGATCGTGTTGATATCGCCTTTGTCGGCTGCAACAAACATGTAAGTCACCGCCCCTAGTGGGTAGTTCCGCACCCCCTGCCACTGTGCAGAGGTCAGGCATCATTCTCGCCGACAATGTCGCTGTCCGATGTCGACTTGGCGCCATTGATTGGCGGGTTTCGTGCGAATCCGTTGCCGCCGGCCCGCGCGAAGCTCTCTGCGGGGAGTGGGCGGGACTCAGGGAGACGCATGGTCACTCTGTGTATCACGGCAGGTCACGCCGGGCAATGAAGTCGAACCGGAACCTGTCGTGTGGTTCCGTCGTTAACCCCTTCTCACGTGGCTGACGCCACTCCGCCCGCTCATCGAGCCCGCCCCGTCCCGTGTGCGCTGGTCCGTCGTGCCGATGTGCTCCGGTTGCCCGTCTCCTGTAAGTAGACGCCACCCGTTCCGCCCGTTCCGCCCGTTCAGTCTTCGCGAAGGCTATCTCGGAGAACCGTGGGGGGAGGTGTCGGGGTGTCAGGAACTTTGGGGGGAGGGGCAGAGAGGAGTGGGTGTCGACCCAATAAGGCGGCGCTCACCCTGGACGCGACGGCGCGGTGGATGGCCGCGCTCGCGGCCGACTGGGACCGGCGGCTGGCGAACATCAACCGCGTCGCGGAGGCGGCCGCAGCTGGCGAGTGTGCCGTACGCCGTCTAGATCAGGGTTGTGGGTGACAGGCTCGCTTCATGGCAGATGATGTCGTAGGAAGTCAGGTAGCCGACCTTCAGGCTGAGTGCGCTGAACAATCACGGAAGAGCCGTTCCCGTCGGCAGTTCTGGCGATTCGTCCATGCCGCGCTCGGGCTACCAGCTGCTGTGCTGGCTGGGATCTCGGGGGCAGCAGGACTGTCTTCAGCAGATGCCCGCATCCCAGCGGCTGTGCTGGCGCTTGTCAGTGCAGGACTTGGCGCTGCGATCGCATTTCTGAAACCGGAGGTGCACCAGCAAGCGGCACACGCACGCCGAAGGGCCTACCTTGCGTTGGAAGTCGAAGCTCGCTTCGCGCTGACGGAGGCAGCGTCTAGTGGTGAACCCGTCCCGTTGCCCGTCTACAGGGAGCTGTTGGAACGCCGAAGGATGATCATCGCAGGCCAGCTCGACGATCTCGTGCAGCGGGTCGCCGTAGGGGGTTAAACTCCCGAGACCTGCTCACCGGCCTGCCTTCTGGTGGTCGAGAGTACGGGGTGGGACCGTCGGCTGTCCGTGGTGGCTGACGGGAAGAGGCTGGTCGGGCATGCTGCGCCGGTGCGCGGACCGCACAGGGCTCACGCAGGCGCTCCGGGCGCGCCCACGCGGCGGAGCCGCTCGATGTCACAGCCCCGCGGCCCTGCCGGGGCGCGGTACAGCACCGCCCCGCCCGGGCCACGGCGTTGGCTCGGGCCGCTTGGCGGTGCGCCCGTCTGCGTGTACGGGTACTGGTCATGCGCCGCGCCTCGTACCAGGACCCAAAGGCGTCAACGGCGAAGGTAAGGCTCCACCGGTGCGCCCCGTTGAGCCTATGATCAGCGGACGTTCAGGGAGGCGATGCAGGAGGAGCAGTAGTGCTCGGTCGTCTCGTCCGGTGCCGAGGTCGGCTGCGTCGGGTCCAGTCGTTGCCCGCACAGCGTGAGAGGGTTTTCCTTCGCGGTCATCACGTGCCAGACCAGGGCGTTGTCGGCGCCCACTTCCGGTCGCATCTCGTGCATCGCCCCTCCTTGCCGGCCCTGACTCTTCGCGGTCACGGGCCCGGTGCTGCGCCGGCAACGGGCCCATGCCTCCATCCGACCGCGCGAGCCGGTGTGCGGCGATACGGGGCGGTCCACTCGGGTGACGCGGTGTCCGAGGCCGGCCTACGGCGCTGCGCCCTCCGCGCCCTCCGCGTCCTCCACGAAGTGGTCGAACTCGCCTGCCTGTACGCCGAGGACGAAGGCGTCCCACTTGCGGCGGTTCGTCGTGACGACGTTGTCCGGGTCGTTCGTCTCCCGGATGTAGACGGGGGCTTCCCCGTCGTCACCCTCGCCGAAGGCGATCTCGATCCAGGGGCCGGGGCCCGTCGCGTCTTCGGGGGCGGCTCGGACCCAGTCGAGGTCCGCGGGGATTTCAGCCACGGTGGGTTTCCTTGTGCTGGAGGGTGCGCAGGAGGGCTTCGAGGGCGGTCGGGGTGGTCCCGAGTATCGCTCCGGTGGGGTCGCTGCTTTCGGTGAGATGGATCGTGCCGGCGGGGGCGGAGGCGACGTTCACGCAGGCCTCGCCCTCGCCGCAGTACGAGGACTTCTGCCAGGTGTGGGGGGGCATCTCGGTTCCTTTCACAGGTCCTGGGCAATGGTGTGGATGATGTCCCGCGATTCCTTTGTGCTGAGAGCAGTGGCTTCCATGCGCTCCAGGAGTACGCGGTACTTGTCGAGCTGTGCTTCGGCGTCGATGAGCGCGGAGCCGTGAGACTGGTCGAGGTGCACCGTGTCCAACTGCGGTACGGAGCCGTGGGCGTACAGGATCGACTGACCCGACCCGGGGTAGGCCCCCGCGGCGAACGGGATGACCTGGATTGCGATGTGCGCGCGCTCACTCATGCCGAGGATGTGTCGCAATTGCTTCCTGGTGACCGAAGCTCCGCCGAACTGCATGCGTAGTGCGGCCTCGTGGATGATCGCCTGGTAAGGGATCGCGGAATCCTGGAAGAGGATGGCCTGGCGCTTGATCCGGAACGAGAGCCGGTGCTCGATGTCCGGGGGTGAGAGTTCGGGCACGACCTGGCGGAAGACCTCGCGAGCGTGATCGTGGATCTGGAGCAGGCCGGGAATGTGGGCCGTGATCCCTGCGCGCAGAAGCGTCGCGTGGTGCTCCATCTCGGCCAGGTCGAGCAGTGGGCTCGGCAGGAGGTCGCGGTACTCCTCCCACCAACCGCGTCTGCGGCCCGGGGCCATGCCCGCGAGTGCTTCGACAAGGGCCTTGTCCGAGCAGTCGTAATGGCAGGCGATGGTACGCAGCCGGGTGGGGCTCACGCCGTGGCGGCCGGCTTCGATGTTACTGACCTGGTTCTGCTTGATGCCGAGGAGCTGTGCGGCCTGCGTCGAGGTCAGGCCCGCCCTCTCACGCAATTTGCGGAGTTCGGTCCCCAACCGGAGTTGACGCCCGGTGGGGGTGCCTCTCATGGCCAACTTCGCTCTCCTTCGGCACTGTCGTGTCACCCACACGCGTGAACATCGAAGCACTTCATGCTTCTTGGTCTAACAACTTACAACTGCGCGCTACCTTCTTTTTAGGCGCCCTCGCCCAGAAGCACCCCGCTCGACGGAGCGGCCGCGGTCACTGGGCAACGTGATCACCCAAACCGAACCGACCGGCCAAAACCGCCCAACTCGCCTCCGAACCGGGAGACTTTCCATGGCAACCGTATCGCCGCCCTGGTCCTACA
The DNA here is from genome assembly GCA_965650905.1 of uncultured Streptomyces sp. GTDB lineage: Bacteria > Actinomycetota > Actinomycetes > Streptomycetales > Streptomycetaceae > Streptomyces. The sequence goes on along the minus strand of CBFGQM010000005.1, from coordinate 33,438 downwards.
CCCTCCAACTCCCGCACGATCCCCGCGCCCCGGGCATCGCCCGCGCGACCCTCCGTACGGTCCTCGCCGCGCACGGCCTGGGGGAACTCACCGCCACCGCCGAGCTGTTGGCCTCTGAGCTGCTCACCAACGCGCACCTGCACACCAAGGGCCCGTACGCCCTGCGTATCCGCTCCACCGAACCCGACCGGCTCTGTGTCGCCGTATGGGACTCCGACCCGAAGCTCCCGCCGGGCTTCGGCGACGTGCCCGACGTGCCCGACGTACCCGACGTATCGCCGGGGCCGGAAGCCGCGGCAGAAGCCGAACACGGCCGTGGCCTGCACCTGGTACGTGCCTGCGCCGACGCGTGGGGCGCCTCCGTGCTCCGCGAACTGGGAGCCTCCAAGGGGGGCAAGCTGCTGTGGGCCGAGTGCCGGAGCGGTGCCCTGCGGTGAGGCGCGTGGGGAAGGGGAGGTTCGGGGAATCCGTGCCGCTGCCCGAACCGCCGGGCATCGAGATCGCGACGGACGGCGTCCCGGCGTACGGCTTGCCGACGTACGGTGCTTCGCCTCGCGCCGGGCGGACACCCGCTCCGTAGCGGCGAGGCGGGCGGTCACAGCCGATTCTCAGATCGGCTTCAGGGTTCTTCTCACCTCGGCGGGCGAGACTTCCCTCGATGAACCGCCCCACTCGTCCCCCTGGTGTCCGGCGGCACGCGCTCATCGTGGCGGTTGCCCTGCTGGCCGCCGGCTGCGGCTCCACGGCGACCGCCCACTCCCGTACCCGTACGCCCGCCGAGCCGCTCGGAGTCACCAGAACGGCCGCCGCGAGTGCCGCCGACGCCCGCGTCGGGGTGCTCAGCAGGGACGGGGCGCACTACTGCACCGCATCCGTCGTGCACAGCGCGGGACGGGATCTGATCGCCACGGCCGCGCACTGCCTGGGCGGGAGTGGGGAGATCGTCTTCGTGCCCGGCTATCGGGACGGGAAGGCGCCGTACGGGAAGTGGACCGTGATGAAGACGTACGTCGCCGACGGGTGGAAGGGGAGGCAGGACGAGGACAGTGACATGGCGTTCGCCGTCGTGGCCGACCGTGGAGGGAAGAGCGTCGAGGATGTGGTGGGCGCCGATCGCTTCGTGACCGGACAGCCGACCGGGGCCACCGCCGTGACCGTCACCGGGTATCCCGGCTCCCGTGAGACGCCCATCAGCTGCACGAGCAGGCCCGTCGCGCGCAGTCGTACGCAACAGCGCATCGCATGCCCCGGCTTCACGAGCGGCACGAGCGGCAGCCCCTGGGTCGACGGGGACGGGGAGGTCGTGGGGGTGCTGGGCGGCTACGAGGAAGGCGGGGCGACCGCGGACGTCTCCTACAGCGTCGTCTTCGGCGCAAAGGCCGCGGCGCTGTACCGGCGGGCGGCCTCGGTGGCGAAGTGATCCTTGTGGCAAGGTTGTTCGGTGGACGCACTGAAGGATCGGGATCCCGCGCGCATGGGCGCGTACACCCTCCTCGCCCGGCTCGGCGCGGGCGGCATGGGGCAGGTGTACCTCGGCCGGTCGCCGGGTGGGCGGCTCGTGGCGCTCAAGGTGATCCGGGACGAGATCACCGACCACCCGGAGGCGCTGGCCCGGTTCCGGCGGGAGGTGGAGACCGCGCGGGCGGTGCGGAGCGCGTACACGGCGAATCTCATCGACGCGTCGCTGGGCGCGCCGCCCTACTGGCTCGCGACCGAGTACGTGTCGGGGCCGACGCTGAGCAAGGCCGTCGGCGAGCGGGGACCGTTGCCGGCCGAGACGTGCCGGGGGCTGTTCGCCGCGCTCGCGGAAGGGCTCGCGGCGGTGCACACGCACGGGGTCACGCACCGGGACCTCAAGCCGCAGAACGTCATCCTGGCGGCCCAGGGACCGCAGCTCATCGACTTCGGGATCGCGCGGGGCGCCGGTCAGACGGCGCTCACGGAGGCGGGGTTCGCGCCGGGTACGCCCGGTTACACGGCGCCCGAGGTGCTGCTGCGCAACGAGGTCGGGCCGGCGGCCGACGTGTTCGCGCTCGGGGCGACACTCGCGTACGCGGCGACCGGGCGGCCCCCGTTCGGCATGGGCGAGCCCGCCGGGGTGAGCTACCGATCCGTCCACGAGCCCATCGATCTCGCCGATGTGGAACCGCAGTTGGCCGCGCTCGTCGAGGCGTGCGCGGCCAAGGACCCGGCGGCACGGCCCGGCCTCGCCGAGGTCATCGCGCGGTGCGGGGTGCGCGCCGCGCTCGTCGAGGACACGTTCTACGCGGGGCTCGCCGGGCTGGGTGAAGCCGTGCCGCAGAGCTCGTCGGACCGTCCGGCGCCTGCGGAACCGCCGTTCCCCGCACCGCCGTTTGGGGGACCGCCGGTTCCGGCGACGCCGCCCGTGGCGTCGTCCGCGACGCCGGCGGCGGGGCCGCACGACCTGCCGACGGCCTCGGCCCCGTACGGCCACGGCCATGGGTACACGCCCACGCAGGCGGTGCAGCCCGCGCCGGCCGCGCGGCGGCGTACCGCGCCGTGGACGGCCGCGGCCGGGGTGGGGCTCGCGGTGGCGGTGGGGGCGGCGTTCGTCCTGGTCCAGCAGGAGGATGACAAGGGCGGTGACAACACCGCGACGGGGAAGGGAACGTCGTCGGCCCCGGCCCCGACTCCCGGTACATCGGCCACGGGCGTTGCCAAGGGCGCGCCCGCCTACGCGGGGGACAAGATCGACCGCACGCTCTGGGACTCGGCCACGAACGCGTGCAACCTGCCTGCCGAAGAGAGACCGGTGAGCGACAAGTTCCTGACGTCTGTCTCCGACCCCGATGATCCCGAGCCCAAGGACCCGGCAAGCGCCACGTTCGGCGACAAGGTGAAGATCGGGTTCGCCGATCTGCATCCGTCCGCCGAGGACACCGAAGGGCCGTACTACGTCACCGTCAGCGTCAAGCCGCCGCACGGGATCGACCCGAGCACCAAAAAGCCCATCGAGGGGCAGCTCGGTGACAACGTGAGCAGCGGCTACACCAGCAAGCCCCTCGACCTGTTCGGCGGCAAAGGTCCGGGCGACTGGAAATCCGTCACGTACCCCGACGACTTCCGCTCCTGGGTCGAGGGCAAGGCGTACCCGGCCATCCCGCTGGCCAACGACCCCGGAGACTGGACCGTGCAGTTCCACCACATCCGGACGCCCGACGACTACAAGAGCGTCATCTGCACCGGGTTCAGGGCGATTACGCCATTGTCGCCGGAACGGCATTGAACAGCGCCTGTATGGGGGAAGGTTGAGCCGTGCGGAAAGTATGGGTGGCAGCAGGCGTCGCGTCCGGGCTCGGGCTGAGCTTCGTGATGCTGCTCGTCGTCGGGGTGTACATCACTGCCGGGAACCTCGCCAACGGCGGGGGCAGGGGGAGTGTCGGGCTCGCCAAGGGTGCCGTGCCGGCCACCTACCAGACGCTCGTGCAGAAGTGGGGCAACCTGTGCCCCGCCATCAACCCGGCGCTGCTCGCCGCCCAGCTCTACCAGGAGAGCGGTTGGGACCCGGACGTCGTCAGCCACGCCGACGCGCGCGGCATCGCCCAGTTCATCCCCGGCACCTGGGCCGCCCACGGCGTTGACGGGGACGGGGACGGCGACCGGGACATCTGGGATCCCAGTGACGCGATTCCGTCGGCCGCTTCGTACGACTGCGAACTCGCCAGGTACGTGAAGGACGTGCCGGGGGACGTCACCAACAACATGCTGGCGGCCTACAACGCGGGCGCGTACCGCGTCATAAAGTCGGGCGGGGTGCCGGCGATCAGCGAGACGCGGAACTACGTCAAGACGATCCGCACCCTGGAGAAGAGCTTCGCCAAGCCGGTGACCCGCGTCGATCCCACGCGGCAGGCCGCCGGCGCCATCGCCTACGCCCAGAAGAAACTCGGCACCCCCTACCTGTGGGGCGGTAACGGCACCGCTGACCACGGCGGACGGTTCGACTGCTCGGGGCTGACGAAGGCCGCGTACAAGAGTGTGGGGATCGAGCTGCCGCGGGTCGCGAACGATCAGTACAACGCCGGGCCGCACCCGCAGCGGGAGGAACTGCTGCCGGGCGATCTGGTGTTCTTCTCCGACGACCTCCGCAATGCGCGGGCCATCCGGCATGTGGGGATCTATGTGGGCGGCGGGTACATGATCAACGCCCCGCGTCCGGGCGCCGTGATCCGGTTCGACCCGATTGACACGCCCGACTACTTCGGGGCCACCCGGGTCACCGAAGAGGGCGCGAAGGCGCTGCCTACGCAGGTCTGAACTGACCGGACCCTTCCGCTACCGTCTGTTACAGTCAGCCCCTGAGCTGCGGGGATGTATCTCTCTTCGATAACGTCTGCGTGGTCATTCGGTGAGTGTGGAACGTAGAGAAGGAGACTGTGCGTTCCTGGTGAGGTAGCCGACCACACGGGGGTTGATGGCGCGGCGCACCGGCGAGGTGCGCCCGGAAGATGACGACGAAGGGGCCGCAGCACCATGGCTGGACTCGCTGATTCCGGGGCGAACCCCGACGTCGAACTGCTCTACGACATCAATGGTCTCGCCAAGGACGCGCCGCACTGGTTCGACCGGATCATGGAGTTCGTGGGTGAGTGGGGACTCCTGCTCGCCATGCTGCTGCTGGTGGTCTGGTGCTGGTGGACGGTGCGGCGGCGCGGCGGCGAGGACGCCGCGTCCTCGGTGGCCGCGCTGGTGTGGGCGCCGCTCGCGGCAGGCATCGCGGTGCTGGTGAACGTGCCGATCCGCGGCTTCGTGGAGCGGCCCCGGCCCTTCAACGACCACGAGGGGCTCGAGGTCCTCATCGGCGGCAAGACCGACTACTCGTTCGTGAGCGACCACGCGACACTCACGATGGCGATGGGTGTCGGCCTGTTCGTCGCGAACCGGAAGTTCGGGCTTGTGGGGATTGCGCTCGGCCTGCTCGAAGGGTTCTGCCGGGTCTACATGGGCGTGCACTATCCGACGGACGTCATCGGTGGGTTCGCCCTGGGAACGGCCGTCGTGCTGCTGCTCTCCCCGCTCGCCATGGCGCTGCTCACACCTGTGACAAGGGCTGTGGAGCGGTCGCCGAGGGTCGGATGGCTGGTTCGTGCTCGGGGTTTTTCTCCTCGGGGGGAGGAGAAGGCGGGTCCCGAAGCGGGGGCGGAGACGGGAACTGAGGCGCGGGATCTCGCCGCGTAGGCCCCGCGGCTGGGGGCTAGGGCTGGGGTCGGGGCTGGGCCGGCGCTGTTGTTGCGGGTTCCGGCGGGCCACGAGGCGAGGTAGAGCGCCGGCGTGCGCGAGTGCCGGTGCCCGCGCCGCGCAGCGCCCAGAAGAGGCCGATGTTCCCGCGGGAGTCTGCGGTGAGCTGTTTCGGCCGTGACGAGCGGCGGGTCGGCCCGTACGCGCGAGACCACGCCGTGGCCGGATGCTGCCGGGGGTTGAGGAGATGTGGGCACTTTCGTGTGTTCTCCTCGTGAACATTCCCTGACCTCACCGCACTGACGGCAGCGGTTCACCCTCCGTTCACTCACGGCCTTCGGTCGCTTCACCTGGTCTGCCTAATTTCGGCCTTACCTGGTGTGTGGCACGCCGTGCACGACGTGCTCGCACAGGCGACAACCGCAGTCTTCGAAGGGTTGGCACGGGTACGGAACCCGGCCGATCGCGGCCCCCAGGGCTGATACACACCTCGCACGCCGCCAACGGACGGCGGCTCTTGGAAGGAACACCCGAAAAGTGAAGCTTCAGCGCAAGAACCGGCGGGCCCTCGTCCTCGGCGCTCTCGCCGTCTCCGGCGCCCTGGCCCTCACGGCGTGCGGCTCGGACGACACCAGCACCAGTGGCGGCAGCGGGTCCCAGACCGCCGCCAAGGCCGGCGACATCGATTGCGGCGACGCCAAGGGCCAGCTGCTCGCCAACGGTTCGTCCGCACAGGCCAACGCCATCCAGGCCTGGGCCAAGGCCTACACGGCCGAGTGTAAGGACGTGCAGGTCAACTACAAGCCCGAGGGTTCCGGCGCCGGCGTCACGGCGTTCCTTCAGGGCCAGGTCGCCTTCGCCGGTTCGGACTCCCCGCTGGAGGCCGAGGAGATCGCCGAGTCCAAGAAGGTCTGCAAGGACAGTCAGGCCATCGACCTGCCCATGGTCGGTGGCCCGATCGCTGTCGGCTTCAACGTCCCGGGTGTCGACGCCCTGGTCCTGGACGCCAAGACGCTGGCCCAGATCTTCGACAGCAAGATCACCAACTGGAACGACCCGGCGATCGCCAAGCTGAACCCCGACACGAAGCTTCCCGACCTCAAGATCCAGGCCTTCCACCGCTCGGACGACTCGGGCACCACGGACAACTTCACCAAGTACCTGAAGGCCGCCGCCCCGAGCGACTGGAAGTACGAGGGGGGCAAGGCCTGGGAGGCCGAGGGCGGCCAGTCCGCGCAGGGCTCCTCCGGCCTCGCCCAGCAGGTGAAGCAGACCTCCGGCGCGATCTCCTACTTCGAGCTCTCCTACGCCAAGGACGGCATCAAGACCGTCGACCTGGACACGGGTGCCGCCAAGCCGGTCAAGGCCGACGTCGCCAAGGCCATCTCCGAGGCCAAGATCGTCGGTACGGGCAACGACCTCGCACTCGAGCTGAACTACACCACCAAGGCCGAGGGCGCCTACCCGATGGTCCTCGTGACGTACGAGATCGTCTGCGAGAAGGGCAACAAGGCCGAGACCCTCGCGGCCACCAAGTCCTTCATGACCTACATCTCCGGCCAGGACGGCCAGGACTCCCTCAAGGCCCTGGACTACGCGCCGATCCCGGCCGAGATCAACACCAAGGTCCGCGACGTGGTCGCGAAGCTCAGCTGACCCAGAGTGCGGTCCACACCCTCGCCGGTGTGGACCGCACCGTCCGGTGCACCGCCGCTTGGAGCCGCAGGGGATCGCCTCCCCGAGGCTCCGCAGACCGGAGAACCCCCATGGATATATCGACGCAGTCAACCCCCCCACCCGCACCCACCGGGCAACCCCCCACGGCCGAGACCGAACGCGGCGCGGCCCGCGGCGCCACCCGTCCCGGTGACCGGATCTTCCTCGGCCTGTCCCGGGGCGCCGGCATCCTGCTTCTGGTGATCATGGCTGCCATCGCGGCCTTCCTCACCTACCGCGCCTCGCTCGTCCTGACCAAGAACGAGGGCGACTTCCTCACCACCTTCGAGTGGAACACCAACGAGAACCCGCCGGTCTTCGGCATCGCGGTCCTCGCCTTCGGCACGGTCGTCTCCTCGGTCATCGCCATGGTCATCGCGGTCCCCATCGCCGTCGGCATCGCGCTGTTCCTCACGCACTACGCGCCGAAGAAACTCAGCAGCCCCATCGCGTACGTCATCGACCTGCTGGCCGCCGTGCCCTCGATCGTGTACGGCCTGTGGGGCGCCCTCTTCCTGGTTCCGCACCTGACCGGCCTGTTTGCCTGGCTTGACCAGTACTTCGGCTGGACCGGCGTCTTCGAGTGGCACGGCGGTGCCGCGCGCACCCTGCTCACCGTCAGCATCCTGCTGGCGATCATGATCCTGCCGATCATCACCAACGTCAGCCGCGAGGTCTTCCGCCAGGCGCCGTTGATGCAGCAGGAGGCCGCCCTGGCGCTCGGCGCCACCCGCTGGGAGGTCATCCGCATGTCGGTGATCCCCTTCGGCCGCTCCGGTGTCATCTCCGCCTCGATGCTGGGCCTCGGCCGTGCGCTCGGCGAAACCATGGCCGTGGCCACGGTCCTGTCACCCAGCTTCACCATCAACGCCAGCCTGCTCGACCCGGGCGGTGGCACCTTCGCCCAGAACATCGCCGCCAAGTTCAGCGAGGCGAGTGAACAGGGCCGTGACGCGCTCATCGCCTCCGGCCTCGTGCTCTTCATCATCACGCTGCTGGTCAACGGCGCGGCCCGCGCGATCATCGCCCGCCGCAAGGAGTACTCGGGGGCCAACGCATGAGCAACACGATCATGGACAAGACGCCTTCGCTCCGTTCCGCGCGCCTTCCGGGCTGGTCCCCGTGGGCGATCGCCCTCGGCTCCGCCGTCGTGGGCGCCGGCATCGGAGTCGGTGCCGGACTGAGCAGCCGTGTCCAGTGGGGCCTGATCGCCGCACTCCTGTTCGTCCTCGCCTCGTACGTCCTCGCCGCCAAGGTCGAGGGCCGACGTCAGGCGAAGGACCGCGTCGCGACCAGTGTCGTATGGGTCGCCTTCCTGCTCGCCGTGATCCCGTTGGTCTCCCTGATCTACGAGACCGTCGCGCGCGGGGTGAAGGTGCTCGACCCCTACTTCCTGACGCACTCGATGGGCGTCATCGCCGACTACGAGCCCGGCGGCGGCATCTACCACGCCATCATCGGTACTTTGGAGCAGGTGGGCCTGGCCACCCTGATCTCCGTGCCGATCGGTCTGTTCACCGCGATCTACCTGGTTGAGTACGGTCGAGGGAAGCTCGCGAAGGCCGTCACCTTCTTCGTCGACGTCATGACCGGTATTCCGTCGATCGTCGCGGGTCTGTTCATCCTCAGCTTCTGGATCCTGATCCTCGGCTTCAGCTACTCAGGCTTCGCCGGGTCGATGGCCCTGTCCATCCTGATGATTCCGGTGGTGGTCCGTTCCACCGAGGAGATGCTCAAACTCGTCCCGAACGAGCTGCGCGAGGCATCGCTCGCGCTGGGCGTCCCCAAGTGGCGCACGATCCTCAAGGTCGTCCTGCCGACGTCGATCGGCGGCATCACGACCGGTGTGATGCTGGCGATCGCCCGTATCGCCGGCGAGACCGCCCCCGTGCTGCTCCTCGTCTGGGGCAACCCGCTCATCAACTCGGACCCGTTCAACGGCCCCCAGTCCTCGCTGCCGCTGTACATCTACCAGCAGTACCAGCAGAGCGGCGGCAGCCCGGCGGCGTACGACCGTGCCTGGGCGGCGGCTCTCGTGCTGATCGCCTTCATCATGATCCTCAACCTCGCGGCCCGCGGCATCGCCCGCTGGAAGGCCCCGAAGACCGGTCGCTGACGCGGACATAAGCGACCAGACTGAACCCCGCGAAGGAAGCAGTGATCCCATGGCCAAGCGCATCGATGTAAGCGGTCTGTCCGCCTACTACAGCTCCCACAAGGCAATCGACGACATCTCCATGACGGTCGAGCCCCGCTCGGTGACGGCCTTCATCGGACCGTCCGGCTGCGGCAAGTCGACCTTCCTGCGCACGCTGAACCGTATGCACGAGGTCACGCCCGGTGGGTCTGTCGAGGGCAAGGTGCTGCTGGACGGCGAGGACCTGTACGGGTCGGGGGTCGACCCCGTCGCCGTCCGCCGTACGATCGGCATGGTCTTCCAGCGCCCCAACCCCTTCCCCACGATGTCGATCTTCGACAACGTGGCGGCGGGGCTCCGGCTCAACGGCTCGTACAAGAAGTCCGAGCTGAACGACGTGGTCGAGAAGTCCCTCAAGGGTGCGAACCTCTGGAACGAGGTCAAGGACCGTCTGAACAAACCCGGTTCGGGCCTGTCGGGCGGCCAGCAGCAGCGTCTGTGCATCGCTCGCGCGATCGCGGTGGAACCGCAGGTGCTGCTGATGGACGAGCCCTGCTCGGCGCTCGACCCGATCTCCACGCTCGCGATCGAGGACCTGATCGGTGAGCTGAAGGGGCGCTTCACGATCGTCATCGTGACGCACAACATGCAGCAGGCGGCCCGTGTCTCCGACCGCACCGCCTTCTTCAACCTCTCGGCCGTCGGGCAGCCCGGCAAGCTGATCGAGATCGACGACACGGAGCGGATCTTCTCCAATCCGTCGGTCCAGGCGACGGAGGATTACATCTCGGGACGCTTCGGCTGATCCCTGGCGTCCAAGAACCCCTCGTGGTGCTGCATGGCGGTGCCACCGCGAGGCCGATAGGGCCCGCCCCCGGCTCCCGGGGGCGGGCCCGCCGTCGTTTTCGCCCCCGCCGCCCCTACCCGCGCGTCGCTGACCGGCCCTGGACGAGCAACACTGTCCGGATCCAATGCCACTCCGGTTGGGCCGGTCCGTACCAGAGCCTTGCTCCGGGTCTCCATCAGGAACCCGAACTCCACTGCAGGGGCGGAGGTGGCGAAAACCCCTACAGAAACGCCAGGTTCACGATCCAGAAGCTCGTCGCCGCCACCAGCGCCGCGGCCGGCATGGTGATGAACCAGCCGAGGACGATGTTCTTGGCGACACCCCAGCGAACCGCGTTGACACGCTTCGTCGCGCCGACACCCATGATCGCCGACGTGATGATGTGGGTCGTGGAGATGGGGGCCTTGAAGATGAAGGCCGTGATGAACATGATCGACGCGCCGGTCGTCTCGGCGGCGAAACCCTGCGGCGGATCCAGCTCGATGATCTTGCGGCCCAACGTGCGCATGATGCGCCAGCCGCCCGCGTACGTACCGAGCGACAGCATGACCGCGCAGACGATCTTCACCCAGACCGGGATCGGGTCGCCGTAGTCCTCGACGTCCGCGATGACCAGGGCCATCACCACGATGCCCATCGTCTTCTGGGCGTCCTGGAGACCGTGGCCGAGCGCCATCCCCGCCGCCGACACCGTCTGTGCTATGCGAAAACCGCGCTTCGTCTTGTGCGGGTTCGAGCGGCGGAAGATCCACATGATCGCTGTCATCACCAGATAGCCGACGACCAGGCCGACCACCGGTGACACGAACATCGGGATGACGACCTTCTCGAGGACGCCGGACCAGTAGACCGTCGTACCGCCTGCCAGAGCCGCGCCCACCATGCCGCCGAACAGCGCGTGCGAGGAGGACGACGGCAGCCCGAAGTACCAGGTGATGAGGTTCCAGGTGATGGCACCCACCAGTGCCGCGAAGAGAATTCCCATTCCCTTCGAGCCCTCCGGCGTGGAGATCAGCCCCTCGCTGACCGTCTTGGCGACCCCGCTGCCCAGAAAGGCACCCGCCAGGTTCATCACCGCGGCCATCGCGAGCGCCGCCCGGGGTGTCAGTGCCCGGGTCGACACGGACGTCGCGATCGCGTTCGCCGAGTCGTGGAAGCCGTTCGTGTACGTGAAGAAGAGCGCGACCGCGATGGTCACGACCAGAGCGAAGGTTTCCATGGAGGCTTCAGGACTCCTTGACGGCGATGGTCTCCACGGTGTTCGCCACGTGCTCGAACGCGTCCGCCGCTTCCTCCAGTACATCCACGATCTGTTTGAGCTTCAGCACCTCGATCGCGTCGTACTTGCCGTTGAAGAGATGTGCGAGCAGCTTGCGGTGGATCTGGTCGGCCTGGTTCTCCAGGCGGTTGACCTCGATCCAGTACTCGGTGAGGTTGTCCATGGTGCGGAGGTTCGGCATCGCCTCGGCGGTCAGCTCCGCCGCCCGCGCCAGCACCTCGATCTGCTGGTCCACACCCTTCGGCAGATCCTCGATGTTGTAGAGGACGACCAGGTCGACGGCCTCCTCCATGAAGTCCATGATGTCGTCGAGGGACGAGGCGAGGGAGTAGATGTCCTCACGGTCGAACGGCGTGATGAAGGAGGAGTTCAGCTGGTGGAAGATCGCGTGCGTGGCGTCGTCACCGGCGTGTTCCGCGGCCCGCATACGCTCTGCGATCTCGGCCCGGGCGGACGCGTCGGCCCCGAGCAGTTCCATCAGGAGCCTCGAGCCCGTGACGATGTTGTCCGCGGATGCGGCGAACATGTCGTAGAAGCTCGTCTCCCTGGGGGTCAGACGAAATCGCACGTATGGTCCTCGGATTGCTTCGGTTTCGGTCAGGCTGATGCTAGGTGCATCATCCGGCCACGACTACCGGCCGTCCACCAGTGTCGCCCATCGTGCAGAGTGGTCATCACGGGGCCCTTCGGAGCACCGACCGGGTGGATCCGAAGAGGAATCCGGGCGAGGAATCTGGCGTGGGACAGGCGTGGATTCGGCGTGGGACGCCAAGGGTCCTCTATCCGGCAGAATTCGATATCATATACCCACTAGGGGTATGGAGCCCGGCGGGCTGGCCAGGTTCGCCGCAGTGAACAGCAGGAGGACGCGATGACGACCACCGAGGCCGGCGCGGGTGCGCCCTCCCCGGATGTGGCCGATGTGGCTGATGCGGGTGAAGTGGTGGCCGATCACGATCGCGGCATTCACGGTTATCACCAGCAGAAGGACGAGCATCTCAAGCGGCTGCGTCGCATCGAGGGCCAGATCCGGGGCCTCCAGCGGATGGTCGACGAGGACGTCTACTGCATTGACATACTCACTCAGGTCTCCGCCTCCACGAAGGCCCTCCAGTCCTTCGCCCTCCAGCTCCTCGAGGAGCACCTCCGCCACTGCGTCGCGGACGCGGCCGTCAAGGGCGGCGCTGAGATCGACGCCAAGGTGGAAGAGGCGACGAAGGCGATCGGCCGGCTGCTGCGCACGTGACGTACCGACAGGTGACCTGTCTCTCACGCCTGGGGATCAGGCCGAGTTGTCGGCGTCCACGCCGTGTTCTTCGCGGAAGCGCTCTTCGGTCAATCCAAGCACCTCGTCGATGCGGTCGGGGCTGAGCCGGTCCTCACGGGCGGCCGATGCCGCGATGATCAGGTCTCCGCACAGCTCGATCTCGGCGAGGGCCACATGGTCCTGAACTGCCGTACCGCGCACCGGAGCCACGTGCATCATCTCTTCCTGCCGTCACCGACTCCCTAGAGTAGGGAGCGGCCCACATACGGCGCATGGCACCAACGGGCCATTTCCGGCCCGGGCACATTCCGGACCTTCGAGGCCCGGCCGTTCCCTCCCCGGGGCCGTTCGAGCGCCCCGGCCGCGGCGGCCCCTGCTCGGCTACTCCTCAGCGATCTTCCCGGCGAAGATGTCCTCGGCGTCGGGCAGTCGTACGTCCACGGGGACCCCGAAGTCGTACAGCAGCGTCATCGAGGCGACCGCGACGGTGTCCTGCTGCTGTCCGTTCACAAAGCTGAACCGGTGCCGGAGCTTGCGGATGCGTCCCTGGTCGTCGAGGTAGGCGTCGAACGGGACTTCGGCCTTGGCGAACCCTTTGGCCGCTGCCCGGAGCGGTCCGCGGTTGCCCGCCGAGGCCCGCTCGGCCGCCTCGCCGAGGTCGGCGGTCCCGCGATAGTGCCGTACCGGAGTGCCGACGACCGACGTCTCTCCCACGTACGTCGCCTTCCGCGTGCCCCGCAGCAGTTCGGCGGCGGCGAGCGGATCGGTGGCGCCGCCGGTGACGAGGTTGCCGTCGGAGAGCGTGGTCGTGTCCACGCGGACCCATTTGTCGGCGGGCACTCCGGCTCCGCGGTTCTTCATGTAGAGCGCCCCCGGCGCGAGGAGTTCGGTGATCGGGCGGTGCTCGGAGGCGCCGGCCGGGTCCTGCGGGAGGAACATTTTCAGCCGGCCGAGCTGCCGCCGGTAGTCGTAGACCCCCTTGCCGCGGATGGTCACACGGGTGCCGCCGGTGGCCATCTGCATCGACGTACGCGCCTTGGAACTGCCCGCGCGCACCAGGTTCACGGAGGCCTGGTGGAGCACCTCGACCGGGTCGCCGACGGCGCGCGCGTCCTCGACGGCGACCCCGCTGCCCCCGCATCCGGTGGCGCAGGCCATCAGCCCCGCCGCCGCGGCGGCCAGGGCGACCGCCCCGTCCCCTCGTCTGTGCTGCCGCTGCCGCTCAACCATCGCCTGCTACCCCCAAGCCGGGCCGTCCTCGCGCGCGCCTCCTGTCGCTCCGCTTAACGACGGGTGAGAGGGGCCGTCACGCCATGGAGAGGACCGGGGTGGAGCGGCTGATGTGACCGTGCACGGGGTCGGTACGGTTGTCCGCGTGGCACAGGAGTACGAGTCCGACCCCCAGGAACATCGCACGATCACCCACGAACAGGGCCGCTTCTGTGTGGCCCGCTGCAGCTGCGGCTGGAGAGGACCGGCCCGCCGCGCCCGCGGCCTCGCCCGCGCGGACGCGGACGGGCACACGGCCGCTCCGTGCTCCTAGGCTCCGGCCTGAGGCCGGTCGTGGGTGCAGGTCAGGGTGTTGAACGACTCACCCATGTGAGGGACCGGGATCTGATCCCCCCGCGCTCATCGCCACGGACAAGGACGAAGACGTGAGCGGCCCCTGCCGCTGACGCTGAACTCGTACCAGCGCATGGGCTGTTTCCCTGGAAATCAACGAAGCCATTGCTGAGGATGGGCACATGATGACGGCACGTCACACATGGTGGGGATGGTTGGCGCTGGCGGTGGTGGCCGTGGGCGTGGCGCTCACGATAGCTGTTTGGGCGGGAACCGGGGAGGTGGACCCAGGCGGGTTGGCGGTCGGGCTGGTCAGCCTGATGCTGGCGATAGTAGGCCTGTACCAGGCGACGCTCCCCCCGGGCGGGGTGGACACCGACACCGCCGGACTCGCTGACCGCCTCGCCATCGACATCAGGAAACACGAAGAGGAAGCCCGCAAGAGACTCCTCGGCGGCAGCGACCGCACCATCAACGTCGAGTTCGCCTACCTGCCCTCCCCCGCCCATCACGCCACAGGCGCAGCGCCCCACGGCACGTTGAAGGAAGTCGCTGCCTACTACCGTGCTCTTCGGCCCGGCCGCCTCGTTATCACCGGCGCGCCCGGAGCCGGCAAGACCGTACTGGCCCTCCACCTCATGCTGCTCCTCTTCGCCGACCGGGAGCGGGGCGATCCCGTTCCTGTACGCCTGTCGTTATCCACCTTCGACCCCGGCCGGAACAAGCTCGAGGACTGGCTCGCCAACCATCTCGCCCGTACCTACCGGCTACGCCCCACCGCAGCAGCCGCCCTCGTCGACGCCCGACTGGTCCTCCCCGTGCTTGACGGGCTCGACGAAATGGATGCCAGTGGGACTCCCGAGGGCGGCTCCCGCGCTGCGGCCGCTGTGGAGGCCATGAACAGCTACCTCCACGGCATCACCAAGGGCCAGCTCATCCTCACCTGCCGCAGCGCCGCCTACGCTGCTCTTGAACATGCGGATCTGTGGGCACAGGACGCCTCCCGGATCGACATCGCCCCCGTCAGCCTGGCCGCGACCGAGGCGTTCGTCACCGCCCGCGCCCGCAACCCGGCCCGCTGGGAACCTGTCCTGAACGCACTTCGCGCCGCCCCGGCCAGTCCGCTGACTCGGGGCCTGTCCACGCCCTGGCGGCTGACCGTCGCCGTCGCCGTCTACGACGAACGCCACCCCCACGGCAACACCTGGGTCCGTCATCCCGTGGAACTCCTCGAGCCCACCCTGCGGACTCCCGAGCAGATCCGAGACCACCTGCTGAATCTGTTCATCCTCGCCGCTTCCTCGACGGACGACACGACAGCGCCCTACACCCCGCTGCAGGTACGCACCTGGCTGACAGTCCTCGCTCGCTACCTGCACACCAACACCCCCGACGCCCGCGAAGTGGCCGGACGGCGCCTATCGGGCACCGACCTCGTGCTCCACGAACTATGGCCGCTCTCCGGCCACCGCCGGGCCCGCGCCGTCCACGTCCTCCTGCCCATCGCGGTGTGGGCCACCGCTGACGTACCTGCCGCCCTGCTCGATGCCTGGAACGTGTACGCGACGAACGTGACACTCATGGTGGTGGGCAGTCTTCTCATGGGAATTCCTCCCTGGCCCATACCGTCTCGGCTGGAACGAGTGACGGTGAAAACCCCCGCTGGAAGACGCCAGCTCGTGAACGGGCTTGTGGGTGGGCTCTTCTGGGGATGCCTCGTAGTCGTGGTCGACTTCGGGAATGTCATCGGGCTGGTGGGCGGGCTCGTATACGGATTGGTGGTAGGGCTCGTGGGTGGAGTGATGGTCGGAGCCGGGCTGGCGGGCGTGCTCTCGGACGCACCCGAAGGCCGCGGGTCACACGGAAACGCGTCGCCGCGCGGCATGGTGCGGGATGACCTCGTGACCGGGCTCGCGACCGGCCTCGTGGTCGGGCTCGCCTTCGCACCCTTCTACTGGTTCGCCTTCGCCCCTTACGACTGGTTTGCCAAGGGCCTCCTGATCGCGTTCGGGGCGACACTCATCTACATGCTTCTGTTCGGTCTCGGCGGCGCGCGTGCGCTCGCACTCCTCTACAACCGTCTGTTCAGATGCGGTTACCGGGGCACGGTCGACTCGCTGTTCAGGCCGTGGCGTGCGTTCGGACCCCTGTTCAGGACCGGCGGCGGCCCAGCCCTCGGCGCCGCCGCCGTCCGCTACATGGCCTTTCTGCTCTGCACCCGCCGCTGGTGGTCCAACCAACCACTACCCTGGCGCCTCGGCCGCTTCCTCGACTGGTGCTGCGACGCGGGTCTGACGCGCACCGCCGGGATCGCCTACCAGTTCCGCCACCGCGAGCTCCAGGACTTCCTCATCCGTAGCCCCATCCACCACGACCCGTCGGCAGCCCCGGCCGTCGGTCGGCCGAACTCGCCGGCTGACAGCGAGGATTGACAACGGCATCACGGTGACCGAGGCCGCCCGTACCCTCAAGATCCGACGATGTACCCCTACGCCGCCCTACGCCACGAACACCCGGCACTCACGGCGGAATCCCGCATGGGTGTTCTGTCAGGGTCCGCCCTCGTCACCTGCTGCGTGAGCGGAAGCGGAAGGCGGCGGCCACGGCAAGGGTGCCCAGGACAGCAGTTCCCGCAGCCGGCGGGATCAGACTCGTGATGCCCTGGCTGCCCGTCGCCGCCAGGTTGCCAGAGGGGCCGGCCGAGCCGTCCGTGGTCGCGCCCGCCTTCGCGCCTTCGCTGGAGTTCTGCGACCCAGTGGTGCCGGAGGTGGCCGTATCAGGCGTCTTGGACGGGGCCGGGCCGGTCGCCGTTCTCGTCGCAGTGATGTCGAGCGATGCCACGACGTTGTTCTGCCTGGCGTCCAGCCTGCACGGCACCTCGAGTGTGACCGTCATGCCGCCGCTCGCGGTGAACCGTATGGTGAGGTCACCGACGGTGATCTTCGCCTTGCCCGGTTGGCTGAAAGTGTGCCTTGGCGCGACGCCGGTCGCCTTGACCACAAGCGGTCCGGACGCCGGGATGTCGGTCCTGTTCATGTGGAACGGCACTACGAGGGTGGTGTCGCCCTCCGGCGCTGTCACGCGGACCTTCACTTTCACTGTGCCCTTGATGGTCTTGATACCTGCGTCGCGCAGCCCCTTGGTGTCAGCAGCGTTCACCGGCACCGCCGCACGGATGACGAATTTCGGGGTGGGCTTGCCGACCACGGCCGACTTCGGGACATCCGAGTCGATCTTTACCGTGCCGGCCCGGTCGTGGCCCGGAACCGAGCAGGTGTACCGCAGGTTGAGGGACACCGGGTCCGCGGCTGCGGGTCCGGCTCCGAAAACCCCCACACCCCCGGCCGCAACCCCCACAGCCATCGTCAGTCCCAAAACTCTACGGGAGGACAGTGGACCGCTCCTGACGGCACGGGATGTTCCATGCCCCTCACACACGTTCTGGCCCCGCTTGTCACTTGCCATCTTGATCCCCAGTCAGGTACTCGGTTTTCTGGATAATCCCCGGTTCTTCCCCAGGTGGGACGGTCGCGGAGCCGTCCCGCCTCGGAGGCTGTCGGCTACCTCTGATCGTGCGGGCGGCGTCTGGCAGACGCACGTCCAGCCTTGTGGTCAGTCGCCGACGCTCGACTCCTTCCTCCGCCGGGGAATCGCACGCACCAGGCCCGCCCGCTTTCCGATCGAAGGTAGCCCGACAGCCTCTCAGTCTGTTGTTTAACCTCGCCGCTCGAACACGGCCGCCAGCTGGCGTCGCGGCTTTGATCGATGCCGATCGTAGGACGGATCGCGCGCGGGAATTGCACGTGCGCGTAAGGAAATTGTCACAGTGCGCAACGCTTCTGAGGTCAGCGCGCACGCGT
This sequence comes from uncultured Streptomyces sp., assembly GCA_965650905.1. GTDB lineage: Bacteria > Actinomycetota > Actinomycetes > Streptomycetales > Streptomycetaceae > Streptomyces. The sequence goes on along the minus strand of CBFGQM010000005.1, from coordinate 15,570 downwards.
GCGTATCGAGCCGCATAGGGCGCGTGCTGCCCGGACCGCACTGCCATCCACTACACTCCGGGCACCACTGGGGGCCTCATGCAGTGAGCGCGAGAAGCGACTCTGGATTTGCACGCTGCGACAAGGCCGTGGTGAAAGGTGTCCTGCCCGGTCACGGTGCGCCGACCGTCTCCCTCGGCCAGACCCGCTGGAACGCGAATCGGGCCGCCTCCACCTCGTGCCGCTGATCCGCGTGGAGCACGCCGAGCGCGTACGCCGTCGCCGGGGCGATCCGCGGAGTGCGGGCCGCCGATGCCGCCGCCGAGGACGCCTCCGCCGCGTCCCGGTGCCGGTCCAGGGCCTGACCCGCGCTCAACAGGCATACGTCCACGGGGACCTCGTCGCCGTACAGGACCTCCCGGGCACAGCGGTGCAGGCGCAGCAGGAGGCGCACCTGGTGCCAGGGGGCGTCCTGCGGATGTGGGGACGGGTCCGTGCAGAGGCCGTGGACCAGGGCCTGGGCGTTGTACGGGTTGCCCGCGCTGATCAAGGGCAGTTGGGCGACGGCGTCGGTGAGGCGCTCCTTTGCGGCGGCCGCGAGCGGCCTGAGGTCGGCGGTGGTCGCGGCCGGGGTCAGCGGGACCTCACTGGCCAGCAGGGCGACGCCGTCCGCGACCGCGTGGAAGCGGGAGGAACCGAGGGCCTGGAGCGCGGCCGAGTGGGCGCGCGTCCGGGCGAGGGTGAGCTGACGCCCGAGGAGCGCGCCCGCCTTGGCCGCGCCGACGGTCAGTCGGCCCTGGTCCGCACGCTCCTCGGGAGACGTCTTCTGTACCGGGAACGTCGAGGAACCCGACAGGCGGTGCAGTGCCGCCAGCAGGCGCTCCAGGCGGGACCCGTACGCGTGCTCCTGGGCCAACGTGCCGGACAGCCAGGCCAGTTCGGGGCGCATGGTCTGCGACCAGTCCGCGTCCAGCAGGGGCCGGAACGTGTGGAGGGTGCCGCTGATGCGGCGGGCCGAGCGGCGCAGGGCGCGGGCCGCGTCGACGGCCTCCCGAGTGCCGTTCGAGACGGCGCCTCCGGTCTCGTGGTGTTGCCGCAGCGCGCGGAGGAACTCCGTGGCCCGGGCCTGGAGGTAGGCCGACAGGGCGTCCCCGGCCACCGGTCCGGTTGCCGGGTCAGGGGGTCGCTGTGCCACGCCGGCGCCTCCGGGCGTCTATGAGCGTCTCCTGGATGTTGCGCAGGGGCTGGCCGTCGGGATCGCTCGCTTGCCGGGTCCACTCACCCTCGGGGCCGAGCCGCCAGGAGGAAGTCATGTCGGACATGCCGGTCTTGAGGAGCTGGTTGAGGGCCGCCCGGTGGGCCGGGTCCTTGACGCGGACCAGGGCTTCTATGCGGCGGTCGAGGTTGCGGTGCATCATGTCGGCGCTGCCGATCCACACCTCGGGCTCGCCGCCGTTGCCGAAGGCGAAGACCCGGGAGTGCTCGAGGAAGCGGCCTAGGACGGAACGTACCCGGATGTTCTCCGACAGGCCGGGCACACCCGGGCGGACGGCGCAGATGCCGCGCACCCATACGTCCACCGGTACGCCCGCCTGGGACGCGCGGTAGAGGGCGTCGATGAGCGCCTCGTCCACCATCGAGTTGACCTTGATGCGGACGTACGCGGGGCGGCCCGCGCAGTGGTGCTGCGCCTCCTTGTTGATCCGTGAGACCAGGCCGTCCCGGAGGGACCTGGGGGCGACGAGGAGGCGGCGGTATGTCTCGCGGCGGGAGTAGCCGGAGAGGCGGTTGAAGAGGTCGGAGAGGTCCGCGCCGACCTGGGCGTCGGCGGTCAGCAGGCCGAGGTCCTCGTACAGGCGGGCCGTCTTGGGGTGGTAGTTGCCCGTGCCGACGTGGCTGTAGCGGGCCAGGGTGTCGCCCTCCTGGCGGACCACCAGGGACAGCTTGCAGTGGGTCTTCAGGCCGACCAGGCCGTACACGACATGGCAGCCCGACTCCTCCAGCTTGCGGGCCCACTTGATGTTGGCCTGCTCGTCGAAGCGCGCCTTGATCTCGACCAGGACGAGGACCTGTTTGCCGGACTCGGCGGCGTCGATCAGGGCGTCCACTATCGGTGAGTCGCCCGAGGTCCGGTACAGGGTCTGCTTGATCGCGAGGACGTCCGGGTCGGACGCGGCCTGCTCCAGGAAGGCCTGCACGGAGGTGGAGAAGGAGTCGTACGGGTGGTGCAGCAGGACGTCGCGCTCACGCAGGGCGGCGAATATGTCGGGCGCCGACGCCGACTCGACCTCGGCGAGGTCGCGGTGGGTGCCCGCGATGAACTTCGGGTACTTCAACTCGGGCCGGTCGAGGCGGCCGATGCCGAAGAGGCCCGTGAGGTCCAGGGGACCCGGCAGCGGGTACACCTCGGCCTCGCTGACCTTCAGCTCCCGGACCAGCAGGTCAAGTACGTACCGGTCGATGGACTCCTCGACCTCCAGGCGAACCGGCGGCCCGAAGCGGCGCCGCATGAGCTCCTTCTCCAGGGCCTGGAGCAGGTTTTCGGCGTCGTCCTCCTCGACCTCCAGGTCCTCGTTCCGGGTCAGCCGGAAGGCGTGGTGCTCCAGGACCTCCATGCCGGGGAACAGCTCTTCGAGGTGCGCGGCGATGACGTCCTCGATCGGGACGTAGCGGGCCGGGGACGCCCCCAGGAAGCGGGACAGCAACGGCGGGACCTTGACGCGGGCGAAGTGGCGGTGGCCGGAGACCGGGTTGCGGACGACGACCGCGAGGTTCAGAGACAGGCCCGAGATATACGGGAAGGGGTGCGCGGGGTCGACGGCGAGCGGGGTCAGGACCGGGAAGATCTGGTTGCGGAACAGCGTGAAGAGGCGGGCCTGCTCCTTCTCCGTCAGCTCGTTCCAGCGGACCAGGTGGATGCCCTCCTCCGCGAGCGCGGGAGCCACGTCCTCCTGGTAGCAGGCGGCGTGCCGGGCCATGAGCTCGCGTGAGCGGGCCCAGATCATCTCCAGCACCTCGCGCGGCTGCAGGCCGGAGGCGGAGCGGGTGGCGACGCCGGTCGCGATGCGCCGCTTCAGGCCGGCCACGCGGACCATGAAGAACTCGTCCAGGTTGCTGGCGAAGATCGCCAGGAAGTTCGCCCGCTCCAGGAGCGGGGTGCTCGGGTCCTCGGCGAGCTCCAGCACCCGCTCGTTGAACGCGAGCCAGCTGCGCTCCCGGTCCAGGAAGCGGCCCTGCGGCAACTGGACGCCGTCCTGCTCGGAGTCCTCGTAGACGTCGAGGTCTGCGTCGAGGTCGGGCTCCAGGTCCGAGACCGCGGCGGCCACGGTGTGCGGGCGGTGCGCGGCGATGGAGCCCACGGAGGGCTGTGGGTGCTGAACCTGTGGCTGGGTGTCGGCGGGCTGACTCATGAACCCATTCTTCCGCGCCGTGACGGATACGGGGGAGTCGGAAAGAGCGGGCGAGAGCGCCGGCGTGAAGCTCACGCTCCCGTTCTCCCTCGCGGGCGAGGGCTCGTTCTCCGGTGGAGGCCAAGGCTCGGGTGCGACGGGGTTCATTCGCCGAGCGTCGCAAGCCTGTCTGAATCGATGGTTCCGGTGACATGACGTGCAGGACAGCGGGGGGCGGCTGCCGGGCGTCGTACCGCCCGGGAGCCGGTGTGACGCCCGGGAGCCGTGTACGTCCCTGCCCGCGAGGACGCACGTGACGGTGGCCGGCCGGGTGCGCCTCGTTGCCTCACGACTCCGTGCGGTACATCAGATCCGCCTCGTGCGTCACGAAGCCCAGCCGTTCGTAGACGGTCACCGCCGCCTTGTTGTCGGCGTCGACGTACAGCATCGCCGTCGGCAGGCCCCGCGCCGCCAGATGCCTCAGGCCGATCGTGGTCAGGGCCATGCCCAGGCCGCCGCCCTGTGCACCGGGCCGCACCCCCAGGACGTACACCTCCCCGAGCCCCTCCTCCGGGTGCACCTTCGTCCAGTGGAAGCCGATCAGCTCGTCACCGCGGAAGGCGAGGAAGAAGCCGGCCGGGTCGAACCACGGCTCGGCCTTGCGGTCGTCGAGGTCGCGCTGGGTGAGGGAACCCTGTTCGGGGTGGTGGGCGAATGCCTCGGCGTTCACGGCGAGCCAGGCCGTGTCGTCAGCGCCGGGGACGAAGGTACGGACCGTCACCCCCTCGGGGAGCACCGGCTCGGTCGGCTGGAAACCAGCCAACGACCGCCTCATCTGACGCAGTTCGCGGAACAGTGTGAGACCGAGCACCTGCGCGAGGTGCCGCGCGGCGGAGTGCCCGCCGTGCGCCCAGACCCGCAGCCGCTTGCCGGACTCCGCGAGCAGCGCGCTGCCGAGCGCCCGCCCGTGCCCCTGCCCCCGGTACCCCGGGTGCACGACCAGCTCGGCGGCCGGCGCCTCGACGGGGTCGGTGTCCTCCAGCTGCGCGTACCCGACGAGCCGCCCCCGAACGGTCAGCAGCAGATGCCGTACCCCGACCCGGGCACCCCCGCGCAACTGCAGCCGCCCCTGCTCGGACACCGCCTGCTGCCCGTCGGACCGGGTGGCCTCCGCGAGGAGCGCGAGCACGGACTCGGTCTGCCCGGGGGTCAGCTCGGAGAGGATGTCGATCATGCGGGTGGGGGCGCCAGGTGCGGTGTCGTAGCTGGTCATGAGACGAGAGTACGGCGCTACCGGTTCATGGCGAAGCGCCCCGGACAGGGAGAGCACCGGCCTGTCCCCTTCGTGGCGAAGTGCTTTTCGAAGAACAATCAGTGGGTAACCCCGAATCACCCGCAATAACCATGAACCTCTGTTCGTGCGACGCGCGTTGACCTGGGCTGCGCCGCGAGGGGTCCGTGAAGGGCCCTGAGGAAGTCATCGTGAAGGCATGCCAGACAACACGACCGTGCAGACCCGCGACGACCCATGAGAGTGAGCGGCACCCTCGGCGCGCCACAGGCCGGGGTCACGGCACCTCGGGCGGAGGCGTCGGCGCCCCCGGCAGCCGGATCGTCGCCACCGTGCCGCCGCCTTCCACGGGCGTGAGCGACACCTCGCCGCCCGACTGCCGCACGGTACGGGCCACGATCGACAGGCCGAGCCCCGAGCCCGGCAACGCCCGTGCGCTCGGTGAGCGCCAGAAGCGGTCGAAGACGTGGGGGAGTTCCTCGGTGGGGATGCCGGGGCCGTGGTCGCGGACGATCAGTTCGCCGGTCTTGAGGGTGACGTCGATGGTGCCGCCATCGGGGCTGAACTTCACCGCGTTGTCGAGGACGTTCACGATCGCCCGTTCCAGGGCGGTTGGTTCGGCGCGCACGTACCAGGGCTGGAGGTCGGATGTGATCGTCAGCTCCGGCCCGCGCAGGCGGGCGCGTCGAAGGGCCGACTCCACCGTGTCCTCCATCGAGACCACCTGCACGCGGTCCTGCTGGCCCACGTCCGCACGTGAGAGCTCCTGCAAGTCGCCGATCAGGGCGGCCAGTTCGGTCATCTGGGCCTTCACGGAAGCGAGCAGCGCCCTGCGGTCTTCCGGCGGGATCGCCCGGCCCGTCTCCTCGCTGCGGGTGAGGAGTTCCATGTTCGTACGGAGTGAGGTGAGCGGCGTACGGAGTTCGTGGCCCGCGTCCGCGATGAGCTGCTGCTGGAGTTCGCGGGACGAGGCGAGGGCCGAGGCCATGGAGTTGAAGGAACGGGAGAGACGGGCGATCTCGTCCTCGCTCTCGTCCTCCACGGGGATGCGGATGGTGAGGTCCTCGGTGCGGGCCACGTGTTCGACCGCGTCGGTGAGGTGGTCGACGGGGCGGAGGCCGGCGCGGGCGACCCACAGGCCGGCGACTCCGGCGCCCACCACTCCGATGCCGGAGACGGCGAGGAGGAGCAGGGCCAGTTCGTTGAGGGTGGACTCGGTGCTCTTGAGGGGGAAGGCGATGAGGAAGGCGGTGTTGTCGGAGACACTTCGAGCGCCGGGGCCCACATCGATGACCAGGGGCGCGGTCAGCACCCGTACGGAATCGCCTTCACTGTCGGTGCCGTTGCGGAACGTCCCCCGGCCGGTGGCGACGTTCTCGATCACCTCGGTGTCGCTGCTGACGACCTTCACCACGCCCGCGGAGTTCGCGGAGACGCAGGCTGTGCCGTCCTCCTTGATCAGCTGGACGTAGTAGTCGGGCGGCTGCCGGAAACCGGTCGCGCCCGTCGGCGTCCGGGGGCAGCTGTTGAGGAGCGCCTGGACGTCGGCGTAGTCCTGCGACTTGTTCGCCTTGGCCCGCAAGTCCTCGTTCAGCTGGTCGTACAGCTTCCCTTGCACGATGAACCAGCAGGCCATCGAAACCGCCGCCACCGCGAACGCCACCGCCGCCGCGACCAGCAACGCCAAGCGCGAGCGAATCGGCAGCGACCGGAATCGCCGTACGACCCTTGCCACTGCCCTCTTCACTCCGCGCCGTCTGATCGCAACACATATCCGACACCGCGCACCGTGTGCACGAGACGCGGCTCCCCGCCCGCCTCGGTCTTGCGGCGCAGGTACATGACGTACACGTCCAACGAATTCGAGTTCGGCTCGAAGTCGAAGCCCCATACCGCCTTCAGGATCTGCTCCCGCGTGAGGACCTGGCGCGGGTGGGCCAGGAACATCTCCAGCAGGGTGAATTCCGTGCGGGTGAGCTCCATCTGCCGTCCGCCCCGCATGACTTCACGGGTCGTGAGGTCCATGCGGAGGTCGCCGAAGGTCAGGGCCTCGTCGTCCTGGGCCGCGCCCGCCGCCGCGTAGGAGCTGCGGCGCAGCAGGGCCCGGACGCGGGCGAAGAGTTCGTCCAGCTCGAACGGCTTGACCAGGTAGTCGTCGGCGCCCGCGTCGAGCCCGGTCACGCGGTCGCCGACCGTGTCGCGGGCGGTGAGCATGAGGATGGGCGTGGTGGTGCCCGCGCCGCGCATCCTGCGGGCAGCCGTCAGACCGTCCATCCGCGGCATCTGGATGTCCAGGACGACCAGGTCGGGCTGGTAGGCGATCGCCTTCTCCAGGGCGTCCGCGCCGTCCACGGCGACCTCGGTGCCGTAGCCCTCGAAGGCGAGGCTGCGCTGGAGAGCTTCGCGCACCGCCGGCTCGTCGTCGACGATCAGGATGCGCTGGATGTCACGGTCGCCTTCGGCGGGGCTCATCGGAGTTCGGTTCCTCGGTGGGATGGGCGCGGGCGTCCGTCTTCAGCTTGGCATGTGTGCGGGCATGTGCGCGTCGTACGGATCGCCATCGTACGGATCGGAATCGTACGGATGTGCGCATCTGTGGGTGTGTGCATCTATGGGTGTACGGATCAACGTCGTATGGTACGGCGGCGGGCCGACCCCCCTGCGAGGGCGGCGGCGGTGCGTGCTTGATCGGTGCGTGCCTGATCGACGCATGCTTGATCATGTCGAACTCCTGGGTCGTCGGGCCCCGCGGGGGAGTCGACGCGGAGCGTCGGCGACTGACGACAACGCTGGAATCGCACGCACCAGACCCCGCCCGCTTTCCGATCGAAGGTAGCCCGACAGCCTCTCAGACTCAGTCGTCCGCGCCGCCGGCGCGCAGTGTGGCGAGGTCGGACTTGACGGTGTTGATCGGGATGGCGAAGCCGAGGCCGGCGCTGCCCGCACTCGACGAGCCCCCGCCTGCCGAATCGGGCGAGTACATCGCGGAGTTGATGCCGATGACGTTGCCGTTCATGTCGATCAGCGCTCCGCCGGAGTTGCCGGGGTTGAGGGAGGCGTCCGTCTGGATCGCCTTGTACGTCGTCGTGGACGAACCGGTGTCGCCGTTGAACTCCCGGCCGCCGAACCCGAACGGCCAGTCGCCGTCGGGCTGCCGCTGTTGGCCCTCGTCGGTGGCGACGGTGACGTCACGGCTGAGCGCGGAGACGATGCCGCTGGTGACGGTGCCGCTCAGACCCTCGGGGGAGCCGATCGCCACGACCTCGTCGCCGACCTCGACGCCGGCGGATTCGCCGAGCGTCGCCGCCTTCATACCGGAGGCGTTCTCCAGTTTGATCAGCGCGAGGTCCTTGTTGCCGGCGGTGCCGACGACCTTCGCGGTGTACGACTTGCCGGCGCTCGTCGTCACCTTGATCGAGTCGGCACCGGAGACGACGTGGTTGTTGGTGATGATCTCGCCGTCACCGGTGATGATCACGCCCGAACCCGTGGACTCGCCGACGGACGAGGTCGCGCTGATCTCGACGATGCTCGGGCTGACCGCCGCGGCGACCCCGGCGACGGTGCCCTTCTGGCTGGTGGGCACGACGCTGGTGCTGGTGCTGCTGCTCGACGTGGTGGCGTCGTTGCCGACCAGCTCCTGGAAGGCGTACGCGGTGCCGCCGCCCACGGCCGCGGCGGCTATCGCGACGGCCGCCAGCAGCGCCGTCGCCCCCTTGGCGCGCCTGCGACCGGAGGCCCCCGAGACGGGCTCGGTGAGAAGAGCGGTCGGGTCTGCCTGCTGCACTTGCGCAGGCGCCTGCTGCGCGGGCTGCGCCTGCTGCGTCGGCTCGTACGCCGGCGGAGGCGGCCACTCGGCATTCACGGGGGAACCAGAACCTGTCGGGAGTTTTTCGTCGCCCGCCCGGAAGGCGGGCTGCTGGGAGTACGCGGCCTGCTGCTGGTCGCCCTGGCGGTACTCGCCGTTGCGGCGGAAGCTCTCGGTCATGACTCGGAGCTTGTCGCTCAAGGATGAGAGCTCCCTGAGTGCTCCCTGAGAAGCCCGACAGAACCGTGTATGTCCCGTATGAAGTGGCCGGACACAGCCCCGCGTGTCGGCCTGGTCACCTGCTTGTCCTGATCGGCCTGTTCCAGCCCGATACTCAGCACAGGCCCTGGTCGCAGCCGCAGGACCGGCGTACGACCAGCCGCGACGGGAACACCTTCAGGCGTTCGTGGCGGGACCCGACGACCCGCAGGCTGTCGTCGAGCACGAGGTCGACCGCCGCGCGAGCCATCGCCGAGCGGTCGGAGGCGACCGTGGTCATCGGCGGATCGGTGAGCGCGGCCTCCTTGATGTCGTCGAAACCGGCGACGGCCAGCTCACCCGGCACGTCGATGCGCAGCTCGCGCGCCGCCCGCATGAGGCCGACCGCCTGGTCGTCGGTGGAGCAGAAGATCGCGGGCGGCCGGTTCGGCCCGGCCAGCAGCCGCAGGCCCACCTGGTAGGCGTCGTAGCGGTTGTAGAGCGCCTCGAAGAGGCGGCCCTCGGTGGACCGCCCCGCCTCGTGCATCGCGCGCCGCCAGCCCTCGACGTGGTCGGAGACCGGGTCCCCGACGGTGGGGGTCTCCGGGATGCCGCCCAGACAGGCGACGTACTCATGTCCGTGTTCGAGGAGATGGCGGGTGGCGAGCTGGGCGCCCCCTACATCGTCCGTGACGACCGCGACGTCGTCGATCGCCTCGGGCCGCTCGTGCAGCAGCACCACGCGGGCGTCCCACGCCTCGATCTCCGCGGCGGCCAGATCGTTCAGGGCGTGGCTGACGAGGATCAGTCCGGAGACCCGCATACCGAGGAAGGCCCGCAGATAGTGGACCTCGCGCTCGCCGACGTAGTCGGAGTTCCCGACGAGCACCATCTTTCCGCGCTCCGACGCGGCCTGTTCGACCGCGTGCGCCATCTCGCCGAAGAACGGCTGGCGCGCGTCCGGCACGATCAGGCCTATGAGGTCCGTACGCCGCGACGCCATCGCCTGGGCGACCCGGTCGGGCCGGTAGCCAAGCTCCTTGATCGCGCCGAGAACGCGCTCGCGCGTGGCCGGGGCGACCGGCCGGGGTCCGTTGTTGATGACATAGCTGACGACGGCGGTGGAAGTACCCGCCAGCCGCGCCACATCATCCCTGGTCACCTTGGCCACGCGCGGAGTCTACGCGGACGGAACCTACCTCTGGGCAGGGCGTACGGCTGCTTCCCGCTTCTCCGTCGCGAGCCCGGCGTCCGAGGCGGTGTCGTGGCGCGCCGTCTCGTCCGCATCCTCCGGCTTTGGCCGCGCCGCCTTGGCCTTCGCCTCGTCCGCGGCACGGTCGATCTTCTCCGGCGTCACGAATCGATAACCGACGTTCCGGACGGTCCCGATCAGTGACTCGTGCTCGGGTCCGAGCTTCGCGCGCAGCCGTCGTACGTGGACGTCGACCGTCCGCGTACCACCGAAGTAGTCGTAGCCCCAGACCTCCTGCAGCAGCTGCGCGCGTGTGAAGACGCGGCCCGGGTGCTGCGCGAGGTACTTGAGGAGCTCGAACTCCTTGAAGGTCAGGTCGAGGACCCGGCCCTTGAGTTTGGCACTGTAGGTCGCCTCGTCCACCGACAGATCGCCGTTGCGGATCTCCATCGGGGAGTCGTCGTTGACGATCTGCTGGCGGCCCAGGGCGAGCCGCAGCCGGGCCTCGACCTCCGCCGGACCTGCGGTGTCGAGCAGGACGTCGTCGATGCCCCAGTCGGCGGTGACTGCCGTGAGGCCGCCCTCCGTCACGACGAGCATCAGTGGACAGCCGGGGCCGGTGGAGCGCAGCAGCTGGCACAGGCTGCGTACCTGCGGGAGGTCGCGTCGGCCGTCGATGAGGATGACGTCGGCACCAGGGGTGTCGACGAGGGCGGGGCCTTCCGCCGGAGCCACTCGCACATGGTGCAGAAGCAGGCCGAGAGCGGGAAGCACCTCCGTCGACGGCTGAAGAGCGTTGGTCAGGAGCAGCAGAGAGCTCATCGCGCCCCACCTGCCCGGGTCGTCTTACGGTTGTGCACGGTTCGCTCGCCCATAACGTCTGGTTCCTCCTGGGTCCCTGCGAGGACGTTTGCGGCACTGCTTCCTACTGGGCTTCCTACGGCTTCCTACCGTCTGCGGCTCCCGCGCCCCCTGGGTGCCGCAGCCGCGCTTTCGTCCTCTCTACCGCACTGCCGTACAGCGCTCGCGTACAACGCTCAACAAAAGCGCAAAAGGACCCGGGGGCTGCGCTGCCCGAGTCCTCTGTTCAGCAGAATAACCCACATGAGCCAAGGTCCGGCAGGTCATGTGACGCGATCTTTCCATCGTCCCCACCCTGAGACCGCCCACGGAGCCGAGCGGCGGAGGTTTCCGCGCACGGTCGACGGGGTCACGATCGAGGCGGCGTACGCCCCCTGAATGGGCACGTCCGGCACCTCCTCGGGCGTCTCCTCCGGTACGCCCCCCCCGCATCCTCCGCCCCGTCCTCCGGCATGTCCGAGGACCTCGCGATCGTTGTCGCGCACGGGTTCACCGGGGATCCGGACCGCCCTCACGTGCGCCGAGCGGCGGGCGTCTTCGCTCAGTACGCGGCCATGATCACGTTCTCGTTCCTGGGGCAGGGGGCCTTTGGCGGGCATTCGACGGTCGGCGATCGCGAGGTGCTCGATCCGGCGGCGGTCGCTGGGCACGACACTCGGACACGCCACGCGGAGAACGCGGCGGCGGACGAGCCGCTGGGGGCGGATCGGGAGGTGGGAGGCCTCGGCCGCGGGCTAGCCTGGCCGTGTCGGCCGTGACCATGGGCGGTCATAACTTCGACGAGCTCGACGAGCTTGACGAGCTTTGACGACGACTGACGATCCACATTGACGACCATTGATCGAGGAATTTGATGGCACAGGGCACGGTGCGTTACTGGGCTGCCGCCAAGGCCGCCGCCGGCGTCGCCGAGGAGCCGTACGACGCGCAGACCCTCGCGCAGGCGCTGGACGCGGCGCGCGAGCGGCACCCCGGCGAACTCGTCCGCGTCCTGCGGCGGTGCGCGTTCCTCATCGACGGCGACCCCGTGGGCACCCGCGGACATGAGACGGTACGGCTGGCCGAGGGCGGCACGGTCGAGGTGCTCCCGCCGTTCGCAGGAGGGTGACGGGGATCATGAGCGACCAGCCGTACGAGGGCTCCGAGGGGCCCGAGGGGTACGCGGGCTACGACGCGCGTCGGCAGCAGCCGACCTGGCCCGGGCAGCAGCAGGACGACGAGGGCGTGCCCGGGCACACCCAGCAGTGGGAGGGCGGCCAGACCTGGGAGACCCAGCTCCAGCCACCGCCGCAGGGGCCGCCGGAACCGGCGGCCGGTACGCAGCACGGGACGAGCCACGGTTACGGGAGCCTGCGGCAGCCGCTGCCGCCGGAGACGCCGCAAACGCCGGGGGCGGGGTGGGGCCAAGGGGCGCTGGGGGCTCAGGAGATGGCCCGGGGGTACACCGCCCCCGGGTATGCGCAACAGGGCCGTGCGGCTCAGCCTCCGAAGGGGGATCACGCGGTCCAGGCGCCCGTCCAGGGCCCGGCCTACGGTGACTTCGCGCAGGTGCCCGCGCGTGCGCCGGATGGCGGCGCCGTCACCTCCGCTCCCGCTCGCGCAGACGGTGCTCTCGCCTACGGGCCGCCGACCGTCACCGGCAACCCCCGGGTCACCGACGCCCAGCGCGCCCGCGCGGAGGGGCGATCCCCGATCATCGAGCCGGGCGGGCAGCCGGCCGCGCTGACGGCGGCGCTCGGGCTGCTGCTCTCGGGAACGGCGGCGATCGGGCAGTACGCGCTGGTCGTACCGCTGGTGATCCTGCAGGCGGTGACAGCGGCGGGCTGGTTCCGCCTGAACGGCATGTGGCCCGCCCGGCAGGGCATCGCGCTGGCCTTCGCGGGTGCGCTCACGGCGGACGTCGCGCTGCTGGCGACCGGCCGCGAGAACGCTCCCGCCGCGATCCTCGGCTCCCTCGGTGTCTGGGTCCTGCTCGCCCTGGTCCTTCAGCTCCGGGCCCACGCCGACCCCGACGAGCGCATGTACGGCCTGATGGCCACGGTTGCCTCGGCGGCCCTGGCGATCGTCGGCGCCGGATACCTCGCGGCGGTTTCGGACGCGGTCACAGTGGGCGCGGCAGCGGTCGCGGTGACCGTCCTGGCCCGCGCCCTTCCCCTCCCGACGCCGGCCTCGGTGATCGTCGCCCTGGTGGCGGCGGCGGGCGCGGGGCTTGCGCTGGGCGGCGTGACCGAGCTGGGTACCGGCGGCACAGTCCTCGGCGTCGGCGCTGGAATCTGCGCCCTGATCGGCCACCGGGTCGCGAGCTACGACTATCCCTCCCGCTTCGTCCACTTCACCGCGGGCGTGGCGCTGCCTCTCGCGGCAGCGGCCCCTGCGATCTATCTGCTGGGCCGCGCGCCGGCCTGAGAGAGGCGGGCCATTCCTCGCCGCCCGCCGGTCAGCCCGTCTGGGGGCGCCTTTGGGGCACACCCAGCGGTGCCGGGGAAGGCAGTTGGCGAAGTCGTCCGAGGTCGAAGTGCCTGTCACAGCTGATCCACAACTCAGGGCCACACCGAGGGCCGGCCCCACCGACAGGGTTACCCTCGCTCGACGGCCACCAGAGGTCGTCGATGCCGAGGTGGGGGAACCCCAAGACATGCGTGCACTGCGAATACTCCTGATCGTCGCCGTCATCCTGGGCGGCCTCTTCGTCATGGCGGACCGCGTAGCCGTGGGCTTCGCCGAGGACGAGGCGGCGGACAGGCTGAGGACCAGCGAGGGCCTCGCCGCCACGCCCGACGTGTCCATCAAGGGCTTCCCCTTCCTCACCCAGATCGTCGGCGGCGAACTCGACGAGGTCGACGTCGGTATCAAGGACTACGAGGCCTCCACGGCAGGTACGGTCGGCGGCACCGGCGCCGACACGATCCGTATCGACAACCTGACTGCCGAGATGCGGGGCGTCGCCTTCTCCGGCGACTACAGCTCCGCGACCGCCGCCACGGCCTCCGGCACGGCCACGATCTCGTACGAAGAACTCCTCAAGGCCGCCAAGTCTGAGCCGGTACAGCTGGCGCGCGGCGTTACCGCCCAGGTCGTCGGCCTCTCCGACGGCGGCAAAGGCAAGATCAAGGTCGAGGTAGAGGCCACCGTGCTCGGCACCAAGCTGCCCGAACCGGTCTTCGTGCTCAGCACGGTCAGCGTCAAGGGCGACACCGTCAAGGTGCACGCCGACGGGCTGCCCGACCTGGGCGCGCAGCTCGCCGAGGACAAGGCCCGCTCGGTGACGGACTTCGAGCAGCGGATCGACGGCCTGCCCGGCGGCATCAACATCGACAAGGTCGCGGCGGCCGCGAACGGTGTCGCCATCACCGTGAAGGGTTCGGACGTCAAGCTCGTCGGGTAGGACCTCCGACGGACAGCCGGACAGCCGGACAGCCGGACAGCCGGACAGTCGGACAGCCGGTTTCGGACCGCCGTCCGCCGCTGTCGGCCGCCGCCCCACCGCCGTCCGAAAGGCGAGACGGGCCTGTCCGAACAGCAGATGTGAAGAGAGCGGCATGCGCCCACAGTTGCCAACACCGCCCCCTGGTTCAGAGCCGGCGTCGCTTCGGGCCCTATATCTCGCATCGCGGACGATCCCGTCTCAGCATACGACATGCCGGTGACATGTCCGCCTGTCCGTCCCTACGATCGACGGCATGAGGCGACAGGCGGATCTCACGAAGCGGCGGGCAGTCGACCTGTGCCGCGTCGCCGCCATGCTCTGTCGCCCCTTCTGAGCGGGAGTGCGACTCCCGTTTCCCGGCCCCTTCGACCGGACTGCCGGACCCGAGTCAGGGCCACCCCGAGTGCCACGTACGCCTCCGCAGTCATGCGCGTACACCCGCACTCCTTTCTGACGCACCGCCCCGCCGCAACTGCCCACGGAGGAGAAAGAGCATGAGCCGCAGCGACGTCCTGGTAGACGCTGACTTTGTCCAGGAGCACCTGGACGACCCGAAGGTCGCCATCGTCGAAGTGGACGAGGACACCTCGGCGTACGAGAAGAACCACATCAAGAACGCGATCCGGATCGACTGGACCAAGGACCTCCAGGACCCGGTCCGTCGTGACTTCGTCGACCAGGCGGGCTTCGAGAAGCTGCTGTCGGAGAAGGGCATCGCGAACGACACGCTCGTCGTCCTCTACGGCGGCAACAACAACTGGTTCGCGTCGTATGCCTACTGGTACTTCAAGCTGTACGGCCACGAGAACGTCAAGCTCCTCGACGGCGGCCGCAAGAAGTGGGAGCTGGACTCCCGCGACCTGGTCGACGGTTCCCAGGTGCCCGAGCGCCCGAGGACCGAGTACAAGGCCAAGCCGCAGGACACCTCGATCCGTGCCTTCCGTGACGACGTCGTCGCCGCGATCGGCGCCCAGAACCTGGTCGACGTCCGTTCCCCCGACGAGTTCAGCGGCAAGCTGCTCGCCCCGGCCCACTTGCCGCAGGAGCAGTCGCAGCGCCCGGGCCACGTCCCGAGCGCCCGCAACATCCCGTGGTCGAAGAACGCCAACGACGACGGCACCTTCAAGTCGGACGACGAGCTCAAGGAGCTCTACGCCGCCGAGCAGGTCGACCTCGCCAAGGACACCATCGCGTACTGCCGCATCGGTGAGCGCTCGGCCCTGACCTGGTTCGTCCTGCACGAGCTGCTCGGCGTCGAGAACGTCAAGAACTACGACGGCTCGTGGACCGAGTACGGCTCCCTCGTCGGCGTGCCGATCGAGCTCGGTGCCAACAAGTAAGCCCCGACCTCTCAACTACCTAGGAGCAGTACATGTGTGGAGCGAAGGCCGGCGGCCCCGACGCCTCGACGATCAAGCCCGGTGA
>CBFGQM010000004.1:0-37990 GCA_965650905.1 uncultured Streptomyces sp. | reverse complement strand
GAGCAGGGCAACCGGCTTGGTCTCCCCGCTTACCGCCTCCATCCCGCCGACCTGCGCGAACGGACGCACGGGGTCGAAGAGCTCGAAAGCCTGACGCTCTTCGTCCAAGAAGCGGGTAAGCCGCGTGCGCTGCTCCTCGGTGTAGCCGCCTCGGGCAAACCGCCGTCGCCACTCCTCTCCGCTCCGAGGCACGCCCAGCCCGCACAACAAGAGCGGCAGCAGGGTCTGACGCAAGATCGCCGGCACGAGCGACGAAGGGGCTGCCGTCACGCCCCGGAAGCAGTCGGCCTCCAAGAGGGCCGTTCGCAGCGAGACCGATTCCCCACGCCCGTTGAGGCGTTGGACCGGTATCCACGCATTACCCATCAGATTGATGACGCAGCCCTCCCCCGTCGGACCTGACTGGCCGATGATCTTAGTTCCTATCACCGAAGACATGGCAAGGTGAGCTGATCCTTCCCACCTCCTCAGGGATGCAGCCCCAAAAACTCCTTCAATCCAGAGGTGTTGGCCTGCACGACCACTGCCTCAGAAGTTCGACCGGCGGCAGCTAGAATCCCAGGAACGAGGACCAGCCACCAACCGCGCACAACGCCGGCCGCCCCGGCATCGCCCCCGCCCACGCGGGGATCTGCCGGCCAGGGACGACCTGGAGGCATACTTCCACCGGTCGCCCTCGCGTCACGCGAGGATCGTCCGTACGACGAGGTCGCCACACCGGACAAGAACCGGTCGCCCCTGCATAAGCGGGGATCTCCCCAGGTCAGCGAGGAGAAGGCATACACGCTGGGCGTCGCCCCCGCACACGCGGGGACCTGCCTCTCCACCGGCTCCGCCGCTTGCCGGCAAGGATCCCGCCCCTCCCCCAGCCGCCTCTCCCATTGCCAACCTTGATGTTAGTTGCTAACATTTTTGACCGTGAGCAATGAAGGATCCCGACGGGAACGCAAGAAGGAAAAGACTCGCTGGACGCTGCAGGACACGGCACTGCGCCTGTTCCTCGAGCAAGGCTACGAAGCGACCACCGTGGCACAGATCGCGGACGCAGCGGGCGTTTCCCAGATGACGTTCTTCCGCTACTTCCCGACCAAGGAAGACGTGGTCCTCAACGATGAGTACGACCCCGCGATGGAGGCCGTCATCCGATCCATGCCCACCAGCGATCCCCCTGTACAGCGTCTCCACTCCGCGATCACCAGCATGCTCAAGGAGGTCTACCCCGACAACCGGGACGCCCTCTTTCAGCGGGCCCGATTGCTGCTGACCACGCCGGCTCTGCGCGCCCGGTTGCCTGAGAGCCTCTCGGCCTCGCAGACCACCTTCGAGCGCGCACTCGCCGAGCCTGGGGCAGACCTGCCGCTACGGGCGCGAGTCGCGGCTGCCACGTATTCCGCAACCCTGTCGACAGCCGTGGCAGCCTGGGTGGAGGGCGGGGGCGCCGACGAGCTTCCCGACGTCGTCGAGGACGCCTTCAGGGCCTTGTGCACCAATTTCCCACAGCCCGGAGGCAGCGCCCGATGATCGAGGTCGCGGAGCTCGGCTACGCGTATCCCCACACCGGCGAGGCGGTGCGGGACATCAGCTTCACCGTGGCGCCGGGCGAGATCTTCGGCTTCCTCGGACCCAGCGGAGCCGGCAAGAGCACCATTCAGAAGGTCCTCACCGGCCTGTTACACCCCTTCACCGGCGCCGTACGCGTACTCGGAAAGGATCTGCGGTCCTACGGGCCGGAGTACTACGAGAACATAGGCGTGGGTTTCGAGCTACCGAACCACTTCATGAAGCTGACCGCGGTCGAGAACCTCCGCTTCTTCGGCTCCTTCTACCACTCGCCGCGTGAGCCCCGCGAACTCCTCGCCATGGTGGGCCTGGAGAAGTACGGCGATCACCGCCTGGAACGGTTCTCCAAGGGCATGAAGATGCGGCTCAACTTCGTCCGGGCGCTCATGCATGACCCGCAGGTCCTGTTTCTCGACGAACCGACCAGCGGTCTGGATCCGGGGAACGCGCGGCTGCTCAAGGACATCATCCTCGAACAGCGAGCCCTCGGTAAGACCGTCTTCCTCACCACGCACAACATGCACGACGCCGACGAGCTCTGCGACCGGGTGGCGTTCATCGTGGATGGACAGATCAAGCGGCTGGACACGCCCAAGGCCCTCCGGTCGACCGGAGCCGAGCGACGGGTGACCGTGGAGTTCCACGACGGAGACGGAACACGCGAGCGCGAGTTTCTGCTCGACGGGCTCGGAGATCAGCAGGAGTTCCTGGACATCATCGCGAACAGGAAGATCCTCTCGCTGCACTCGACCGAACCCTCGCTGGAGGACATCTTCCTGGAGACGACCGGGCGGAGGCTGCTGTGACGACCGCGTCGGCCCCCCGTACCGGCCGCAAGCCGCTGCACATCCTTCTGCGCGCCATCCGCTGGGATCTCAAACTCCAGCTCCGCTATCACATCGTGACGATCGCTGCCCTGGTGACCGCGCTCTATGTCCTCATCTTCCAGGTCGTCCCGCCCGGTGTACTGGACGACCTGTCCGTCGTCCTGGTCTTCTCCGATCCGACCACGATCGGTTTCTTGTTCATCGGTGTTCTCGTGATGTTCGAACGAGGCGCGGGAACCTTGCAAGCCGTCGTGGTCACGCCGCTTTCGCCAAGTCAGTACCTATGGTCGAAGGCCATCTCCCTGAGCACGATCGCGGTCTCGGCCGCGCTGGTCATGATGATCGCCGCTCACGGCATCGAACTCGGCGTGGTTCTCGTGCTGCTCGCAACCGCACTGTCATCGGTCTTCCTGGCATTCCTCGGCTTCGGTGCCGTGGCGCGGGTCCGCACCGTCAACGCCTACCTGATCCTCATCCCGCCGTTCCTGCTGCCGCTGAGCGCGCCGCTGCTGCACTTCCTCGGCATCGTCGAATCACCGGTGTTCTACCTCATTCCCACGCAGGCTTCGTTCGTCCTGCTGCGGGCCGCATTCGAGGCCAGGCCCGCGTGGGAACTGGTCTACGGGTTCGGCTTCCTGGTCGTCTCGAACGTCGCAGCGTTCCGCTGGGCACTGCGGTCGTTCGAAAGCCGCGTTCGCCAGGCGGGAGGCTGACATGAGCATCGCGAAGGCGGTCTTGGCCAACGATTTCCGCAACGTCGCACGAGATCGCACGGTCGGTGCACTCTTGTTCGTGCCAGTGATCTTTGTGGTTCTGCTCCGGTTCGGCCTCCCCCTTCTGGAGCAGTACGTGCCGCCGGCCGCCGAATACCGAACCGTCGCGGTCAGCGTCTTCTGTACCATCGCGGCGCTGTTCCCGGCCTTCATGCTGTCGTTCGTCATGCTGGACGAGAAGGACCAGCAGCTCTTCACGGTGTACCGGACCCTACCTGTCTCCCCGGGCCGCCTGTTGTCCTACCGCATCGGAGCCGTGACTCTGCTGGGGTTCATCTACTCCCTCGTACTGATTTTCGGCACACAGCTCCTTCCCTACTCCCCCTTCATTCTGTTGCTGCGCGCCTTGTTGTGCGCTCTCGCAGCGCCTACGGCGATGCTGGCAGCCGTGGCGTTCGCGCATAACAAGATCGAAGGGCTCACGTTCTTCAAGGCCCTGTTTTTCGTCGATGCCGCCGCGGTCGCCGGCGTCGTCATCCCTGACCAGTGGGCCTACGCGTTCGGCGTCGTCCCCGCGTTCTGGATTCATGCGGCGTTCGCTGCGAAGAGTGCTGCCGCCTTCGCAGCCTCGACTGCGATCGCCGTCGCCTTTCACGCGGCAGTCTTCGCTGTCGTCTATCGCCGACTGGTGCGCTGACCGCCACCTCGGCGCTTTCCGTCAGGGCAGCCCCGCAGGTGCACCGCGGACGACCAAGCCCTGATCCTCACAGCTCGGTGAGCTGACCGGGCCGGTCCCTGGACGTGCGTCGCCCAGGGACCGGCCCGCGGCGAACGTTGCCGGCTTGCCCCAGCGGCTCGTTCCCGCCACGCGATGCTCCTTCCGGGCCGCCCATGCACCGCTCTGCAGCCGGCCTGCCTGCCCGTCATCTGGCTGCTGTCCACAGGTTCCAGAGGAATCGTCACCTTCCTCGGCGGTCCCAGCCAGCACGGCTGATTTTGCCAGCCCTAGAGATTGACAGCCGCACCAACTCGAGAGTTAGTGTCAACTGTTAGCTACTATCGCAAGGAGTGGTCATGGCTACTACCACGCCCCATCAGAGCTGGTGGGCGCTGGGTGCGATCTCCGTCGCACTCCTGAGCGTCGGGCTTGACGTGACGATCCTGAACGTCGCATTGCCCACGTTCGCGACAGAACTCAACGCGTCCACCAGCGAACTTCAGTGGTTCGCCAACGCGTACACGATGGTTCTGGCCGCCGGGATGCTGCCGGCCGGTCTGGCCGCGGACCGGTACGGTCACAAGGGGCTGCTCCTCGGCTCGCTCGGCCTGTTCGGGGTGGCCTCGGCCGCCTGCGCCTACGCCGTCTCGCCCGAGATGCTGATCGTGTCGCGTGCTCTCCTCGGCGTGGCTGCGGCGTTCATGATTCCGGTGTCGATGTCGCTGATCAACGTGCTGTTCACGCCGAAGGAGCGCAGCCGGGCGATCTCCGCGTGGACCATGGCCATGTCCATCGGCATTCCGCTCGGTCCGGTGCTCGGCGGCTGGCTGCTCGATCACTACTGGCACGGCTCGGTGTTCCTGGTCAATGTGCCGCTGGTCGTCGTAGGCATCGTGATGCTGGCGTTGCTGCTCCCGCGCACCCAGGGCACCGGCGGCCAGGGGTTCGATGTCACCGGCGTGGCGCTCTCGAGTGTCGGGCTGGTCGCGCTCACATACGGGCTCGTTGAAGCCGGTGAGAACGGTTGGGGCGCGATGGCGACCTTGGTACCGGTCATCGGTGGCGTGGCCGTCCTGGCGGTGTTCACAGCCCATCTGCGGCGTGCCCGGAATCCGCTCGTCGACCGCTGTCTGTTCCGATCGGCGGACTTCACCTGGGGCTCGATCCTCGTCACCCTGGCCTCGTTCGTACTGATGGGCGCGATTTTCGTGCTGCCGATGTACTTCCAAGCCGTCGGCGGTACGGATGCCCTGGGAACGGGCATGCGACTGCTGCCTGTAATCGCCGGCATGCTCATCAGTGTGCCGATCGCTGACCGGCTCAGGATCTGGTTCGGCGCCAAGATCGTGATCGCACTGGGCTTCGCCTTGATGACGGTCGGTCTGCTCATCGGTGCCACTACCAACGTCGCGGACGGCTACTCCTTCGCCGCAAGCTGGATCTCCGTCATCGGATTCGGTCTCGGCTTCTCGCTGCCGCCCTCGATGGACATCGCCATGGGCACGCTCAGCGATGAACAGAGCGGCATGGGCTCCGGCGTGCTTCAAGTACTCCGAGAAGTGGGCGGTACCGTCGGCGTGTCCGTCCTGGGGACCGTTCTCAACTCCGGCTACCGCTCAGAGGTGGACATGACCGGCCTCCCTGCCCAGGCCGCGGAATCGGTGCAGGACACGGCAGCAGCCGGCGTGAAGGTCGCCGGCCATCTCGGCTCGCCCGAGCTGCTCGCCTCGGTACGTTCGGCGTTCACGGACGGCATGACCACGACGCTGGTGGCCTGCGCCGCGTTCACCGCGATCGGGGCCGTGCTCGCGCTGGTCTACGTGCCCCGGCAGCGCGAGTACGGCGGCCAGACGCAGGCGGAACCCGAGGTCGTCGCGAATTGAGACCGCTCCGGCCTGCGCCAGGCGGCCGCATCAACACCGTGGTCGAGGAGATCCTGCGCTACCTGTCGGTCGCGGACGGGGCGGGCCGGTTCGCCACCAAGGACGTCGAGCTCGGCGGAGTGCACATCCGTGGCGGCGACGGCTTGGTGGTCGCCATATCGGCGGCAAATCGCGACCCCAGGCCCCAGCGGGCCAGTTGGGCGTGGATGCGCCGGTATCCGTAGTGCTGTCGGACATCTCGAATTCCTTCTTGACGAGCAGCTTCAATTCCTCGCGGCGCTGGGCCGCGGAATTGGGGCGGCGCCGCCAGTCGTAGTAGCCGGACTTGGATACGTCGAGTCGTTCACACATGAACTCGACCGGGAACACGTACTCCGCAGTGTCGAGCCGCATCGTTTCGATGAGCTCGTCCTTATTTGCTACCGGGATCCTTCGCGAAGTACGCCGCGCATTTTTTCAGGAAGGCATTCTCCATCTCGACTTCGCGAATGCGGCGTTCGAGTTCTTTCAGTCGGGCGCGTTCGCTGACCGTCAGCTCGGCATCGGCAGGCGGCTCGTGCTGTTTCTGGTGTTTCTTCACCCAGCCCCGGAGTGTCTCCGGGTTCAATTCAAGTTCTCGGGCCGTCTCCGAGATGGTCTTGCTGGACCGGAGTGCGATCTGTACGGCTTCCTCACGGAACTCGGGGGTGTACTTGCTGGTTGGTGCCACTTCGTGCTTCCTCATTTCCTTGACTCGACAACCCTATTGGGTCCCTGTCCGGAAACTCCGGGGCCCCTCACCCGAGCAGAACTGGAGATCGCGCTGGGAACTCTGTTCACCCGGATTCCCTCGCTTCGGGTGGCGGTGCCAACGGAGGAACTGCCCATCAAGAACGCTGTGAGCGTGCAAGGAGTACGCGAACTCCCGGTGACCTGGTCCGTGTGAACCGCCTTTCGGCGGAAGGAGACCATGATGATCCTCATCTGGCACCGGAAGATGCGGATTCTCGCCCCTCACCTACGCCCGGCACGGAGACACCTACCTGGTCGTCGCTTCTGCCGGCGGGGCCGACCGTACGCCCGCGTGGTTCCACAACCTGACGTCCTTGCCATGTGCGGAGATCCAGGTCGCCCGTATCCGGCACCGGGTGACCGCCCGCTCCGTCTGGCCTACCGAACCCGCTTACGGACAACTGTTCGGCGTTGTCAACGCCAACAACCGGCAGCGCTACCGCAGCTACGCCAAGAAAACAAGCCGTCCGATCCCTGTCATCGTGCTCACCCCGGAGCCTTGAATCGCCCGGTACACCCACCCATCAGAGGGTGCCCGTTCGATCTGCCGAGCGGGCACGCGATACTTCGTACGCGGGGAAGCCGACCGACACCCATTTCAGGACACATCTGAGGAAGGTCAGCACAGCGGCCAGGCACAATCACTGAGGGGCCCCGGAGTTTCCGGACAGGGACCCAATAGGGTTGTCCTGTCAAGGAAATGAGGAAGCACGAAGTGGCACCACCCCACAGCATGACTTCATCGCCGAGTAAGCAGCCGACCGGGCTTCGGGAGCGCAAGAAGGCCGAGACGCGTGCCGCCATCCAGCAGCACGCCTTGCGGTTGTTCACCGAACAGGGATACACGAACACCACGATCGAGCAGATCGCGGCATCGGCCGATGTGTCGCAAAGCACGTTCTTCCGCTACTTCCACTCCAAGGAAGACACCGTCTGCTACGACCAGCTCGATCCGCTGCTGATGGAGGCATTCCTCCATCAGCCGTCCGATGTCTCCCCGCTCACCGCGGTGCGTACGGCGCTGCGCGAGGTGTTCGACCAGCTGCCGGCCGAAGCCAGCGAGACCGAACGGGCGCGGCGCGAGCTGGTCGTCTCTGTCCCCGAGCTCCGAGCGGTCATGCTCAACCAGCTCATCGCAGGAACCATGACGCTCTCGGAAACGCTCGCAAAACGTATCGGCCGCGACCCCCGGGACATCGAAGTGCGCACGTGGGCCGGAGCGGTCATCGGCGTCGTGCTGTCTTCCCTGGCCGCCGCGGCCCAGGACAGGGAGTCCAACTTCGTGGACTGCTTCGACAGGGGCCTGGCGATTCTGGAATCAGGCCTTCCGCTCTGACTGCCGAGCACACGGAAACGGACACCCGTCTCCCGGCTGACGTGAGCTGCGGCATGTCCTGTCATTTTTCTCAACGGACCACCCCGTCCGAGTGCACGCAAACCGGCCCCTCCCAGTGCTGATGGGAAATGGACCGGTCCGGTATTACACGTGGCCTTCAGGCCGAAGGGATCACGGCTGCCGGCAGCGACGGCACATTTCGGAGAGCGTGAGCGTCACCTCGCCCCACTCCCGTCCAGGGTCGCCACGATCATGCACTGTGCCTGTTCTTCATCCTCGAACCCCGGGACTCCGTGGATTTCCACCTCGCCGAACCCGGCCTGGTGCAAGCTCGTGGTCCACTCACCGGGCCGCAGCAGCGGAGAACCGCTGATCCGCTCCTGGTCGTCCTCGTACAGCCACCATCCGGGCGTCAGCCCGAAGGTCAGGGTGTTGTAGTCGAGTCGCTGGGTGAGCTCGTTGATGACCAGGATGCCTCCCGGCTTGAGCAGACGCTGGCACTGTTCCAGGCTGTTGGCGATCGTGCGGGTCGTGTGCAGGACGTTGCTGGCCATCACGACGTCCATCGAGTGCGGCTCGAAGCCCTGTTCCTCCGGTGCCTTTTCGATGTCGTGCGTGGCGAACTCGAGGTACGGGTGATCGCTGCCGAACTGCTGCTGAGCAACCTGGAGGAATGCCGATCCGATGTCGGTGTAGAAGTAGCGCAGGCGGTCGGCGAAGTCCTGCACGGCATCGAAGACGAACGTACTCGTGCCCCCCGTCCCGGCGCCCACCTCGAAGATCTGCGCCCTGGCCCGGGAGAAGCGCCTCAGGAAGTGGCGAATGTGCTCGCCGACACGGTCGGCGGTGAGCCGGTTGTAGTACTCGGTCTGAATGTTGCCCTTGTACAGTTCGGCGACCAGCTCCATCGAGCCCCCGGGGAACAGCACTTCGGTCGCATCCCGTCGGCCGGCCATCACATCCAGCACCGCCTCCTGGCTGGTGGTCAGCAGCGGCAGGTATTCGGCGGCCTCGGGGTTGCTCGCGGCCAGTGCCTTGGAGCGGTCGGTGGATTCCGTGCTGCCGGGAACGATGCTTTCCTTCGCGAACTTCCGCGTGAACGTCAGGCGCCCGGACTCCTCCGTGACGTACCCCTCCCTTTCGAGCACGTCGAGCGAAGCGTGGAACAGCCTGTCGTACCCCGGCTGCACCTCCAGTCGTTGACGGAGCTCTTCACGGCTGAGTGTTTCGCCGAGATCCGAGACCGCTGCGGACTCCCGCACACGGCCGGCGAGCAACTGGTAGCCGAACCCGCTGACCGCATCGAACGACTTCAGGAAGCGCTGATAGCGCTCGGTGTCCAGCGGCGGCGGCTCCTTCAGAATGGCCTCGACATGCCGGGTTGCCTGGTCGAGCGTGGGCTCTTCCAGCATGTTCAGGTGGTCGTTGTCCAGGTCGACGGCGCGGAACTCGCCGGCGACGATGTCCCGCCACGGCTCAAGGTAGTCGTAGCCGTCGAGGATCCGCGTCGAGCTCCAGTACGCCGCGCTCGCCCGGCCGGTGAAGCCATCGGTGGCCCGGAAGAACAGGACGTCGGAAGCCGTGTACGGACGCATCTCGTAGGTCTGATACATGCCTTCGGCGTACTCCGAGCACAGGAGCCCGCCACGCAGGTACAGATAGATGTCGTCGGCCGAGATCCGCTTCTGGCCCCGCTTCTTGGCCAGCCGGGCGAGCTCACCGACTCGCAGGCTGCTCGGGACATGTTCGAGTTCGGACGGGCGGATCACCGCGTCCGGGTTCTCTGTGATGTTCAGGAAGTAGTTGGTGAGGTAGAAGCTCAGGAAGTTCTCGTCGAACACGGCCCGGTGCCGATCGACCACTTCCTGCGTAGCCGGGTACGTGTCGAACATGATGAGGTGCCGGATCGCCTCGCCCTCGTCGTGCAGCCTACGGGCGACTTCCATGGCGACCAGGCCTCCGAACGAGTAGCCGCCGATCACATACGGCCCCTCAGGCTGCACCCGGCGGATGCAATCCACATAGTGGTCGACCATCTCGTCCATCAGCTGCGGCATCGAGTGCCCGTCGGTTCCCTTGGCCTGGAAGGCATAGATCGGGTACTCAGGCCCCAGTGCACGGGACAGATTCTGGAACCACGTAGAGTAGCCCGCAGCCCCGTGCACCCAGAACGACGCCTGCCGGGTCCCCTCGGTATTGATCGGCAGCAGTTCTGGCGGAAGCCGGTGGGAGTCGGAATCCCCGGCGGAGTCGGTGGTGCGCTCGATCGCTCCACGGCGGGTCGGGACTTTGCCGTCCAGGCAGTCGGCGTAGACGTACCGCGCCAGCGACCGCAGCGTCGGGTAGTCGACCAAAGCAGTCAGCGACACCTGGACATCGAACTCGTTCTGCACGACCTGCACGATCATCGCGCTGAGCATCGAGTCGACCCCGAAGTCCTTGAGGTCGCAATCAACATCCAGGTCGTCGTCGCCGAGCTTCAGCTTGTCCTTGAGGATCTCCCGGAGCACGGACCGGACGAGCTCCTCTCCGCTGAGGGACGCTTCACCGGCCGGCTGCTCGGTGGTCCCGGCCGGAGCGGTCCGCTCCGGAGCGGTGAACCAGTACGACTCGGTGGCGAAAGGGTAGGTCGGCAGGGAGACCCGCTGCCCCGGCGCCTGCCGGACGGCCTTCCAGTCGACGTCCTCCCCTGTGACCCAAGCGCCGGCGGCCGCGGCCGGTGCCGCCTCGGAACACACTCCGGAGGAGCGGTCTGCCTGTCCCCGGTGGATTCCCGGGCCGGACTCGGCCCCCTCCGCCAGCATCTTCAGCCGTTCCCGCAGCGCACCGAGGTCGGGCGCCACCACAGCGAGCCGTTCCCCGAACGCCTCCCGGCCCTCCTGCAGTGTGTAGGCCACGGCGTCGGGACCCGGGTACGTACCAGGCTCCTCGTGCCATCCGTCGAGCCAGTCGGCGAACCGCTCCACGACGCGGCTCAGAGCATCCGGATTCGGCGCGGAGAACACGAACACCCGGTCACCGGCAGGGACCGTACCGGCCGTGTGTAGGGCTGGACCTTCCTCGATCAGCACATGCGCATTGACACCGCCGAAGCCGAACGCGTTGATGCCAGCACGCAGCGGCATGGCGCGCCCCGCGGCGTCGGTCCGGTGCCGCCAGGGCACCGTCTCCTCGACGATGGAGAACGGGCTCCCGGTCAGGTCGATGTACGGGTTGACCTCCTTCAGATGCACCATCCCCGGCAGGGTCTCGTGCTTCATCGCGAAGATCATCTTGATCAGCCCGGCAATGCCGGAAGCGGGTTCGAGGTGGCCGACATTGGTTTTCACCGAGCCGATCCCGATGGAGCCGTCAGTGGGGACTCCGTCGCCTCGCTCACTGGAGGACTGCCGGACCGCCGACTTCAGGCCGTTGATCTCCACCGGGTCGCCGAGTTCAGTACCGGTGCCGTGCAGCTCGATGTAGTCGATCTCGTCCGGTCCGATGCTGGCCTCGGACCAGGCGGTGCTCATCAGTGCCGCCTGTGCGGCCGAATTGGGCGCAGTGAGAGAGGCCGCCCGCCCGCCGTGATTCACCGAAGTGCCACGGATCACGGCATGGATCTGGTCTCCATCGGCGACGGCTCGGTTGAGCGGCTTCAGCAGCAGCAGGCCGACTCCCTCGCCCTTGACGTAGCCGTTCGCGCCGCTGTCCAGCGTCTTGCACCGCCCGTCCGGAGACAGCAGGCCCATCATGCCGGCGGCCACAGTGGAGTGCGACGTCAGGTTGAGCGCGATCCCTCCGGCGAGGGCGATTTTGCTCTCGCCGGACCGCAGGGACCGCACAGCACGGTGCACCGCGACCAGCGAACTGGAACAGGCCGTGTTGACCGGCTCGCTGGGACCGTGGAAGTCCATGAGGTACGAGATCCGGTTCACCGCGATCGAATGCTCGTTGCCGAGAGCGGCCTGCCCGTTGAGCATGCCCGCCTCGTGCATGAGGTGCTGGTAATCGCTGAACTGGAGCCCGGCGAACAGTCCGACCCGGTCACCGGCGAATGTCGAGGGCCGGTAGCCAGAATCTTCGAAAGCTTCCCAGGCGGCCTGCAGCAGCAGACGCTGCTGGGGGTCCATCATCTCCGCCTCGGCGGGCGTGATCCCGAAGAACCGCGGGTCGAATTCGTCGACGCCGTCGAGGAAGGCGCCCCAACGGAAGCTGGACCGCTGGTCGGCCGGCCGTTCCTCGCTGTCGAGCTCCCTCCAGTCCCACCTCTCCTGCGGAATCTCGATCACCAGATCGTCTCGGTCGACCAGGTGACGCCAGAATCCCTGCAGATCACGTGCGCCAGGGAACCTGCCGGACATGCCGATGACGGCGATGGGTTCAGCGCCGACGTCACCCAGACCATCGGCATCCATTGCGGACACGTCGTCCTCCTTCACGACTGTCGAACCACCGGAGTTTTCGGCCGCTGGTGCGGAGGTGCTGGCGGCATTCAACGCCGCTTCGACCTGATCCCTGTGTTCGGCGACCAGCCACTGGGCGACGCCGGCGATGCCAGGCCGCTCGAAAAACACTGCAGGTGTGATGGGTGCGTCGAACCGGTCCCCGATCCGGTCACTGAGCGTCTTCAGAGCCAACGAGTCGAACCCGAGGTCGCCCAGCGGTGACCGAGGGTCGATCCTGTGCGCCGCCAGTTCGATGACGTCGCCGGCGAGGCGAGTCAGCTCTCGTTCGACGAGAGCGGTGATGTCCTTTCCCTCGGCCGGGGGTACCAGGGCGGCCGCTGCAGGCGGCCGCCCACCATCCGCAACGGCCGCCTGCGTCCGAGCAGTCCCTGTCAGCCAGTGCCGTTCCCGCTGGAACGGGTACAGGGCCAGCGGAACCCGCCTCCTGGCGCGGCCCGTGTGGAGCGCCCCCCAGTCGAAGTCGGCCCCCTGCACCCACAGCTGCGCGATCCGCTGGGACGCGCCCTGCTCGACCAGTGCAGTGAGGTAGTCGGCTCCGGCCTGATCGTCGAAGGGGACGCCGCTGTCCCTGTCCCTCGTCGCACCGGTGAAAACGCCCTCACGGACGGCTCCGGTGGCAAACTCAGCCAGCACCTCGGCGGCGTCGTCCGCGGTGGACGCGACGAAGGCCAGGCGCTCTGGCATCGCTTCCCGGCCGGTCTGAAGGGTGAAGGCGATGTCTCCGAAAGACCCGGGCACGGGGTGCACAGTGCGGGTGCCCTCGGCGTTACCGGCCGTTAGGCCTTCGGACACGTGCCCGGCCAGCGCGGCCACCGTGTCCAGCTCTGCCGGCAGATCGTCGGCGGTCCGGCTATAGGCCTCGGCAAGCATCGTGCCGAGCTTGGCGCGGGCCACCTCGTCGAAACCGCATTCGCTGAGCGATCCCGCACTGTCCAGATCCTGCGTGCTCACGCCGAGAAGGGCTGCCACACGCGAAGCCAGCTCCTCCTCCAGACCGTCGTCGATTCCGGGCTGCGCACTGTCCCGGCGGAGGCGGATCCTCTCGGCCAGGCGCCCTGCCAGAGCACGGAGTTCACTCTCCGACCTGGCTGAGACCACCATCACCTGCGGGGTGTCCGGTTCTTCCGGCAGCGTGTCCGGGACGTGCTCGGAAACGATCACGTGCGCGTTCGCGCCACCAGCTCCGAAGGAGCTCACGCCGGCTGTGAGAGGGAGCCTGGGCGAGCGCGGGTTCCAATCCCCGAGTTCGCGCTGCACGTGGAAGGGCGAATCGGCGAAGTCGATGTTCGGGTTGAGCACGTCCGCATGCAATGTCGGAGCAATGGCACGCTCACGGATCTGCAGGATCACCTTGGTGATCGCGGCGATTCCGGCAGCCGACTCCAGGTGTCCGATCGCCGACTTGACCGAGCCGATCGGGATCCGCTCGTCGCTACCCGAACCGCCGAACACCTTGTTGAGCGCGGCGATTTCGATCGGGTCACCCAGCGCGGTCCCGGTCCCGTGGGCCTCCAGGTAGCTGATATCGGACAATTCAACGCCGGTGCGCCGGATCGCCTGAGTAACGACGTCGGCTTGCGCCTTCGGATTCGGCACGGTGTAGCCGTTGGTCTTCCCGCCATGGTTGAGCGCACTTCCCCGGATCACTGCGTGGATGTGATCCCCGTCAGCCTCAGCAGCCGCCAGCGGTTTCAGCAGAAGCGCGCCGACGCCTTCGCCGGGTACGTAGCCGTCGCCGTCCGCACCGAAACTCCGGCAACGACCGTCCGACGAAGCAAAGCCGCCCAGACTGAGCTGGAGGTACTTGTCCGGGTGAGGCGTGAGGTTGACGCCGCCCGCCACGGCTGTACGGCATTCGCCGCGCCTCAGACTCTCGCACGCCAGATGGATGGCGGTCAGCGACGACGAGCACATGGTGTCCAGGGCCAGGCTCGGGCCGTGGAAGTTGAAGAAGTAGGAAACCCGGTTGGCGATGGAAGCATGCGACGACACCGGGACGCGGCCGTCCTCGGTCGGGCCGTACAGCTGGTAGTGGCCGTACATCACGCCCACGAACACGCCAGTGTCCGGCCCTGCCAAGGCGGCTCGGGTGTAGCCCGCATCTTCCAGCAGATGCCAGACAGTCTCCAGAAACAGCCGTTCCTGCGGGTCCAGCAGGTCGGCTTCCTTGGGCGAGATCGAGAAGAACAGCGGGTCGAACTTGTCGATGCCGTCGAGGAATCCGCCCCACTTCGAGTAGCTCTTGCCCGGTGTCGGCTGTTCGGCGTAGAAGCCATCGAGCGACCAACGGTCCGAGGGGATCTCCGTGATGCAGTCCCGTCCCTGCGCCAGGTTGTTCCAGAACGCGTCGAGATCACCGGCCATGGGGTACCGCCCGCTGACACCTACCACGGCGATGTCGTCGGAGCCGTCTTCGCTGCACGCACCAGGGTCGGAGAGTTCGACGGCCGTCGCCGGACGTATCGCCTCCCTGCGGTCGGCGCGGGAGGGCTCGTCGGCCGGGGTGAACGCGCCGGGGTGGCGCCGGGCGAAGTAGCCGGCCAGCTCGGTGAGGGTGAGATATTCGAAGAACAGCGTCTTGGGCAGCGGCCCGAAGGTCTCTTCGAGACGGCGGGTGAGGCGCATGACCATCACCGAGTCGATGCCGTACGTCTCAAGTGGTTCGGACACATCGATCCGAGCCACCGGAACGCGCAGTTCGTCAGCCAGGACCCTCGTCAGCAGAGACACCGCCGCGGCGTGCAGCTCCGCCTGACCAGCCTGCGACGTGCCGGAGCCACCGGTGTGCGGCTCGGTCGGAGTGGACCCCCGGCCTGCCCACGGCAGCTCATCCCGGACACGGGCGGGGTTCCCCTTGATCACCAGCAGCGTCGGCCCCTCGAATGCCAGCGCTTCGTCGAACAGGGCTCGACCTTCGGCGGCGTCGATCGCGCTGTCCGTCGATGCCAGAGACGACGCCATGCCCCCACCGGACCACGCCGGCCAGCACACCGAGATCGTCCTGCTCTCGCGTCCGCCGGAGCGCCGGCGCGCTTCTCGTACCGCGGCCAACTCGTCGAGGAAGGCGTTCGCGTAGGCGTAGTCGGCCTGGCCGACATTGCCTACGGCGGTGACCGCCGAGGAGCAGAACATGAGGAAGTCGAGCGGATCCTGTCGGGTGAGCGCATCGAGCCACACCGCACCGTCCAGCTTTCCGCCCAGCACCTCCCTCGTCTCCTCGATCGTCTTGTCCCGCACGAACGAGTCGCGGGTCGCCCCCGCGGCGTGAACGATGCCGTGCAGCGGGCCGAACTTGCTCCGTGCTTCGGCCAGCACCTCGGCGAGTGCGTGCCGGTCGGACACATCGGCACGCAGGTGGACCACATTCCGGCCGATCCGCGCAAGGTCGTTCTCATCGACCGCGGAGCGACTGACGAGCACAACGTTCGCCTCATGGCCGACGAGGTGCTCGGCAAAGTGCCGCCCCACGGCGCCCGCGCCACCGGTGATCAGGTACGTGCCGCCGGAGCGGATGCGGATCGGTTCGGCCTCGCCAGGGACAACCTCCTCGAACGCCCTGGTGAGCACCGCTCCGTCCTCGGTCACCCGCAGTTCCGCCGGGCCGTCGAACCCGGACAGCACCAGATCGGCGTGCTCTTCCGGAGCGCCGGGCAGTCCGACCACCTGCAGGCGCACGTCCGGGTCCTCCTGCCGGACGCTGCGCGCGAAGCCGGCCAGTGCCGCGAGGTGGGGCAGGCTCTCCTCACCCCTGGCGGGATGGACGAGGCGGACCGTGACCGGACCGGAGGATCGGTCCTCTCCCAGCGCTTTGCTCAAGGCGAGCAGCGTGTGCAGGCCGCGCCCCTGGCCCGGCACACCGTCGACGGCGGTCTCGCGGGCATTCCACAGCACGAGGATCCGCTCGGGCCGCCAGGGCAGGGCAGCGAACAGGCGGCGGTAATCCTCGGGGGATTCTTCACGGATCTCGAAATGCCCCGTGGCGTCTCGGAATTCCGGGCCCGGCACGGCGAGGGCGAACGGCGTGCCAGGGGCTCGGTCCCGCAGGCGGTCCGCCGCGCCGGCGTTGAGGTCGAGCACCAGGGTCGGCACCGGTGCGATGCCGCGCACGTCGCTCGGCTCGTTTTCCTTCCATACCGGACGCAACCGCATGATCTCGGAGGAGACTCCCGCTTCTCGCACCTCCAGTCCGCGCAGCGACACCAGGATGCGGCCTTCGGTGTCGGCCACGTCGATGTCCAGGGCACCGTCGTCACGCTGGTGTACGCGTGCCAGACATGAGGGAGGCATCGGTGCGTGCTGGCGGACCTCCTCGACGGCGTAGGGCAGCCTGCGGGTCGGTCGTTGTCCGCGGTCCAGGGCCACCATGGCCTGCAGTGCCCCGTCGAGCAGTGCCGGGTGGAGCGCGAAGCCCGTCATGTCGCCGGAGAGCCCAGCAGGAATTTCCAGTTCGCCGAGCACGTCCCGTTCGCCGGCGGACAGCCGTCGAACGACCTGGAAGGCCGGGCCGTATGCGAAGCCGAGCTCGCGGAAGAAGCGATAGCACTCTTCCCGGCCCATCTGGTGCCGGCAGCGTTCTCGCAGGCCGGCGAGGTCCATGGTGCCGGGCTCTCCGGCACCAGGGGCCGACCGCAGCACTCCGGTCACCGAGGGCTCGGCTGTCCCGGTCGGAGCGATCTCGAACGACAGCCCCTCGTGGGTCGACCGCAACAGGACGTCGATCGGCTCCGCTGCCGGGAGCGGCTGGTGCCACCTCACCCTGCCTATGGACGGCGACGGGCTGTACCCGGCACGTGCTCCGGCCGCCCGTGCCAGCTCCAGCGAGGCCGCGGCGGCCAGAATGGGCCGGCCCTGCACGACGTGGTCGGCGACGAAGAACTCCGTTCCGCTGGGCCGGAACCGGAAGCGGGACTCGCCGTCCCTCGATACGTCGTCGAGTCGGATGCCGGTGCCCGGCACTTCCTGGGCGGCGCGAGCAGGTTCGCCCCGCTTCCAGTAGCGGTCCCGCGCGAACGGGTATGTGGGCATGGGAATCCGACGGCCTCCGGCGGGGAACAGCGGCTTGGAGTCGATGTCGCCGCCCCCCTCGTAGAGTCCGGCAGCCCGGCGCAGCACCGACCCGCGATCCTCCACAGCTCCGTTCACGAGATCGCGCTGGAGCTGATCGGTCGTCTCGGTGCGCTCCCGCAGGGGGAGGGGGTCGTGCCTCCGGACCCCCTCCTGGAGCCGTTCCCGAAGCGAGCGCTGCAGCTCGACCGTGGTGCCGGCGACGAAGGCGGCGCGCCACGGGAAATGCTTCCGGCCGCAGTAGAGTGTGTACGCGATGTCCGCGACCGACTGGCCCTGGCCCGTCCCGTCCAGCCAGGTGTCCAGATCGCGGAGGCGTGCTTCCAGCGCCTCCGAGGTCTTCGTGGACACCACCACCAGATGGGGCTCCGAGGTTGCCCGAGAAGAGCGCTGTACCGGCGGTTCCTCGACCACGAGGTGTGCGTTGGTACCGCTGTAGCCGAACGAGCTGACCGCGGCCCGCCGCGGTGTCTCCGCTTGTCGGGGCCAGGCAACCGGTTCGGTGGCAACGTAGAACGGACTGCGCTCGAAGTCGATGCGGCTGTTGGGCCGTTCGAGGTGCAGTGTCGGCGGGATCAGCTCGTGTTCGAAGGAGAGGAGGGCCTTGATCAGTCCGGCTACGCCGGCCGCCTGCCCGGTGTGACCGATGTTGGTCTTGATCGAACCGATCGCGCAGAACTGCGAACGATCGGTGTACTTCCTGAATGACCGGGTGAGTGCCTCCACCTCGATGGGATCACCCAGGGCCGTGCCCGTCCCGTGTGCCTCGATCAGCGAAATCGAGTCGGGGTTGATTCCGGCGAGTTCATAGGCCGACAGCTGAACGTCCGTCTGCGATCGCGAGCTGGGTGCGGTGATCCCGTTCGTCTTGCCGTCCTGGTTGGTGGCCACGCCGAGGATGACGCCACGTATGTGGTCCCCGTCGCGCAGCGCGGCGTCCAGGTTCTTGAGAACGACGACGCCTACGCCTTCGCCGGGCACAAAGCCGTTCGCACCCTCGTCGAAGGTCCGGCACAGCCCATCGGCGGACAGCATCTCAGCCTTGCTCGCCGACAGGTAGAAACCCGGATCGGGGAACAGGCACACCCCGCCGGCCAAGGCCATCTCGCACTGCCCGGACAGCAGGGACTGGCAGGCGAGGTCGATCGCAACCAGGGAGGAGGACCAGGCCGTGTTCAACGCGATGCTCGGGCCCCGCAGATTGAGCAGGTACGAGATCCGCGAGGCCAGGATGGCGGTGTCGTTGCCCATGAGGACCTGGGCATCCGAATCCACGCCACATCGCTGGGCATCGGTGGCGTAACTGCTGGCGGGTGCTCCCGCGAACACCCCGCAGTTCATCCCGGACACTCCGGCACCGGCGTACCCGGCATCCTCCAACGCTGTCCAGGAACCTTCGAGGAAGAGCCGCTGCTGAGGGTCCATCAGCTCGGCGTCCCTGCCGGACAGGTTGAACAGCAGGGGGTCGAAAGCGTCGATGCCGTCGACGAATCCACCCCAGCGGCAATTGGTCTTGCCCGGCGTGGCCGGATCTGCGTCGAAATACTGTCCTGCATCCCACCGGTCCGCGGGGACCTCGCGCACCGCGCACCGGCTGGAGACCAGCGTGTTCCACAGTTCGTCCGTGGTGGCGCCACCGGGGTAGCGGGCGGACAGGCCGATTACCGCGATGCGGCCGTCGGTCTCCGGCCCTGCCGCCTCGGATTTACCGGATGCGGTGGTGCGCACCTCCTGCATCCGCCTGCGCCCCTCCGCCGGGGTGATTCCCCGCGTCTGGACCAGTTCCAGGATCTTCTTGACTTCGCTGCTCATTCTTGCTCCAGACGCGCATAGGCTTGGTCCACTGTCAGTTCTCCTGCGGCAACGCGTTCGAGCAGGTCGAGGTCCAGCGCGGAATCACCGTCCACAGCGGGCTCGACGCTGGTCGGTTCCGGCAGTCGGGCGCCGACGGCGGGGAGCTGCTCCCGATGCTCGGTGAGCACGAATTCGGTCAATTCGGCCAGCGTCGGGTAGTCGAACAACGCGGTGGTCTTCAGATCGATACCGAGCCGGGCGTTGAGCGTGTCGACCAGCTCGACGAGGATGATCGAGTCGACGCCGTAATCCGTGAACGCCCGGTGCGGATCGATGTCGGCATCCTCACGTCCCAGGGTCTCGGCGATGCTGCTCGCCAGCAGTTCGTGAACGGTTGTTGTCGTCGGCTGCGGCGCCACGTTCGAGGATTCCGCAGCCGCCGAGGACAGCACCGCTGGCGCTGACGGCGCCTGGGGAAGCGCCTTGCTCCGTACGGTCGTCCCGCGCTCGGCGACCAGTACGTTCTGACCGATTTCGCCCTCGTCGGTCCGCACCGGCGGGAAGGCCGCGCTGCGCCCGAACCCGGCATCGGCGAACAGCGAACACCAGGTGGGAACGTCCACCAGGGGCGACCCCTCGATGCGCAGCCGTTCGTCCTCGCGGCGCCACCACCCCTCCAGCAGTCCGAAGGTCAGCGTGGCGAAGACGCTGAATGCGGTGGTCTCGCTCAACACGAGCCGGCCACCGTCGGCCAGCAAGGAGGCGACGTGGTCAAGAACACGACGTACATCGTTCGTCGCGTGCAGCACATTGGCCGCGACGACCACGTCGAAGCCGTCACCGGTGAAGCCCTGCTCCTCCACGGGGCGTTCGATGTCCAGTCGGCGGAATTCGACGTACGGGTGGTCGGTGCCGAAGTGCTTCCTGCCGTGCCGGAGGAAACCGATCGACACGTCGGTGTAGACGTACTCCACCTTCCGGTTCTTCTGCGACAGCGCAGCAAGTACGTTGCCTGAAGTGCCTCCGGTGCCTGCGCCCACTTCCAGCACTCGGAAGGGCCGATCCGGCGGGCACTCATCAAGGTGAGCACACACCGCTCGGGCGACCAGATCGTTGAGCCTGTCGGCCAGCGGGTCCCCCCGGTACACGCCCTCCACCCGGCTCATGGACGAGTTCGGGAACATGACCTCGGTCGACTCGACCTCGCCCCGGAGCAGCGCAGGGTATTCGCGCAGACATGCGGACAGCAGCTCGGCGTGCGCCGAGACCTCCGGGTAGGAGTGGACCAGTTCGGCCTGGTCTGCGGCGAAGTCACGGCGCGGGATCTCCTGCGTGGCCGTTGTCGCCACGAGGTCGTCGCCCTGTGCTCGCAGGTATCCGGTGTCGATCAGGATGCGGAGCAGCGTGCGCCAGAGCGACGCGTGCGCCGGCACCACCCCGATGTCCCCGGCGAGACGCTCCGCCGACCGGGTCTCCCCCTCTGCCGTGAACACACCGAGCTGATGCATCGAGCGCACCACCATGGCTGCTCCCAAAGAGTCGAGCGCGGCGTGTGCTCGCCTCAGCCGTTCACCGTCCGGCGCCTGGGGGAGGTCCGGGATCGGCGACCACGGCTCCTCTCCTGTCTTTCGCACGGGCGCGACTTCGCCGGGCACGATGCCGAACTTGGCGAGCACGCGCTGCTCGGCCTTGAGCGGCATCACCTGCTGCACCCCGCCGGCGATCACCGACTCCAGGGCGGCCATCCCCTCGTCCACGCCGATGGAATGCACCCCGATGGCCTGCATGCGCCGTCGGTAACCGGCCTTGGCCACGACTCCGACGCCGCCCCAGTAGCCCCAGTTGATGATGTGGACCGGCACTCCCGAAGCCGACAGTGCTGCTGCGAAGGCGTCCTTGAAGGTGCAAGCCGCCGCGTAGTTCGCCTGACCCGGATTGCCGCTGAACGACTGGGCCGACGAGAAGAAGGCGATGAAGTCCGGCGCCTCGTCGTGCAGCACCCGCGCCAGCACCGCCGTCCCGCATACCTTCGGTTCCAGGACGGCGTCGAAGGTCTCCTCCGACATGTTCTCCAGCCGCCCGTCGCGGAGCACGAGCGCCGAGTGGAACACACCGTTGACCGGGCCGAAGCGGCTCTTCACCTGCGTCACCATGGCGGCCATCGCCGCTTCGTCGGTGGCATCCACCTGGAGGTACTCGGCGCGCCCACCGGCGGCCGAGACCGCGCGCAGGCGCTCTTCGATCCGTTCGTCCAGCGGACGCCGGCCGAGCAGGATCACCGTGGCCCGTGCCCGAGCCGCCAGGTGGACGGCCAGCTCGCCGCCGATGCCACCGGCGCCGCCGAGGATGAGATAGGTGCCGCCTTTCCGGAACGGACTGTGCTGCGGGGCGGTGACGGGAAGGGCCCGCAGCGCCCGCTGCCACCGCTCCCCTGATCGCAGCGCCACTTCGTCACCGGATTCGTGACCGGGGTCGGCGACCACTGCATCCGCGACCGACCCG
This sequence comes from uncultured Streptomyces sp., assembly GCA_965650905.1. GTDB lineage: Bacteria > Actinomycetota > Actinomycetes > Streptomycetales > Streptomycetaceae > Streptomyces. Next base: position 16,374 of record CBFGQM010000004.1, on the reverse strand, counting down.
GCTTCGGGACCGGAGAGTTCGGCGAGGCTGATGTCTACGCAGCCCACCCGCCACTCCAGGTGTTCCTTGGCCAGCGATCGGGTCAGCCCGAAGAGCCCCGCCGCCAGGGGCCGCGACCGCTCGTCCTCCGACACGGCGAGGGCGTTGCCGGTGACCGAGGTCAGTGCCAGTCGGTGCTCGCCCGCGCACCGCTGCGCAAGCTGGCGCACTAGCCGGAACAGCGACCGCACCCCGTATTCCTGGGCCCGCTCCACGACCTCGGACGGCGGTGTCACGGCGTCCGCGCCCGGGGCCTGGTCAAGCCCCCCGAGGAAGTAGATGCGGTCTGGAAGAGGGCCGGAGGCCAGCGCCGCCGCCGCTGCCGCGGCAGAGTCGTCCAGCCGGACGGTAGCGACTTCGGCATCACGGTGACGCTCCGCGAGAAGCGGTGCGAGGCCGGGCTCGTCCGGCGGGACGACCAGGAGTACGCGGGAGGGCGAGCTGGTGTCCGGGCGGGGCTGCGGGGCCTGTCGCCGCCAGTACGGCTGATAGAGCTCGGTCCGCACCGGCTCCTTGAGTTCACGGTAGGCCATTCCGTCGATCACGACGCACGGCCGCCCGGCCTCGTCGATGATCGACACGGTGCACTCTCCGGGCTTGGACTGACGGATGTGCGCGAATCCGGTACGCGGAACGGGGCGTACGACGCGGATCTCCTCCATGGCGAAGGGCACGTGGGGTCGTTGTCCCTCGGTCTCCGGTTGGAGGGCCGCGACCGACTGGATGGCACCGTCGAGCATCCCCGCAGGAACCACGGAGTCGTCGGTACCTCGTTCCAGGGTTGCCAGCGCCTCGGTGGCGCCGTCAATGCGGATGCTCTGCACCCTGGTGAATTCCGCTCCGTAGAGCACGCCGATGCGGTCGAAGCGCTCGTAGTGGTCGCGTCGCGACACCGAGCCGGTGCACCGCTCCCGGATTTCGTCGAGCACTGCCGGCGCATCCGATCCGGCACCGACATGCCCTTCTCCACGGCTGTGCTGGATGACCGCGCCGTCAGGACCGGTGCTGCGTACCTGGAACGAGAACCGCTCGCCGTCCAGGTCCTGCACAGCGACCTGGATGGTGCGCTTCTCCGTGACGAAGACTGGCCTCAGCCATACGACCCGCCGCAGCGTGACAGTGGTCGTGCCCAATACCTCCTGCAGTGCCTGGTGCACGAAGGAGAGGTGGCCTGCAGCGGGCAGCAGCGGCTTCTCATCGACGACGTGGTCGGCGACCAGCGGTTGATCCGGGCTGAGCTGGTAGGTGAAGACCTTCTCGCCGTCGGCTTCGACAGCCTCCGGTTGCGGATGGCTGGTTCGCGCGCCAGGGAACCGGCTCACGTCCACACCGGGAACCCAGTAACTTTCGCGCGCGAACGGATAGGTCGGCATCGGAATGCATGTGCCCTGACCATCACCGTCCACGGTCGACCAGTCGATCGACTCGCCGGCCAGGTACCGATCCGCCAGACCACCGGGCCGACCTTCGACACGCCGCTGGTTGCCGCGCCTCCAGTCGTCGATCTGCTCACGCAGCTCTTCGGGGCTGCTTGCCTCGAACACCGCACGTACCTCGAAATGCGACCGTCCCACGGCAAGCGTGCGGACGATGTCCCGCCATTCGTGGCGGGCTCCCTCGCCGGCGAGCCAGCTCGACAACTCGCGCAGCCGCTCATCGAGAGCCGAAGCAGTCTTGGCCGATACCGGGCACAGCTTGCGGTGCCCGGCCGCCTCCGGTTCCCGCGGAGCCGCCGGCGGTGCTTCCCGCACCACCACATGAACGTTGGTACCGCTGAAACCGAAGGAGTTGATAGCGGCCATCCGCGGAACACCTGCAGGAGTCCGCCACTGCTGTGCCTCGGTGGTGACCCGGAAGGGGCTGTCATCGAAGGGGATGTACCTGTTCGGGGTCGCGGCGTGCAGCGAGGGCACCAGCTGACCGTGCCGCAGGCACAGCAGGGTCTTGAGCAGGCTGGCAACCCCTGCCGCAGTGAGGGTGTGCCCGAGGTTGGACTTGATGGATCCCACCGCGCACGACGCCTTGCCCAGGCCCTCCCCGAATGTCTTGTGCAGCGCCTCGATCTCGATGGGGTCGCCCAGCTTGGTCCCGGTGCCGTGGCACTCGACGTAGCTGATCTGGGCTGGGTCGACCCGGAACCGCTGGTAGGTCGAGGTCTGCAGCGCTGATTGCGCAGGCGCGCTCGGCGCGGTCAGCCCGTTGCTACGCCCGTCCTGGTTGGCTCCGGTGGCCGCGATCACGCCGTGCACGTGATCGCCGTCGGCCAATGCCTTCGCCAGGCTCTTCAGCACCACGACCCCGACGCCTTCACCGGGCACAAAACCGTCGGCCTGGTCGTCGAACGGCCGGCACTTGCCGGTCGGCGACAGCATGCCGGCCTTGCTGGCCAGGACGTGCAGTTCCGGTGTCACCAACGCCGCGACGCCACCGGCAATCGCCAGCTCTGTCTGCCCGCTGCGGATTGCTTCACACGCCTGGTGGACGGCCATGAGCGACGACGAGCACGAAGTGTCCACCGCCAGGCTCGGACCGGTCAGGTTGAGGTGATAGGACAGCCTGGATGCAAGCACCGCCGGATGGGTGCCCATGAACGTGTAGCCCTCGAGCGGGACACCGTTGGCCTTGAGTAGGTGGTGGTAGTCACCCATGCCCGTCCCGACCATGACGTGGCAGTCCCGTCCGTCCAAGGACCGATCCGAGTACCCGGCGTCCTCCAAGGCACGCCACGCTTCCATCAGGAAGAGCCGCTGTTGTGGGTCCATCAGGCGTGCTTCGCGCGGAGACAGCCCGAAGAAGGCCGGGTCGAACTGGTCGATGTCCTCCAGAACCGATCCCCACTTGCTGTAGGTCTTGTTCGGCTCCTGAGTGTCGGGGTGCCAGTGCCGGGCCACCTCCCAGCGCTCCGGTGGTATCTCACCGACCAGATCTCGGCCGGCCACCAGGTTCGCCCAGAGCTCGTCGAGGTTCCGGGCACCGGGAAACCGGCCTGACATGCCGACCACGGCAATGTCGGTGGGCCTGGCCTCGGCCGGGAACGCGGAGCCGACGGCCGCCGGGGCCGTGTATTCAGCTACCACCGGTTGCCTTGGGACAGAGACCTTCCTGTCACCGGAGCGCTGCTCCGTCTCTGTCGCGGTCGAAGCGGGGCCCGACAGGACTGGGTCCTGGACGAAGACGTGCTCGGTGAGCTTGCGGATCGTCGAGTAGCTGAAGAAGTCCGTCGGCTTGAGCCCGACGCCCAGGGCGCGGTTGATCTGTTCCACGATCTCCACGGCGAGCACCGAGTCGACGCCGAACTCCACGTGGGCGGCGTCAAGGTCGAATTCGGCAGCGGGGATCTCCAGCACTGCGGCCATCACTTCGGTGATCGTGTCCCGCACCTCGTCGTGGGAGGCTGTCCGCGGGGTAACGGCACCGGAGCCTGGCAGCTCCGAACTGCTCGGAGTTACGTCGTGGCCGAGCGGCTGGAGGACAGTTTCCTCTGCTAATGCCGGCGTCGCCTCCGCCACGCCGTTGTGCAGCACAGCCTCGGGCGCCTTCGGCGCCGCCTCCTCGGGGACCCAGTAGCGCTCACGACGGAAGGGCGTTCCCGGCAGCGGTACCCGCCGAGCACCCTTGTCCGTCGGCAGACCCGAACCCGCCAGGTCCACTCCTGACACCCACATCGAGGCGAGACGAGGGAGATCGCCCTCGCGGCGGAGCGCGTCCAGGAAGTCTGCCGCGTGGCTGCCGGTCAGCAGACCCGCGAGCCCACCGTTCGCCCCGGACTTCGCTGCCCGGCCGCTGACCAGGCCGTCCACGGCCGCGTCGGAAGCGAAATCACGCAGTTTCGCGCCGAGGTCGGCCATGTCACGTGCCACGAACGCGACGCGTTCGTCCTGAGGTTCCCGGCCGGCCGCGAGGGTGAAGGCGATATCGCGCAGCCGGAGGCCGTCCGGTGACGTCCCGGTCTCGTCATCCGCGTCAGGCCGCGCAGCGGGGAGTTTCTCCGCGATGCAGTGCAACGTACCGAGGTCCAGCAGTTCCTGTGCGGCGAGGTGGACTCCCCACCTTTCGGCAAGGCGGTCTGCCAACCGCCCCAGCGTCACGGTGTCGAATCCGAGGTTGGCCAGCTCCTCCTCCGCATCCAGCTGTTCCGGCGGCACGCCCAGGATCTCGGACGCCGCCGTAATCAGGTCCGCCGAAGAGCTGGAGGTGCCTGCCACTGCGCGAGACGGAGCGATCCGATCGGCGAGCGATCCGGCCACCTCGCGGATCTGGTCCGCCGTCGGGGCCGACAGCATGATCAGCTCGGGTCCGCTGTCCGAGGAGGCTGCAGCAGCGTCGGGCACATACTCCTCGATGACCGCGTGCGCATTGGATCCACCCGCGCCGAAGGAACTCACCGTCGCCAGCAGGGGCAGCTCGCCGTCCCGCTTGGTGAGCGGGGACCACGGTTCGCCTGCGCGCTGGACGCGGAACGGACCGTCGGCAAAACGGATGTTGGGGTTGAGCTCGTCGGAGTGCAGTGACGGCACCAGTTCGCGATGCCGCATCTGCAGAAGCACCTTGGTGAGCGCGGCAATGCCCGCCGCCGATTCGAGATGGCCGATGTTGGACTTCACCGAACCCACCGGGCACCTCGCGCCGTCGGCACGGGCAGAACCGAACACCCGCGAGAGGGCCTCGATCTCGATGGGGTCGCCCAGCGATGTGCCGGTGCCGTGGGCTTCCACATAGCCGATCTCGGAGGCCGCGACGCCGGCCCGGTCGAGAGCGAGGCCGATGACATCGCTCTGCGCCGCCGGAGCCGGCACGGTGAACCCATTGGTACGCCCACCGTGGTTCACGGCGGTTCCGCGTACCACTCCGTAGATGTGATCGCCGTCGGCCACTGCCTGCGAAAGGCGCTTGAGCAGGACCGCTCCGACGCCCTCACCGGGAACGTAGCCGTCGCCGCCCGCACCGAAGCTGCGGCAGCGTCCGTCGGACGAGGCGAACTTGCCCTGGCTGAGCTGAAGGTACCGGTTGGGGTGCAGGATCGTGTTCACCCCGCCGGCGAGGGCCGCATCGCAGTCGCCTAGCCGGATCGCCGCACAGGCGAGGTGCAGGGCGGTCAGCGAGGACGAGCACATCGTGTCCACGGCCATGCTCGGCCCGTGCAGATCGAGTGCGTAGGACACCCGGTTGGCCACCGAGGACGACAGCGAGCCGGGGACGAAGCCGCTGGCCTGCATCGCCGGATCGGCGCCGTAGAGCTGGTACTGCGTGTACATCACACCGGCGAAGACACCGACCCTGCCGGGCAGCGAGCCCCGGGCGTAGCCGGCATCCTCGAATGTGTGCCATGCGGTCTCCAGAAACAGTCGTTCCTGGGGGTCCATCTGGCGGGCTTCACGAGGCGAAATACCGAAGAAGCGGGGGTCGAAGAGGTCGACGCCGTCGAGGAATCCGCCCCACCTGCTGTACGACATGCCAGGAAGGCCGGACTCCGGGTCGAAGAAGCGGTCGTGATCCCACCTGGTGCTCGGGACCTCGGTGATGGCGTCCCGGCCCTGCTTCAGGTTTTCCCACAGCTCGTCGACGGAGCCGGCCATCGGATAGCGCCCGCTGAGACCGACGATCGCGATCGGCTCGTCTGCGGAAGGCTGGGACACGTGCCGGGGCTCTGGGGCCGCGACGGCACGAGCCTGCACCTGAAGACGCGTCCGCTCCGGCTGCCCCTGTGCGGACGACGCCCCGAACCGCGTGTTCACGGCGCCTGGACGGGTCGTGACGAAGTACTCGCAGAGCTGATCTATGTTCTGGTACTCAAAGAACAACGTCTTCGGCAATTCGCCGAATATCTTCTCCAACTGGCGCGTGATATTCATGGCCATCACCGATTCGAGACCGAGCTGCTCGAAGCGCCTGCTCGTGTCGAGCCGCCCACCCGCGGCCTTCAGCTCCGCGGCGACGATTCGCGCGACGTGATCCCGCAACGCCGCCACAGCGATGGGCGGCACCTGTTCCGACGCGATCTCCGGCTGCTGCAGAGTGGACACGTGTTCCTCCCCGGACCGCGCCACGCCGTCCAGCGACTGCAGGATCCGGGTGCGGTGGCCGTAGAAGGCGGCCTGCTGAGCAGACCCTCGCTGCAGTGCCGAAGTGAACAGCCGCATGCCCGCATCGACCGGAAGCGGCAGCCAGCCGAGGTTTCGCTCGATGTACTCCTTCGCCGCATCGTCGACGTCCATGCCGCCGGCTTCCCACAACGGCCAGGCGATCGAGACCGTACGGCCGGACCGCTGCCCGGCGACTCGGCGTTCCTCCCTCCAGTCGGCGAAATGGTTCAGGAATGCATTGGCGAACGCGTAATCGCCCTGCCCCGCAATCCCCATGACCGAACTTGCCGACGAGAACAGTGCGAAGAAATCGAGCGGTATCTCGCGCGTCGCCCGGTCCAGTGCGTACGCACCCCAGACCTTCGGGAGCAGCACGGCTTCGGCGTCCTCGCGCTGCTTGTGTGCGAGCAGACGGTCGCGCAGCGTACCTGCGAGGTGGATGACGCCGTCCAGGCGCCCGTAGCGGGCCTCGGCCGCGCTCACGAGCTCACGCGCACCCTCTTCGCTGGAACAGTCGCAGGGCAGGTAGATCGCGTCGCCGCCATCCGACCGGAGTTCTTCGAGGAATGCCGCGCCGTCGTCGCTCAGCTCCGAACGCCCCGACAGGGCCAGACGGGCCTGCCAGTTCTGCGCAAGGTGGCGGGCCAGCTGCCGGCCGAGTCCGCCCAGGCCCCCGGTCAACAGGTACACACCTCGCTTACGGAACGTCCCACCGGCCGTGCCGGAGTGGTCGTCGGCCGTGGAAAGCCCGTGCTCCCACCGCACGCCGTCGTGGTCGTAACGCACCAGTGCGGTCTCGGCTCCGGTCCGCTTGAGCTCGGCTGCGACGTGGCTCGCGGATGCCGATTCTGCCCCGCTGGGCACGAGTTGGACGGCAGTGCAGCTGATTTCGTGCTTCTCCGCCTGCAGGGTTCGCTGCAACGCCGCGACGGCGGAGAACGCGGGTACGGTCCCGTCCGCCCGGTACATATAGAGCACCCGCAGGCCCGGCGTGGTCGCGCCGGCCGACAGGGCCGTGGCCAGGGCCAGCATCGAGTGGAAACCTTGGTCGATCAGGTCCGCCGAGACCGCCTCCCCGTCAGCGGCGGGGCCACGCGACCAGGCATGCACGATCGCGGCGAGCGGTGCTGCCGTCCCGGCCTCGTCGATCAGCTTGCGGTGGTCATCCGGATCACGGGGATTGAACTCATACAGCGCGGCATCGATCTGCCGGAACTCTCGACCCGGCCGCGCCCGGACCACACTGCCGGACAGCCCGGCTGCAAGCCCCTGTGCCAGCTCGGCGTCATCGTCCAGCACGAGCACCGTGCCCCGCAGCTCATCCGCTGCGGTGTGCAGCGGGGCTTGGCGCCAGCTGCCGCCAAGTAGGACCGTCTCGGGATCACTGTCCAGCACCGGACGTACTGTCAGGCCGCGAACCCGAGCCACGACGGTGCCCTCGGCATCGGTCATGGCGAGATCGAAGACCTGCGCGGCCGAAACATCGGACTCCGGTCCATGGACCCGCGGCACGGCATAGACCCAGCACTCGTCCGGGAGATCGCCCAGCGCCTCCACTCGCTCGACGAGGAAGGGGACTCGCGTCCGCGCGTCGTCCCTGTGGAAAGCCACCAGTACCTGGAAGGCCCCGTCGAGCAACGACGGATGCAGTCCGTATTCGTCCGGGCCACTCGGTCGGTGCAGTCTACCGAGCGCGTATCCGTCGCCGACCGTGATCTCCTGGAGGACCTGCAACTCCGGGCCGTAGCTCAGCCCACGTTCGCGGAGTGCCTGGTAGCAGAGGTCCCCTTCCATGCGCTCGTCGGCCCGTTCGAGACCGGGAACGTCAATCCGCTCCACGGGTTCTCGGTCGGTACGGTCCAACCGCCCCCGGGCATACACGGGGCGGTCCTGCCCGTCACGGCCACCGAACACCACGTAGTCGGCGCCGTCCCCGGCGGGGGTGAGCTCGATCGACAATTCACATCCGGTATCGCCGACCGCCACCGGACTTTCGAAAACCGTGTTCCGAACGCTGATCGCCTCGCCGAGCCCCGAGTGCACACCGGCCGCTCGTGCAAGTTCGATCAATACCGCGCCCGGCAGCGTCGGCTCACCCGCAATCACATGGTCCCGGACCAATGGGTGCGAGGCGTCCAGTACAGTCAGGAACCGTTGGCGTCCGGGCAGCGACAGATCGGCATGCAGCAGCGGAGGGAGTCTCGCCGCGACCGCGGCACCGTGCTTGCGGGCCGTGAGATCTGGCCAGTGGCGTTCCCTGGCGAAGGGGTAGTGGGGCAGCGAGATCTTCGGCAGCCTCGGACCCGCCGCGGTCCAGTCGACCCCGGCTCCCTCAATCCACAACTGGGCGATGTGCTCAAGGCCGGCACTGTCGGCGGACACCTGCGGCCCCGGTTCGGCCAGGTCGACGGTGCCGCGCAACACCCCGGGTGCCCGGCCGGTCCGTGCGAACTCCGTCAGCGCCTCCTCGAGCTCGCCGACTCCTTCGACCAGCACCGCCAGCCGCTCTTCAAGAGCCTCCCGGCCGCACCGGAGCGTGTGAGCGGCGGCGGCCAGCCAGCTCGCGTCGCGGTCGCCATGGGCTGCGGCCTCGGCCAGCTCCTGGGCCTGGGCGCGCAGGGCCTTCTCAGTTCGGGCCGAGAGCACGATCAGCTGCCGGCCGTCGGCGCCCGCGCCCTTCACGGGTCCGTCCAGCGGGTACTCCTCGATGACGAGGTGGGCGTTGGCACCCCCGGCGCCGAAGGAGCTCAGCCCGGCGATCCTGCGATCCGTACCGGCGGCGGGCCACCAATGGCGCCCGTCCCGCGGCACGGTCAGACAGGTGTCCTCGAAGTCGATGTGCGGGTTGAGCTCCTCGGCGTGCAGGGACGGGGCCAGTCGCTTGTGCCGGAGCTGCAGCACAATCTTGGCCAGCCCCGCGATCCCCGCCGCACTCTCCAGGTGGCCGATGTTGGACTTCACCGAACCGATGGCGCAGCGGTCGGCCCGTGCGTTGGATGCACCCAGCGTCTGCTCCACACCAGCAATCTCGATCGGGTCTCCGAGCGAGGTGCCGGTGCCGTGCGCCTCTACGTAACTCACCTGGTCAGGGCTGATCCCGGCGCGTCTCAGGGCCGTCGAGATCACCCGGCTCTGGGCCTGCGGGTCGGGGACGCTGTAGCCGTTGGTCTTGCCGCCGTGGCCGAGCGTACTGCCCTTGATCACGGCGTGAATGCGGTCACCGTCGGCTTCGGCCGCACTCAGCGGTTTGAGCACGGCGGCTCCGACGCCCTCTCCCGGGACGTAACCGTCCCCTCCTGCGCCGAAGCTGCGGCAGCGACCGTCGGTCGAGGCGAAGCGCCCCTGGCTCAGGTCGTGGAACTTCGCCGGGTGAAGGCTCAGGTTCACGCCTCCGGCGATCGCCATGTCGATGTCGCCTCGCCACAGCGCCTCGCAGGCCAGGTGGATGGCGGTGAGCGACGACGAGCACATCGTGTCGACCGCCATGCTGGGGCCGGTGAGGTCGAACGCGTAGGAGACGCGATTGGCGATGGAGGCGTACGAGGAGCCCAGGTACAACGGGTTGCCGACCAGCGCTTCCTCGGCCTGGAAGAGCTGGTACTGCGAGTACATGACGCCGACGTAGACGCCGGTCTCCCGGTCGGCGTACTGGGACCGGGTGATGCCACCGTCCTCCAGGGCATGCCATACCTCTTCGAGGAACAGCCTTTCCTGAGGGTCCATCCGCTCTGCTTCGCGGGGCGAGATGTGGAAGAACTCCGCATCGAAGGCGGCCACGTCGCGGAGGAATCCACCCCACTTGGTGTAGCTCTTGCCGGCCTTGCCGGGCTCCGGGTCGAAGTATTCGCGGTGGTCCCAGCGATCCGCGGGGATCTCCGTGATGCAGTCCCGCCCCGCGGCGAGGTTGTCCCAGAACTGGTCCAGGTCATCGGCAAGAGGGAACCGCCCACTGATTCCGACGATCGCGATGGCATCGCTGGCACGGTCGGTATCAGGAGCCGGCTTGTCCTGCCGAGGCCCAGGCGCCGGCACCCGGTCGGCGGACGACACCCGGCCCTCCACGACCGGAGCCTCCCGGGCCAGCAGTCGCCTGGCTGCCCCGGGGTACCGGGTGCTCAGGTGCTCGGCCAGGTCGGCAAGGGTCCGGTACTCGAACAGCAAGGTGGACGGCAGCTTTCCGAAGTCGGCTTCGAGAGCCCGCACAACGTTGAGTGCCATCACTGAATCGAAGCCGAAGTCCTCCAGGGAGCTGTGCGGCTTGACGCGGTCAACCGGTATCTCCGCCTCACCGGCGACAACATGTCGCAGGTGTTCCCCCAGGCCTGGCCGGCGCACAGGCTCGCGCTCCACCGGAGCGACAGTGTCCGACCCGCCGTTCTTCGAACGCCGGCCGACACCGCCCTCCAGGAGCCGCATTCCGTCTTCGACGTCGAGTTCTCCGGACCTGATCCGCTTGAGAACCGTGTCGCGGTCATGGCTTTCAGTCACCGAGGATCGCCTCCATGGCCGCGCGGGCCTGCTCTTCTCCGATGTCGCCTTTTCGGACCTGCAGCAACAAGGTGCGCAGGTCATCGCGTGGTTGGGCGGCCGACACCGAGCGGGTGTAGTCGCCGGCCCGTTTGATCACGAGTCCGGTCAGCGCGACCAGTCCGGACCCGTCGTCGCCGACCAGGCGGATGTCGTATTCACGCAGGCCGCCCCTGCCGCCACGCGACTCGACGTATGCGTGGCACTCACGGGGGAGGGTGTCGGCCCAGTCGATGCGTTCGACCGAGAGCGGAATCTGCGGAGCCGATTCCTGCGAACCGGGGTCGTCGAATACGCCCAGCACCTGCATGGCACCGTCCAGCAGCGTCGGAGGCAGCGCGTGATCACTGGATGCCTCGCTTGCACTGTCCGGCAGCTTCAGCCGGGCGAGCGCGGCCTTCGGGCCGTACCGCACCTTTGACACCGTCATGAGCGACGGACCGTGCCGAAGTCCCGCACGGCGCAGGCGCCGGTAAAGCTCCTCGGGTTCCATGCTCGACGGGCAGGCACCCCTGGCCTCGGACAGATCGACCCGCTCAGGTCCGCTGCCGACACGGACGGCGGAGCCGCGCGCGTGCACAATCACGCCCGTGTCGCCGACTGAGCGGAACTCGAACTCGAAGCCCGAATCACCGGGGTACAGCTTGAGCTCCAGATCCGCCGGCCGGTCGCCCACTTCCAGCGGACGCAGCCATTGGACGTCACCGAGGGCATGCGTCTCTCCCTCCGTCTCCCGGGCTGCCTGGGAGACGAGGTCGAGGTACACCACGGCGGGAAGGACCTTGCGGCCGCCGATCACGTGATCGGCGAGGATCGACTCGGTACCGGTGACGGTGGCGCGGTAGGTGGAGTCTCCGGTGGCGACCAGCCGCACACCCTCAGGGAGGCCGGCGGTCTCCGCGGCGTAGACGGTATCCGCGTCGGTGAACCAATACCGGGACCGGTCGAACGGGTAGGTGGGCAACGGAATCCGCTGTGCCGACCGGTCTGGGAACCCGGACGCCCAGTCGATGTCCTCACCGATGAGGTACCGAGCCACCACCTCCCGCAGGGGCCCCGCTTCCTTCGGCACAGGCGGTACGTCCGATGTGGCGCTGAGCTGGCGTATCAGGTCGTCGCGGTCGGTGGCCAGGAAAATCGCCCGGTGCTCGAAGTGGTCGCGATGCAACTGGAGGGTGTACGCGACATCGCCCAGGGGCACGGCGGAGCCAGGCCCTTGGAGCCATTCGGCCAGCTGCCGGATCCTGGCCCGCAACGCCGGTCGGCTGCGCGCGGACAGCGGTATCACGACCAGACCGTCGGAGCGGTCGGCCGACGGGATGTGCTGCGGGGGCTCTTCGAGAACGACGTGCGCGTTGGTACCGCTGAACCCGAAGCTGCTCACCGCGGCGCGGCGTGGGATTCCCGGCTCCGCCTTCCACTCGCGCAGTTCGGTGTTGACGAAGAACGGTGTGTCCGCGAAGTCGATGTGGCGGTTGGGGCGCTCGAAATTCAGCGAGGGCGGGATCTGCCGGTACCGGAACGCCAGCAGGACCTTGATCACCCCTGCTATCCCGGCGGCCGCGGCGGTGTGCCCGATGTTGGTCTTGACCGAGCCGATCGGGCAGAACTGCGTGCGGTCGGTGTGTGCCCGGAAGGCGTTGCTCAGAGCCTCGATCTCGATCGGGTCACCGAGCCGCGTTCCCGTCCCGTGCGCTTCGACATAGCCGAGGGTGGCCGGGCTGATGCCGGCGCGCTCGTAAGCGGCGAGTTCCACCTCGGTCTGCGCGGCACCGCTCGGTGCGGTGATCCCGTTGGTCTTCCCGTCCTGGTTGAGCGCCGCGCTCTTGATCACCCCGTGCACGTGATCGCCGTCGGCCAGCGCCTTCTCCAGCGGTTTGAGGACCAGGACCCCGACGCCTTCACCGGGCGCGAACCCGTCTGCCGAGTCGTCGAAGGTCTTGCACCTGCCGTCCGGCGAGAGCATGGTCCCGTTGCTGGCCACCACCAGGTAGTCCGGAGCCAGCGTCAGGAAGACACCGCCCGAGATGGCCAGGTCGCTCTCCCCGGACAGCAGGCTCTGGCACGCGAGGTTCAGCGCGACCAAGGACGAGGAGCACGCGGTGTTCACGGCGATGCTCGGTCCCCTGAGGTGGAGGAAATAGGAGATCCGGGCCGCCAGGATCGATGCCTCGTTGCCCCAGAAGACCTGTGCCGGCTTGACCGCTCCGGCCTTGTTCATCCGCGTCAGGTACTCGCTGGGCCCGGCGCCGACGAACACCCCGCATCGCCGGCCGTTCAGGTCGCCGCTGCGGTACCCCGCGTCTTCCAGTGCCTTCCACGCCTCTTCGAGGAACAGGCGCTGCTGCGGGTCGGTGTTGGCGGCCTCCTTACCGGAGATGCCGAAGAACTCCGCATCGAACTGATCGACATCGTCGAGGAAACCGCCCCACTTGCAGTAGGTGGTGTCGAGCCGTGCCGGGTCGGGATCGAAGAACCGCGCACTGTCCCAACGCTCCTCCGGGACCTCCTGGATGGAACTGACTCCAGCCGCCAGGTTGCCCCACAGCGCTTGCGCGTCGTCGGCGCCGGGGAACCTGGCCGACATCCCGACGATCGCGATGTCCATCGGGCCGCCGGTTTCTGCGGGCCGCTCACGGGCTTCGGCGGGCGCCTCGATTGCCGCGGGCTCGTAGGACGTGTCGGGCATCGACACGACGATGCGGCCGATGGTGTCGCGGTCCTCCTTGGCCTCGTACGCCTCGTCCACGCGGTCGAACGGGAACACCTGGGAGACCAACGGCCGGATCTTCCCGGACTCCAGGTGGGAGGCCATCGTCTCCATGTAACGGACCCGGCGGTCGGGGTGGCGCAGGAAGAACTTCTTCGTATTGAGGCTGTGGAAGCTCTGGTTGTCGACCATCCGGGACAGGTCCACAGCACCGGAGGTCTGGAGCCCGAACACGGCGATCTCGACGTAGCGGCCGTCGGCCGCAAGTACATTGATGCCCTTCTGCAGCGTCCCGTCAGCGACGGTGTTGATGACGACGTCGGCGCCGCGCCCCTCGGTGCGACGCATCACCTCGGCAGCGAAATCGGAGTCGCGGTGGTTGATCGCATCCGGGACGCCCAGGGAGGCAAGATAGTCGATCTTGTGCTGGGCTCCCGCGGTCGCGATCACCTCCGCCCCCGCCTGCTGAGCGAGCTGTACCGCCATCAAGCCATTGGTTCCCGTGGCTGCCGGGATGAGCACGCGCTCCCCCGGCTCGACCCTCGCCTGCTCCAATGCCAGGTACATCGCCAGGAACGCCACCGGGAAGCCACAGGCCTCCTCGTGTGTGACGTTCGATGGCTTGCGTACCGCAAAGTCCTCGTCGGTGATCACCAACGACGCCTGCCCGCCCATTTCCGGCCTGGTGAGGGCAATGACCTCATCGCCGGGGGCGAAGCGCGACACGTCCGGCCCGACTCGGCGGATCACACCGGATACCTCGACCCCCGGTGTGAACGGGAAGTCCGGCATCATCGGATAGAGGCCCTTGGCCGCCAGGAAATCCGAGAAGTTCACTGGAAACGCCCGGACTTCGACCTCGATCTCGCCAGGACCGGGTGCCACGGGAACTTGGTCGACGACCCGCAGGCCCGAAGGGTGGCCGGGCCGATCGAACCGCACCGCACGCGGATTCCGCGCAAGCAGGTCCCCCTCGATGGGGCCGCGCTCGGGGAGTACCGCTCCTCTCGGGGCGACCGTCCCATGGTCAGCGGGCGGCACCGTGGTCACAGCAGGTGGTGAGGTCTCGTACGTCGGCTCGCTCCTCGCCTCCTCGACCGAGGCCTGGACTGCAGGCAGCTCCTCGCTGGCCGGCATGCCGGCGGGGGCTTCCGCATGATTGGCGGCGAGATGGTCGGCCAGGGCGGTGACGGACGGATGGTCGAAGATCGTGATCGTCTTGAGCACGATGTCCAGTTCCTGGTTGAGCTTGTTGACCAGCTCGACCCCAACGATGGAATCCACCCCGAAGGACGACAGCGCGGCCTTCCGATCGACTTCCTCGACCGGCATGCTCAGGCACTCGGCGACCATCCGGGCCACGATGTCCTCCGTGCGGCGCGCCAGGGGCTTCGTCGGCCCACCAGTCGACCCACCACCCGTGGCCGGGTGGGACGGCGTCTCAGCTGCGGGTGCCAGGACCGGAGCGGATGCCACGGTCGGCAGCGCGGCCATCGCCTCTGCCGTGATCACCCGCTGTGCCAGTTCCCCTGGAGCGTCGCCGCTGCCGAGCACCGCGACGTTGCCGAACCCACTGAGTTCGAGTCGCGACCGCCACATTCCCGTATCCAGCAGCGGAGCGTGTTCCAGCCGCCGGTCCGGGTCCGTGTAGTGCCACCAGCCGTCGAGCAGCCCGAATGTGACGGTGTGGAAGTCCTGTACCTGCGTCACTTCGGTGAGCACCAGCTTGCCGCCCGGTGCGAGGAGGCCTCGGGCCTCTCGAAGCGCCGCGTCCAGGTCGCGGGTGGCGTGCAGTGCATTCGCTGCGATCACCAGGTCGTAGCCGCCCGCTGCGAATCCCTGGTCCTGGAAGGAACGCTCCACGTCGAACTCGCGGAATCGCAGCTCGACACCGTCCCCGGCACCCGCGCCAAGTTCGCGTTCGGCCTGCCGCAGAAAGCGCGGTGAGATGTCGGTGAAGTCGTACCGGATGCGTGATCGCGCGCCCCGAAGCCGGTCGAGCACAGCACGGGTCGTGCTCCCAGTGCCGGCACCGATTTCGAGAACCCGGACTTCGTTCGGCTCCTTTTGAACGTTCGTGCGCACCTGGTCCGCAAGCAACGCATTGCAGTAGTCGGTGAGCCTCTCACCCCGGTAAATCGCGGTGACCAGGTCGGTGGTGCCGCCCGGGAAGAGCACTTCGGTCGGTGGCAGGGCTCCTCCGAGCACCTCGGGCAGGGCCCGTGTGCACGCGCCGACGAGGTCGAGGCGGCCGCCGAGGCCCGGATACGGCGACCGGAGCCGCTCCTGCCAGGCGTCGAGCTCCGCATCCGACGGCACGGCCGACCGGTCGTCGATGCGCGAAGTCGCCCGAAGTACGTCACCCTCACGTGCCACCAAGCCGTTCCTCTGCAGGATCCGGACGAGCGCACCGATGAAGCGCTCATACCTGGGTGACGCACCGATTTCGTCACTCAGCCCAGTGCGGGCATGGCCCTGGCCCTCCGACTGCCAGAGCCCGAGCTTCTGGAACGCACGAAGCACAGCAGCAGCGATGAACTCGTCCAACGCGGCCTGCTGTTCCGTGAGGCCGGCGGAGCCTTCGAGTACGGCCACTCCGGTCGACGCCGTCCCCGGCCCGCTGTCCGCTCCGATCGCATGGAGCACGCTGTCGTCGGCGCGCAGAGCGACCACCTGCTCGTCGGGAGCAGCCAGCACGCGTTCGATCGCCTCGATCCCGTCTTCCGGCGTCACGGATCCAAATCCCCGTGCGGCCAGGGCAGTCCGGTATTCCTCGGTGGCGACCCGCCCCACGGTTCCCCAGAAACCCCAGTTGATGACCTTCACCGGGAATCGGGCTCGCCGGGCGAACTCCCTCGCCACTGCGTCCTGCGCGGTCGAAGCCGCCGCGTAATTGCTCTGGCCGGCCGATCCGGTGAAGGACTGGACCGAGGACAACAGCAGCAGAAAGTCCAGCCCCTCGTCGGCGAGGGCTTCGGCGAGCACCGCGCTGCCCTGTTGCTTCGGCTCCAGCAC
>CBFGQM010000003.1:0-43098 GCA_965650905.1 uncultured Streptomyces sp. | reverse complement strand
GCGATCATCACCAACACCTTCACGGACCCGCGCGAGCGCGCCCGCGCGATCGGCGTGTGGGGCGGTGTCGTCGGCATATCGATGGCTGCCGGGCCCCTGGTCGGGGGCCTCCTCGTGGACTCGGTCGGCTGGCGCTCGATCTTCTGGCTCAACCTTCCGGTGGGCATGGCCGCGCTCCTGCTCACGTTTCGGTACGTCCCCGAGTCCCGCGCCCCGAAGGCCCGTCGCCCGGACCCGGTCGGCCAGCTCCTGGTGATCACGCTGCTCGGTTCCCTCACCTACGCGATCATCGAGGCGCCCAACTCGGGCGCCCCCACGGTCGTCGCCTTCGGCGCCCTGGCCCTGGCCGCCCTGCTGACCCTCCTCCGGTACGAGCCCCGCCGTGCGCAACCTCTCATCGACCTGCGCTTCTTCCGCTCGGCGCCGTTCAGCGGAGCCACGATCGTGGCGATCAGCGCGTTCGCGGCACTCGGCGGCTTCCTCTTCCTCTCCACGCTCTACCTGCAGAACGCACGCGGCCTGACGGCCCTCCACGCGGGCCTGTGGATGCTCCCCATGGCGGCGATGACCTTCGTCTGCGCCCCGCTCTCCGGCCGGCTCGTCGGTAGCCGCGGCCCCCGCTTCTCGCTCCTCGTGGCCGGGGTGATGATGACCGCGAGCGGGGTGCTCTTCGCCGCCTTCGAGGCCGAGACCTCGAACGTCACGCTTGTCATCGGCTACGTACTCTTCGGCCTCGGCTTCGGCTTTGTGAACGCCCCCATCACCAACACCGCCGTCTCCGGCATGCCCCGTGCCCAGGCCGGCGTAGCCGCCGCCGTCGCCTCCACCAGCCGCCAGATCGGCCAGACCCTGGGCGTCGCCGTGGTCGGCGCGGTGCTGGCCTCGGGCGTGGGCTCCTCCTCGTACCGGGACGTCTTCGTCTCGGCGGCCCGCCCCGGCTGGTGGATCATCGCGGCCTGCGGCCTCTCGGTCCTCGCGGTGGGCGCGCTCACGAGCGGCCCCTGGGCCCGCCGGACGGCCGAACGCACGGCCAATCGGTCGGCGTCGGCGGAGATCAAGGAGGCGGCGGGCATTCGGGCTCGAGCCTGACGGCAGGAGTACGGGGCCTGTACGGAGCGACACCTGTGGCTGCGCTCGCCGGGCGCCCAGGCCGACCGCGTCCTGGCCGGCCCCAGGCCATGGGCGGGACGCTGCTCGGCACCGGTGACTCCCCTGGATCGGGAGAACCCCGGTTCCGTCACGTCTGTCGCACCGTTACGGATCCGGGGTCTTCGCGCGAGCGACGAAGGTCAGCAGCCGATCAGGCGCCCCGCCAGGTACCCCTCGATCTGGTCGAGAGAGACCCGCTCCTGCTTCATCGAGTCCCGCTCGCGCACCGTCACCGCGTGGTCGTCCAGCGTGTCGAAGTCGACGGTCACGCAGTACGGCGTACCGATCTCGTCCTGGCGGCGGTAGCGGCGGCCGATCGCGCCGGCGTCGTCGAACTCGATGTTCCAGTGCCGGCGCAGCGCCGAAGCCAGGCCCTTGGCCTTCGGGGACAGCTCCGGGTTCCGGGACAGCGGCAGCACCGCGACCTTGACCGGCGCGAGGCGCGGGTCGAGGCGCAGCACCGTGCGCTTCTCCATCTTGCCCTTGGCGTTGGGCGCCTCGTCCTCGACGTAGGCGTCCAGCAGGAACGCGAGCATGGCGCGGCCGACACCGGCCGCGGGCTCGATGACGTACGGAGTCCAGCGCTCGCCGGCCTCCTGGTCGAAGTAGGTGAGGTCCTGGCCGGAGGCCTTGGAGTGGGCGCCGAGGTCGTAGTCGGTGCGGTTGGCGACGCCCTCCAGCTCACCCCACTCGTTGCCGCCGAACTGGAAGCGGTACTCGATGTCGGCGGTGCGCTTGGAGTAGTGGGAGAGCTTCTCCTGCGGGTGCTCGAACCAGCGCATGTTCTCCTCGCGCAGGCCCAGGCCGGTGTACCAGTTCCAGCGCTCCTGCATCCAGAACTCCTGCCACTTCTCGTCCTCGCCCGGCTTGACGAAGAACTCCATCTCCATCTGCTCGAACTCGCGGGTACGGAAGATGAAGTTGCCCGGAGTGATCTCGTTCCGGAAGGACTTGCCCATCTGCGCGATGCCGAACGGCGGCTTGCGGCGCGAAGTCTGCTGGACCTGGGCGAAGTTGGTGAAGATGCCCTGCGCGGTCTCGGGGCGCAGGTAGGCGACGGAGCCGCTGTCCTGGGTGGGGCCGAGGTGCGTGGAGAGGAGACCGGAGAACTGCTTGGGCTCGGTGAACTGGCCCTTGTTGCCGCAGTGCGGGCAGTTGACGTCGGCCAGGCCGTGCTCGGGCAGTCGGCCGTGCTTGGCCTCGTACGCCTCCTCCAGGTGGTCCGCGCGGAACCGCTTGTGGCAGGAGGTGCACTCGGTGAGCGGGTCGGTGAAGGTGGCGACGTGGCCGGAGGCCACCCAGACCTCGGTCGCCAGGATCACGGACGAGTCGATACCGACGACGTCCTCGCGCGACGTCACCATGTAGCGCCACCACTGGCGCTTGATGTTCTCCTTGAGCTCGACACCCAGCGGCCCGTAGTCCCAGGCGGCGCGCTGACCACCGTAGATCTCACTGCACGGGTAGACGAAGCCACGGCGCTTGCTCAGGCTGACGATGGTGTCGATCTTGTCGGCGGCCACGGTGCTCTCTTCATTACGACGACGGGCGACGAAGCGGTCGCTTCCGGTTACCGAGTTGCCGGTTCGGAGCTGTTGCTTCAGAGCGAATGCTTCAGATTACCGGCGCTCCCGCCCCCCGGATCAAATCGGTTCGGGGTCGGGGCCGAAGTCCCGGACATCCCGGAGGAGTCCGGGGAGGATCCGGGACGCTTGTTGACAATCGTTTCCGGCTTTGTTGAAAATGGGTGTCATGAACATACGCTGGCGCCTCATCCCTTCTCGAATACACGCAGCCGGGACCGCGGCGGTCGCCGCGGCAAGCGCCCTCGCTCTCGTCACCCTCTGCGCCTGCTCGTCCGACTCCTCCGCCGCGGAGGGTGAGAACGGCGGGAAGTTCGACGTCGTGGCGTCGTTCTATCCGATGCAGTACCTCGTGGAGCAGATAGGCGGGGCCCATGTCAGGGTGACCACGCTGACCGAGCCCGGCCAGGAGCCGCACGACCTGGAGATCAGCGCCCAGCAGACCGCGCAACTCCAGGATGCGGACGCGGTCCTCTACCTGAAGAACCTCCAGCCCTCCGTGGACGACGCGGTGGCGCAGTCCGAGATCAGGACGAAGATCGACGCGGCCACCCTGACCAGCCTCGAAGACCTGGATACCGAGGACGGACACCAGCACGGCACGCAAGAGGAGCACGCCGGCGACGATGAGCCGACGCTCGATCCGCACGTCTGGCTGGACCCGGTGAAGTACGCCGAGGTCGCCCAGGGCGTGAGCAAAGCCTTCGAGAAGGCCGACCCGGACAACGCGGCGGACTACAAGAAGAACACCGCGGACCTCGTGAAGAAGCTGGACGGCCTGAACACGCGATTCGAGAACGGGCTCAAGAACGCCAGGACGAAGGTCTTCTTCACCAACCACGCGGCCTTCGGCTACCTCGCCCATCGCTACGGCCTGACCCAGGAGGCCATCTCCGGCCTGGACCCGGAGAGCGAGCCGAGCGCGGCGCGCGTCAAGCAGCTCCAGGAGGAAGCGAAGGCTGATGGCGTCACCACGGTCTTCTACGAAACACTCGTCTCCGACAAGACCGCGAAGACCCTGGCCCAGGACGCCGGTCTCAAGACTGATGTACTCGACCCGCTCGAGGGCATCACGGACAAGTCCAAGGGCGGCGACTACATCGAGGTCATGCGGTCGAACCTGACGGCGCTGGAGAGGGCTCTCGGCGCGAAGTGAAGCATCGAACGGAAGGCGCGAGCCATGAAGGCTGACCAGCTCGTGGAGCCCGTCATCTCCCTGCGTGACGTGACGGCCGAGCTCGGCTCACGCCCCGTCCTGCGGGGCATCGACCTCACCGTGCACCACGGTGAGGTGGTCGCGTTGCTCGGCGCCAACGGCTCCGGCAAGTCCACGGCCGTCCGCACGGTCATCGGCCAGGTACCGGTCACCGGCGGCGAGATCGAGCTCTTCGGTACGCCCCGGCGCCGTTTCCGCGACTGGGCGCGCGTGGGGTACGTACCGCAGCGCACGACGGCCGCGGGCGGGGTGCCGGCGACGGTCACCGAGGTGGTGTCGTCGGGGCGGTTGTCCCGCGCCCGCTTCGGGATCCTGCGCAAGGCCGACCGCCAGGCCGTCCGCCAGGCCCTCGAACTGGTCGGCATGGCGGACCGCGCCAAGGACTCCGTGGGCGCCCTTTCGGGCGGTCAGCACCAGCGCGTACTCATCGCCCGCGCCCTCGCCGCCCAGCCCGAGCTGCTGATCATGGACGAACCGATGGCGGGGGTCGACCTGGCGAGCCAGGACGTGCTCGCGGCCACCCTGCGCGAGCAGGTGGCGGCCGGCGCCTCCGTCCTCCTCGTCCTGCACGAGCTCGGCCCCCTGGAGCCGCTGATCGACCGCGCGGTCGTCCTGCGCGACGGCTGCGTGGTGCACGACGGCCCGCCCCCAGCCGCCGTGGGCCAGCACGCTCTGCCCGGCCACGACCACGTACACCCGCACGCGGCTCACGACGCCGAACAGATCCGGACGGGACTGCTGAGCTGATGGACATCCTCGACTACGCCTTCATGCAGCGGGCCCTGCTCGCCGCCGTACTCGTCGGCATCACCGCGCCCGCGATCGGCATCTTCCTCGTCCAGCGCCGCCAGGCCCTGATGGGCGACGGCATCGGCCATGTCGCGATGACCGGTGTGGGCCTCGGCTTCCTGCTCTCGACCTCGCCCGTGTGGATGGCGACCGCCGTCGCCGTGCTCGGCGCCGTGACCATGGAGCTGATCCGCTGGTACGGGAAGACGCGCGGCGACATCGCCCTGGCGATGCTCTTCTACGGCGGTATGGCCGGCGGTGTGATGCTCATCAACCTCGCGCCGGGCGGCTCCAACGCCAACCTGATGTCGTATCTGTTCGGCTCGCTGTCGACGGTGTCCGAAGAGGACATCACCGCCATCAGCCTGCTCGCGGCCTTCGTGGTCCTGGTGACGCTCGGCCTGCGCCGCCAGCTGTTCGCGGTGAGCCAGGACGAGGAGTTCGCGCGAGTGACGGGGCTGCCGGTGCGCGCCCTGAACCTGCTCACGGCCGTCACGGCGGCTGTCACCGTGACGGTCGCCATGCGGGTGGTCGGCCTGCTGCTGGTCTCCGCCCTGATGGTGGTCCCGGTGGCAGCCGCGCAGCAGCTCAGCCGGAGCTTCGCGGCGACGTTCGCGATCGCGGTGGCCATCGGCGTCACGGCCACGCTCAGCGGCACGATCACGTCGTACTACCAGGACGTCCCGCCCGGCGCGACGATCGTGCTGCTGACCATCGCCGTGTTCATCGCGCTGACCGTGCTGGCCACGCCGCTCGCGCGCAGGCGTGCGCGGGCCGTGTCCCAGGCTGCCGGGGACCCGCAGGAGTACACGATTCCGGCCAACCGCACCGCCGCGGGGAAGGTCGGCGTCTGACGGCCCCAGGCCGGACTGGCACAATGGCCCGGCAAGCCGCAGACGTGAGGAGGCAACGGTGACGACCGCTGGACCGCCCGTTCGAGGCCGTGCGACCCGGCAGCGGGCCGCCGTGGCCGCGGCTCTCGACGAGGTCGACGAGTTCCGCAGCGCGCAGGATCTCCACGACATGCTCAAGCACAAGGGCGACTCCGTCGGACTCACCACCGTGTACCGCACGCTGCAGTCCCTGGCCGAGGCCGGCGAGGTCGACGTCCTGCGCACCTCCGACGGCGAGTCCGTCTACCGGCGCTGCTCCACCGGCGAGCACCACCACCACCTTGTGTGCCGCGTCTGCGGCAAGGCGGTCGAGGTCGAGGGCCCGGCCGTCGAAAAGTGGGCCGAGGCCATCGCGGCGGAACACGGCTACGTGAACGTGGCCCACACGGTGGAAATCTTCGGCACCTGCGCGGAGTGTGCCGCGGCCAAGAGCTGACGCGGCTCCGGGGGCGTGGACACCCCCGGAGCACCGCCCTACTGTTCGCTGCCCTTCATACCCTGCTCCATCGCGAGCAGCTCCTCGTTCGGGACGGCACCGCCGAAGCGCCGGTCGCGCGAGGCGTACTCGACGCACGCCCGCCACAGGTCACGGCGGTCGAAGTCGGGCCACAGCACGTCCTGGAACACCATCTCGGCGTAACTCGACTGCCAGATCAGGTAGTTGGAGGTGCGCTGCTCACCGCTGGGGCGCAGGAAGAGATCGACGTCCGGCATGTCCGGGTAGTACAGATACTTCTGTATCGTCTTCTCGGTGACCCTTTCCGGGTCCAGCTTCCCGGCGGCGACATCCGCGGCCAGCGCCTTCGCCGCGTCGGCGAGCTCGGCCCGCCCACCGTAGTTGACGCAGAAGTACAGCGTCATCGCGTCATTCCGCCGCGTCTGCTCCTGCGCGACCTGCAGCTCCTGGACAACGGACTTCCACATCTTGGGCATACGGCCGACCCAGCGGATCCGGATGCCCAGTTCATCCATTTCGTCCCGTCGGCGACGGATGACGTCCTTGTTGAAGTTCATCAGGAAGCGGACCTCCTCCGGCGACCGCTTCCAGTTCTCCGTCGAGAAGGCGTACAGGGAAAGATTCTTGACGCCCAGCTCCAGGCACCCCTTGAGGACATCCATGACGACGCCCTCGCCGACCCGGTGCCCCTCCGTGCGCGGCAGACCCCGCTCCTTGGCCCACCGGCCGTTCCCGTCCATCACGCACGCCACGTGCTTCGGGATCAGCTCGCCGGGCAGCTTGGGCGCGCGGGCGCCGGACGGATGCGGCTCCGGCGTCTTGTACTCGCGGCGCCGGCGCCCCAGGATCCCGCGTACCACCATGTGCTCCTCGTCTCCCTCAGTTCTTGAAGTGCTGTTTCTCTACGGCCACGTGGCCGACGTGAGCTCTATTTCTCCACGTACCGCAGCGAGCGCAGTCCGCGCTCCAGATGCCAGTGCAGATACGCCGACACCAGCCCACTGCCCTCCCTGACGTACCGCGGCTCGCACGCGTCCGCCGTCGCCCAGTCCCCCGTCAGGAGCGCGCCGAGCAGTTCGAGGGCCTGAGCCGAGGGTACGACGCTGCCGGGCACCCGGCAGTCCGCGCAGACGGAACCTCCCGCGGCGACCGAGAAGAACCGATTCGGTCCGGCCAGCCCGCACTTGGCGCAGTCGGTGAAGCTGGGCGCGTAGCCGTTGACGGCGAGGGAGCGCAGCAGGAAGGCGTCGAGGACGAGATGGGGCTCGTGTTCGCCCCGGGCCAGCGTACGCAGCCCGCCGACCAGCAAAAGGTACTGCTGGACGGCAGGCTCGCCCTCGTGGTCGGTGAACCGCTCGGCCGTCTCCAGCATGGCCGTCCCGGCGGTGTAACGGGCGTAGTCGGCGACGATGCCACCACCGTACGGCGTGATCGTCTCGCTCTGTGTGCACAGTGGCAGCCCGCGCCCCACCAGCTCGCTGCCGCGCGCGAAGAACTGCACATCCACATGCGAGAACGGTTCGAGCCGCGCCCCGAACTTCGACTTCGTACGCCGCACTCCGCGAGCCACGGCACGCACGCGCCCGTGACCGCGCGTGAGCAGGGTGATCACGCGATCGGCTTCACCCAGCTTCTGCGTCCGCAGGACGATGCCGTCGTCCCGGAAGAGACTCATCACGCGCCCCCGCGAGTGCCCGGCCGGGGGTACGAGGGTGGTCTTCCGGGAGACAGCAGCATGATGCGGTCGGCTTCACCGAGCTTCTGCGCCCGCAGGACGATGCCGTCGTCCCGGAAGAGACTCATCACGCGCCCCCGCAGCCCCATACTCATGCGGACCATTCTCGCGCACGGAGTCGGCGTGCGTGGTCCGGGTGGCTGATCGCCTCCCCAGGGATAACCGGTCCGTGCGAGGCCGTAGCCCGCCGACCAGCGCCTGATGCGAGGTGATCTCCCACTGGTCGGGCCGGCCACCGCCGGGCCTTGTCATCGTCGAGGCGAGTGAACGGGTACAGCATCGTCCGTGAGGCGTCCCGGTCCCGGCTCACCGGCGCGCTCAGCGACACCATCCACCGCTGGCACATGGAGAGCGGAACAGGGTACTTGCGCACCGTCCTTTGCTTGCGAAGGTTCGGTATCCGGTTCCCTGTCGCCATGCGGCCGCACCCCATGCCACGCCGATCTCCAGTGCGCTCCCCGGTCACCCTTCAAGGAACCTCGCCGCGGCTTCGTGCGTTGGCGTACGCGGTCGCCGCGCGGAGCCGTTCCGCCGGGGTTGCCGTACGAACCGCGTCCGGTTCGCAGTCCCATTCGCGGCCGCCGCCGAACGGTCTGAGTTGTACGTACGGCCCCTCGTGCCCCATCACCACGCCCACCCTCCCCGTCCTCGTGTCGACGGCGTACGTCCCGATCGGCGGCTTCCTCGGCGGCCTCATCCGATCACCGCCGCCGGCCGCGCCACCGGCCGCGCCACCGGCCGCGGTGCCTGCCACGGTTCCGTCTCGACGGAACACCGGCCCGGTTCCACAAGCAGGCAAGGCGCCCCTCGCACAAGGGTTGCCGGGTCGACCCGGAGAGTCGGCAACATGATTCCTGCGTTTTCCAGCGCTCCGCGCAACTCTTTCACCGTTTCCTCTGCCTCCGCGGCGCAAGCCGTCGAGTGCTGTACGCCGCGGCCTTCCTGGGCTGCCATCACGGTGGTCCCCTTTCTTTCGGGTTTCACTCTTTTCATCTCCAGGTTGGCGTCGGCCGCTTAGACTCGGCAGACCTCTACGCTCAACAACGTTTGTGCAGGACAAGGGGGTTGGTCATGGCCAATGGTTCACGACAGCGGCTTGGAATTTCTTCGGTGCTGAGCTGAAACGACGACGCGACGAGGCCGGTTTCACCCAGACGGAGTCGGGTTCTCGCTTTTTTGTGTGCCGGGCGGCCACATCGGGCAATTCGAACAGGCCATTCGGAAACCCCAGCTGGATATGGCGCAGAGGATCGATGAACTTCTACAGACCGACGGTTCTTTCGAGAGGCTTTGGCGAAAGCTCATCAAGGAGCAGCCATGGCGCTCTCCCGCAGCCCCAAGCCGTTCGTCGCGCATCTCCCTCCGGTGGGGTGCCTGGTTCCGGGTTCCCCGCTTCTGGCGGAGGGAGCGGGTTTCGTCGGGCGGGAGCGCGAGGTCGGGCGTGTTACCGGAGGTGACCCCGGGCGGACTACTCCCCGGGGAGTACTGCGGGCGCCGAGGTCAGGAGGGCGGGCGCACCGGGTCACGACCGCACGCGCACCGAGGCCACGACGGCATGCACGCCGGGATCACGACAGGAAGCGCGCCGGAGTCAAGCCAGCGAGCACATCGACGTCACGACGGCGTACGCGCCGTCGCCAGCAGCCTCGTCACGTCGTCCGCGCGGATCGTCAGCGCCACGCCGACCGTCGCGAGGGTGTCCCGTTCGGCCGGGGTGTAGGGGCCGTCGGCGAGGGCGATGCGGGCGCCCTGAAGGAGGATCGCCTCGCGGCCGGTGGGGGCGAGGTGCGGCGCCAGCGGGTCCAGTGCCTCATGGAGCTCTATGGCCAGCCCCGGCCCGCAGGGTCCGCCGCTGACGCGGCCGGTGTCGGCGGCGATGGCCTCCACGAACGCGGCGAGCTGCTCCTCGGTGCAGTCCTCGAAGCCGGCCGCCCGCACGGCCCCGGCGGCCGTCTCCAGGGCTGCACGCGGGCAGGTGCCGCCCGCGGCGAGGACGGCGATCGCGACGGTGTGGACCGCGTCGCGCAGCATCGCGGAGAAGCGGATGGTGGTGGGGTGGTCGAGGACCTCCGTGCCGAAGTGGTGGCGGCAGGCGGCGCACTCGACGACGGGCCCGGTGTCGCCACGCGGCAGGACCGGCATACCGAGGAGGGTGAAGCGACGGCGGCCGGTGAGGCGCTGGTAGTTGCGGTCGCCTCCGCAGCCGGGGCAGAAGAACTCGCCGTCATCAACGGTGGTCCACGCGGTGCCGGTCCCCAGGATGCGAGGAACGCCGAGCGCTCGGACACCGACAATTCGGCCGTTTCGTCCCCGTCCTGGCTGCACGTCGCACCTCCTCAAGGCCGCGGCAACATCGCCGCGCTGGCGTGATGTTAGCCACATTGCCGATGCGGAGTCATTACCCGGGGCGAGACCACTCCCATAGATGGCCGGTTCACAGCCGCGGGCCCCGCCCGCCGGTTTGGCGGACGGGGCCGGAGCAAAGGGGGGAACGGTCTTATCGTCCTGCGCGGTTGACCGCCGACACGACCGCCTTCAGCGACGCGCGTGTCGTGTTCGCGTCGATGCCGATGCCCCACAGCACCTTGTCGCCGATCGCGACCTCGATGTACGAGGCGGCCTGCGCGGACGCACCCTCGCTCATCGTGTGCTCCTGGTAGTCCAGCAGACGGGCGTCGATGCCGATGCCCTGCAGAGCGTGGAAGAACGCGGAGATCGGGCCGTTGCCGGTGCCGACCAGGACCGTCTCGACGCCGTCCACCTCGGCCTCGACGGTGAGGGTGTCGACGCCGTCCCGGTCCGTGGTGCTCTGGCCGTTCCTGACCTGGATGCGCCCCCAGGGGTTCTCGGGGTTGGGCAGGTACTCGTCCCGGAAGGCCGCCCAGATGTCCTTCGGAGTGACCTCGCCGCCCTCGGCGTCCGTCTTCGCCTGGATGATCTTCGAGAACTCGATCTGCATCCGGCGCGGCAGGTCCAGCGCGTGGTCGTTCTTCAGGACGTACGCGATACCGCCCTTGCCGGACTGCGAGTTGACGCGAATGACCGCTTCGTACGAGCGGCCGACGTCCTTGGGGTCGATGGGCAGGTACGGAACCGCCCACTCGATGTCGTCGACCGTCTTTCCCTGCTCCTTCGCGGACGCCTCCATGGCGTCGAAGCCCTTTTTGATGGCGTCCTGGTGGGAGCCGGAGAAGGAGGTGTAGACGAGGTCGCCGACGTACGGGTGGCGGGCGTGCACCCCCATCTGGTTGCAGTACTCGGCGGTGCGGCGGACCTCGTCGATGTCCGAGAAGTCGATCTGCGGGTCGACGCCCTGGGAGAACAGGTTCATGCCCAGGGTGACCAGGTCTACGTTGCCGGTGCGCTCGCCCTGCCCGAACAGGCAGCCCTCGATGCGGTCGGCGCCGGCCATCAGCGCCAGCTCGGCGGCGGCGACCGCCGTACCGCGGTCGTTGTGCGGGTGGACGGACAGACAGACGTACGCGCGGCGGGACAGGTTGCGCGACATCCACTCGAAGCGGTCCGCGTGCGTGGAGGGGGTCGAACGCTCCACGGTGGCGGGCAGGTTGAGGATGATCTCGCGGTCCGGGCCGGGCTGCCAGACGTCCATGACGGCCTCGCAGACTTCCAGGGCGAAGTCCAGCTCGGTGTCGGTGAAGATCTCGGGGCTGTACTGATAGCCGAACGTGGTCCCCTCGTCCAGCAGCTTCTCCGCGTACTCCATCACCAGCCGCGTACCGTCGACGGCGATCTGCTTGATCTGGTCCTTGGAGCCGCGGAAGACGACCCGGCGGAAGACGGGGGCCGTGGCGTTGTAGAGATGCACGGTGGCGCGCTTGGCGCCGACCAGGGACTCGACGGTCCGCTCGATCAGGTCCTCGCGGGCCTGGGTCAGGACGGAGATCGTGACGTCATCGGGGATCGCGCCCTCTTCCTCGATGATCGAGCGTACGAAGTCGAAGTCGGTCTGCCCGGAGGCGGGGAAGCCGACCTCGATCTCCTTGTAGCCCATCTTCACCAGCAGATCGAACATCTCGCGCTTACGGGCGGGTGACATGGGGTCGATCAGGGCCTGGTTGCCGTCACGCAGGTCGGTGGAGAGCCAGCGGGGGGCGACGGTGATCCGGTTGTCCGGCCATGTGCGGTCGGCGATGTCGACCTGCTCATACGGGCGGTACTTGTGGATCGGCATGGAAGTGGGCTGCTGGCGGTTCGCCATGATGCGTGAGCTCCTCGGGGTGTCCGCTGGATCCTCTCGCGGATCCTTCCGGATCTTCTGGAGAGGGACGGCCGACGGGTCGTAGCGCAACACCGAACTCCGCGGGGAGGGGGTCGGCCTCGACTACAGGCCCTCACCGCGGCGGCTAAGGAGAAGCAGCCCGAAACGCATAATGCTGCGCAGCCTAGCTGAGCCTCGCGCCGCTCGGGGGCCTGTATCAGTATGCGGGACCGCTCTCCCAAGGGAGACAAAAAGTGCGCTATACCACTTAGCGGCGAATTTCCGAGCTCCCTTTCACCCCTTCTCGCTAATCGTGGTTGCTTTCAGCGACAAGGCAGTGACCGAGTGCAAACGTGCCGGGCATGACCGCCACTCCAGGCTTCGAGCCTGTCTTCTGCACCATCGTGCCGCCCCACATCCTCGACACGCTGTCCCGGTCCGAGGACCCCGCGCTCGCCGGACCCGCCCGCCGCACGCTGGAGCGCGACGCCTTCGAGCGCACCCGCCGCCGGCTGACCACCGTCGTGGGCGCGACCGCCCCGGCCCCGCCCGCGGCCACCGCGCCCTGCAAGCCGCAGCGCACCGTCCACGATGCCGGGCACCAGCAGGACCTGCCCGGCAGGAAGGTGCGCGGCGAGGGCGACAAGCCCAGCAAGGACACCCCGGTCAACCGCGCGTACGCGGGCCTCGGCGCGACCTTCGAGCTGTTTTCGAAGGCGTACGAGCGTAATTCGATCAACGGCGAGGGGCTGCCGCTGAATGCGACCGTGCATTTCGGCGAGGAGTACAACAACGCCTTCTGGAACGGCGAGCAGATGGTCTTCGGCGACGGTGACGGCGAGGTCTTCCTCGACTTCACCATCCCGGTCGACGTCATCGGCCACGAACTCGCCCACGGCGTCACCCAGTACACGGCGAACCTCACGTACTTCGGGCAGCCGGGCGCGCTCAACGAGCACCTCTCGGATGTCTTCGGCTCCCTCATCAAGCAGTACACGCTCGGCCAGACCGCTGCCGACGCCGACTGGCTGATCGGCGCCGGCCTGCTCGCGCCGCGCGTCACCGGCAAGGCGCTGCGCTCGATGAAGGAGCCGGGCAGCGCGTACGACGACGACGTGCTCGGCAGGGACCCACAGCCCAAGACGATGGACGACTACGTCCGCACCGGCCGCGACAACGGCGGCGTCCACATCAACTCCGGCATCCCCAACCACGCCTTCTACCTCGTCGCCACCGCCCTCGGCGGCTACGCCTGGGACCGCGCCGGACAGATCTGGTACGACGTGCTGACGGGCGGGGAGCTGGGCTCGACGGCCAGTTTCTCGGACTTCGCGACGCTGACGGTGGCCAGGGCGCGCGCCTCGTACGGCGAGGGCGAGGAGCTGCAGGCGGTCACGAAGGCGTGGGAGCGGGTGGGGGTGACCAGCACCTGAGGCTGAGGCGGCACAGCCCCCGGGGGCCGGAGCGATGCCGGAGCGATGCGGCCCCGGCCGGGCGATGCTGCCCCGGCTGGGGCGACCGCCCAGGAGTGGCTCGGCGTGCTCTTTCGTACTAGACAGGAACCATGCGTATCCAGGTGAAGCGCACAGGCGGATTCGCGGGGATCGACCGTCATGCCGCGGTGGAGACGTCGGGCCGGGCCGATGCCCAGGAGTGGCGCGACCTGGCCGAGCGGGCCGTCGCCGCCGGCCGCCAGACGCCGCCGATCGGCGTCCCGGACGGCTTCAGCTATCAGATCACCGTCGACGAGACCACGGTGTACTGCTCGGATCCCCGGCTGACGGAGGAACAGCGCAAGCTGATCTCCCGGGTGCTGAAGGAAGGAGCGTAACCGGAAGTCACGCTCGACTGGGAACGGCCCGGGGCGTGGCCGACGCAAGCGAGTGGGGCGGAGCCCCTGGGATGGGGCCGGTAGGGGCGGCGGGGCGCGGAAAGCCTCAGAAGCCCAGCTTCCGCAGCTGCCTGGGATCCCGCTGCCAGTCCTTCGCGACCTTCACATGAAGGTCGAGGAACACCGGCGTCCCCAGCAACGCCTCG
The DNA here is from genome assembly GCA_965650905.1 of uncultured Streptomyces sp. Classification (GTDB taxonomy): domain Bacteria; phylum Actinomycetota; class Actinomycetes; order Streptomycetales; family Streptomycetaceae; genus Streptomyces. Next base: position 29,020 of record CBFGQM010000003.1, on the reverse strand, counting down.
ATCTGCTTGCGCGACTTGATCCCGACCTCCTTCAACCGCTTGCCCTTGGGCCCGATGATGATGCCCTTCTGGCTGGGCCGCTCGATATAGACGAAGGCATGGATATCGAGGAGCGGCCTCTCGGCGGGACGGTCCTCGCGCGGCAGCATCTCCTCCACCACGACCGCGATGGAGTGGGGCAACTCGTCCCGTACACCTTCCAACGCCGCCTCACGAATCAGCTCGGCCACCATGACCTGCTCGGGCTCGTCCGTAAGGTCACCCTCCGGATAGAGGGCCGGACCCTCGGGCAACAGGGGGACAAGGAGATCGGCGAGCAGATCCACCTGCTTGTCACCGACCGCCGACACCGGCACGATCTGCGCCCACTCGAACCCGAGCTCCGTGCCGAGCTGGTCGATGGCGATCAGTTGTTGGGCAAGCGTCTTGCCGTCGACCAGATCCGTCTTCGTGACGACCGCGATCTTCGGCGTCCTCTTGATCGACGCCAGCTCCTTGGCGATGAAGCGGTCTCCGGGCCCCAGCTTCTCGTTCGCCGGCAGACAGAACCCGATCACGTCGACCTCGGCCCAGGTCGTACGGACGACGTCGTTCAGCCGCTCACCGAGCAGCGTGCGCGGCTTGTGCAGCCCCGGGGTGTCTACCAGGATCAGCTGCGCGTCCTGCCGGTGCACAATCCCCCGCACCGTGTGCCGCGTCGTCTGCGGCTGGTTCGCGGTGATCGCCACCTTCTGGCCGACCAGAGCATTCGTGAGGGTGGACTTGCCCGCGTTCGGGCGGCCCACGAAGCAGGCGAAGCCGGCGCGGTGGGTGGCCTCGGACGGCTCGGATGACGGGATACGGACGCTCATGGCGCCCATTGTCCCTGATCATCGGAGCCCCCTCGCACGTCTGCACGTCCGGACCTTACGGAGCGCGCCAAGACCGCTTACGATCACTTCCCCCGTCCGCCCGCACCACCCGGAAGATCGAGGGCCCCGGCATGAAACTCATCACCGCGATCGTCAAACCGCACCGCCTCGACGCGGTCAAGACCGCGCTCCAGGAACTCGGCGTGCATGGGCTGACCGTCACGGAGGCCAGCGGGTACGGGCGCCAGCGCGGGCACACCGAGGTGTACCGCGGGGCCGAGTACCAGGTCGACCTCGTCCCCAAGGTCCGTATCGAGGTCGTCGTCGATGACGCGGACACCGACCCCGTCATCGACACGATCGTGCGAGTGGCGCGAACGGGGAAGATCGGCGACGGGAAGGTGTGGGCCGTGCCGGTGGAGACGGTGGTACGGGTACGGACGAACGAGCGCGGCCCCGACGCGCTCTGACCACGGCCGGCACGACCGGGACCGCCCGGACCGACGGGACCGCCCGGACCGGTGCCGCTGCGCCGCCGGCCCGGGCTGAACTCTCGCAGCCCGGGCCGACAGCAAGCAGCCCGTCTGGGGGCACCCCCAGCGGTAGCTGTTCGGGAAGGCGGTGGGATTGCGCCGGAAAAACTCAGCCCGTGCCCACCACCACCCGTACCACCCCGTCCGCCCCCGCCAGCAACACCCGCACAGACGGCCCCCCAAGATCACGTACAGCCGCCAGATCACCCTCCGCCACGGCCTCCGCCTCACTCACCACAGCCGCCGCCTCCAGCGACTTCGCCCCCGAGGCCACAGCCATGGCCACCGCGGTCCGCAGCGCACTGAGCCGAAGCGAGTCCAGGGCCACGGTCCCCGCGACATACGTACGCCCGGTTTCATCCCGTACGGCAGCCCCCTCGGGTACACCGTTGCGGGCCCGCGCGGAACGGGCCAGGGTGACGATCTTGCGGTCCTCGGGATCAAGCGTCTCGGTCATGCCCTGAGCATACGAAGCCCGAGCCCCGGCCGAGAACGCGCACCTGCCGCTCCGGGCTTGAACCGAGGGGCGGCCCGGCGCCCCGCAAGCGCGGGGCGGCCGTGACATCATGCGGCTCCGCGGCGTGGGCGCGACCAGCCCCACACGGCCGGTGGATTCCGGACCGCGTTTCCAGCGGAGCGCTCAGGCGCCGGACCTGCGGCGGAGCGCTCAGGCCCGGTCCAGCCGAAGCCGCTCCGTCCTCGGCAGTGCCGCCACCACCAGGTCGTACGAGTCCTCGATCAGCTCCCGTACGAACCGGTCCGGAAGGTCACCGTCGACCGTGACGGTGTTCCAGTGCCGCTTGTTCGCGTGGTGAGGCTTTGGGGAACCTCGATCGATCTTGCGCACCCGCCAGCTTGAGCAGTCGGGGCGGACTCGGCGCTAGGCGCCCGCACGGGGCGGCTCCCGCTGTTTCCATGCAAGAGAGCGCCCCGATCCCTCACTGCGGTGTCGAGTACCGCTCGATGCTCGCGCGGCCTGTCGATCGGTCGAGTAGGCGCAGCTCCCACGGGCCCGTGTTCACATCGAAGTCCTTGCCAAACCCGACCCACTTACCTGCCATGCGTCGGCCTGTCGGCTCGATGAGCAACTGAATCGCACCGTGGTACCGGGCGCCCTGGTAGTACCCGTCAGCCGCCGTCTGCTCGGTCCACGTACCGGTGACGACGTTCCGGTCAACGGTGAGATCCAGAGACAACGGGCTGTCCGGGTTGGTCGACGCTCCGGGCAGGCTCTGCGCTGTCAGCCGGTTGCCGTGCTGGACGATCACGACGTGATGCTTGCAGTCGAACGTCTCGGCACGGCTGGACGAGTAGAACTCGTAGCGGGACAGCCAGATGCCCGCGTACTCGCTCTGCGGCTCCGGCTCCGGCTCCGGGCTTGCGACAGCGTCAGTCGTGCCGACTTCCCCAGCCTCCATGTCGTGGCCTCCTGCCCCGTCCGGGTGGACGCGTGCCATCGGGATCGCGAACCCCAGCGACTCAGGGGTACGGCCGGTGAACCGCTTCAGTGCCCGCGCATACAGCGGGCGGCATGTCCTGGTCTCCCCGGACTCCCAGCGTTGCACGAGTCGCTTGGAGGCGTCGTTCGGTTCCCCCAGCTCCTCACCTGCGCCACGTAAGCCCCGGGCGAACTCGTCTTGGCTGAGGTTCATCGACTTCCGTACGGAGGTCAGCACGTCGTTGGGGATTCGCTCGCTCTCGCCGGTAGTCGTCATGATCCGAGCGTAGCCACGTCATGCCTCCAATGACACCGGTTTGACGCCCTCGGGGTGACGCCGACGTGACGCCCAAGGGACGCCCTGAACGTCGCCGCAATGGTCATGACTGGTCCGGAGCATGGACGCCATGTCCATCCGCATCAGCGCTTACACGGTGAGAGCCGACGGCACGCAGACCGAGCCACGAACCCTGTACGAGGGTGAGGGCGGGGAACCCCTCGCTACTGGCCTGATGCCGCCGTGCCTGTGCCCCAGGTGCAGGGGTGGGCGACATGACCGGAACACCACGAAACCCCAACTACGTGGAGGCAAGCCAGCATGAGCACGGCAGTAGTGATCCGTGACCCGAAGGCGTACGTCACGCCGGACGTGTGGGAGCGGGAGGTAGCCCTCCTCCTCCGCAACCCGGAGAACACACGAGACTTGGCAGAGGCCAAGTTCGGCCAGGCCATCGCCTACCTGGTCACGTGCGGCGAGAACCCGGACCTTCTCAAGGGTCCATCCGAGCAGGTGGACGAGGCATGGCACTCGTTCATGCTCGACTCGATCCCGTACCACCACTTCACCAGCCGACACTTCGGCCGGTACATCCACCACGTTCCGGTGCTTCCGGGGGCGGCGGCAGGTGTCCTGTGCGTCACCGACGACGAGGTGACGCAGGATGAGCATGATCCCAAGACCGGCGGCCCGCTCGTCCTGGAGCAGACGATCAAGGCCATCAAGGCGTACGGGTTCGAGATCGACCCCGACCTGTGGGGCATGGAGGACGCGGCCAACTGCAACCAGTGCCACGCCGGGTGCCACGACTCGCCCAAGTAGTAGTGAGTAGCACGTGAGTTGGGGCCCATCCCCGTACGTTGGGAGGTGGGCCTCTCATGCCGGAAAGGTTCACTGCATGTCATTGGCTGAGTCCTGGGACAGGTACGCGGTGGTGAGTAAGCCGCGCAGGACCGTGAACGCCAAGGGTGAGACGACCTGGCTGAACTGGACCCAGTACGCCGATCATGGGCCGAACGAGAGCGTTCTAGGCCCTGTGGCCGGACGCCGGGTGCTGGAACTCGGCTCGGGGAGCGGTAGTAACCTCGCGCACCTCGTGACGCTTGGCGCGACCGGTCAAGGAGTGGACATCGCCCCCGCTCGCGAGACGGTCGCGCGGGAGCGCTGGGGCAGTCTGCCGGGCCTTGAGTTCCGTACGGCGGAGGCGACGGCGTTCCTGAAGGAGACGGACGAAACATTCGATGTCGTGCTCTCGATCTTTGGTGCCGTGTGGTTCGTCGATCCGGACACCCTCCTCCCGCTGATCCGCTCGCGTATGGCGCCGGGCGGCATCCTGGCCTTCTCTCATTTGCCCCCAGGAAGCCAGGGGCCCAAGCCTGCCAAAGCCGGACTGCGGCACGACCGCACCCCGGATGAGTGGGGGCGCATCCTGACGGGGCACGGCTTCTCTGACGTGTGCGTGTCTCTGATCGACCCGCCAGAGGGCAGGGCCGTGGGCACGATGCTTGTCCGTGCCATGGCGGTCTGACCGCTCGGCTGTGCGCCTGCCTCAGGCGCTCTCTCCGAGGTGGCGGTACAGAGTGGCACGGGAGATTCCCAGGGCCTTGGCGATGGCGCTCACGCTCTCGCCCTTCGCCTTCCTGGCACGGGCCACGGTGAGCACGTCCTCATCGACCACGGACGGCCGTCCGCCGGTACGCCCCTGCGCCTTGGCTGCGTCGAGTCCGGCGCGGGTGCGTTCCTTGATGAGGCTGCGTTCGAACTCGGCCATGGCTCCGACCACCTGAAGCATGAGACGGCCGTCAGCGTCAGCCTGTGCCTGAAGAACCAGGAGCCGGCCAGCAACAGGGCCAGGCCGACCAGGACACCGTTGGCTTCCTCCGGCAGGTTGGCCATCGACGCCGCAACCAGGGCCCCGACGCCGAACGCACCAACGCCCAGGAGGCGCAGCCACTCGTAATCGGTGGCGGCCTCCACGGTGTCGACGTCATCCAGGAGCTGGCCGATGCGCCCTTCCGCGTACCGCTCGGCGATGGTGAGCAACATGTCGGCCAGTTCTTGGAGGACCATGCCGATGTCGGGATCGGTGTACTGGCGAGCTTCGACCGTGCGAAGAGCCCCGATCACCTTTGCGGAGTGGGTCTTGAGGGCGTGACGCTGTCGCGCGCGTTCTGGCCAGGAGTTGTATGCGCTTCCGGTTCGCCAGGCATTCCGGATGACGTATTCGGCACGGCGAACAGACACTCGCGGCGTGTTCAGCGGGGAGCCTTGGCCCCATGCGCGCCAGGTGCGAGCGCAGTCGGCGGCGGTGAGCAGTAGCACCACAACGGGCCTGTAGCGAGCCTCGTCATCGACGGTGGCGGGATGCCGGGCGCGACGTGGTGAGCACTGTCGACCGGAGTACTCCGGCGGGATCTGTCGTGCCCCGTTCGTCACGGCGATTGCGAACGGGTAGAGCGCCTTGAGTGCCAGGAGGATCGTGAGGATCAACACAAGGTAGGTCAGCGGCGTGAAGATCCCCCAGGAGGGGGCAAGGGACCAGAGATGTTCGATTGCAGACACTCCGTCCGTCACTTTGTGAATGATCCATGCGGCGGCGTCCTTCATGCCTCTGAAGAGTGCGCTCAGAGGGTCTGGCGGCGGAGCGTCTGGCCTGTGGCTGCGCCCGGAGCCGCTGGTGGCATTGCGCGGCTGGTCATCGTCGTGCTTCGGCGGATTGCGGATGAAGTCGACGATCGCTTCAAGGTTCGCCGTGCAGTAGACGAGGATCAGGAGACTGAGCGCCCGGGCTGGGATGGCCCACAGGGCGGCTCGCCACCACTTCAAGGCGGCTTCCGCGATGAGGGGGCGTGCCCGCAGGCCGCGATCCGGGAGAGTTTCGGCGATGACGGGGGCGACCTGGCTGATCATGCGGCCCATGAGCGTGTTGACGAGGTCGTCGTAGCGGGCCCGTGTCGCACTACTCCTGCGGCGTAGCCAACGCCGTATCGGAATCCGCACTCGGCGCAACAGCCATCGCTGGAAGGGGACGTAGGAGAACGCGAAGAGCAGAACCGCACAGCACAGCAGGAACAGGACGCTACGCACGAGGGTGAGGGCAGTTGGCATGGCTACAGGCACGTGGACCATCTTGCCGACGGCGACCACAGGGGCCACGCCTTTCCTCCGAGGGGCGTATCGGTCGGCGGCGAAGGGGTGGGGTATGACCCCTGAGCCAGTCGTGGCGCAACGCCGGGTCTTACCGGCTCAAATCCTGCCACGGTTTCGGGCCCGTTTGAGAGGCTCCTCACATGCGATGATCTGCTCTTTTGTCTGTGTAGACCTGTATTTCGGGGTCCCGTGAGACATCAGGGCAAGGGAAGCCCGAAATACAGGCAGAAGCCGCGCAGCTCGTCGGGGGTCACTTGGGCATCACTCCGGCTTCTCCTCCTCCGGAGGTTTCACAGGCCCCATCGGCTCCACCAGCACCGTGACGATCTTGTTCCGGCGGCCCGCCGCGGCCTCGGCGGTGAGCCGCAGTTCGCGTTCGTCGGGGAGGGCGACCACCGAGGACGCGCCGGCGATGGGCACCCTGCCCAGCGCCTTGGCCAGCAGCCCGCCCACCGTCTCGACGTCCTCGTCGTCGTACGCCTCGAAGCCGTACAACTCGCCCAGGTCGCCGATGTCGAGACGTGCCGTGACACGGTAGCGGTCCTTGCCCAGGTCCTCGATCGGGGGCAGCTCACGGTCGTACTCGTCGGTGATCTCGCCGACGATCTCCTCGAGGATGTCCTCGATCGTGACGATGCCGGCCGTGCCGCCGTACTCGTCGATGACGACGGCGACGTGGTTGCGGTCCTGCTGCATCTCGCGCAGCAGGTCACCCGCGTTCTTCGTGTCCGGTACGAAGACCGCCGGCCGCATCGCCGTCGAGACCAGCTCGTTCTCCGCGTCCCGGCTGATGTGCGTCTTACGGGCCAGGTCCTTCAGGTACACGATCCCGACGATGTCGTCCTCACTGTCCCCCGCGACGGGCACCCGCGAGAAGCCGGACCGCAGTGCCAGAGTGAGCGCCTGCCGGATCGTCTTGTAGCGCTCGATGACCACCAGGTCCGTACGCGGGACCATGACCTCCCGCACCAGCGTGTCACCCAACTCGAAGACGGAGTGCACCATCCGGCGCTCGTCGTCCTCGATGAGGGACTCCTTCTCGGCGAGGTCGACCAGCGCGCGCAGCTCGGCCTCGGAGGCGAACGGGCCGCGACGGAAGCCCTTGCCGGGCGTCAGCGCGTTACCGATCAGGATCAGCAGCGGCGGGATCGGGCCCATGACGCGCGCCAGCGGCAGCAGGACGTACGCCGTCGCCGTCGCCGTGTTCAGCGGGTGCTGACGGCCGATCGTGCGCGGGGAGACACCGACCGCGACATACGAGACGAGGACCATCACCCCCATGGCGACCGCGAGGGCCTCCCATGTCTCGTCGAACTCCTGCAGGCAGGCGTATGTGACGAGCGTGGCGGCCGCCATCTCGCAGGCGACGCGCACCAGCAGCGCGACGTTGAGGTAGCGGGTCGGGTCGGCGGCGACCTGGGCGAGCTTGGCGCTGCCGCGCCGGCCGCTGCGCACTGCCTCCTCCGCGCGGAAGCTGGAGACGCGCGCGAGGCCCGCCTCCGCGCAGGCGGCGAGCCAGGCGACGACGACCAGCGCTATGGCGCCGAGGACGAGTTGCGGACTCATGACACGGTCGGGGCCGGGGACGGGCCGGTCAGGCCCTTCTCCGCACGCCAGCCGTCCACGATGGCCGCCTGCAGACCGAACATCTCGGCCTTCTCGTCCGGCTCCTCATGATCGTAGCCGAGCAGATGCAGCACTCCATGGACCGTGAGCAGCTGGAGCTCCTCGTCCATGGAGTGCCCCGTCGGCGCCTCCTTGCCCTGCCGCTCGGCGACCTCGGGGCAGAGCACGATGTCGCCGAGCAGACCCTGCGGCGGCTCGGCGTCGTCCTTCGACGGCGGCCGCAGCTCATCCATGGGGAAGGACATGACGTCCGTCGGTCCTGGCAGATCCATCCACTGCATATGCAGCTGCTCCATGGCGGCGGCGTCCACGACGATCACCGAGAGCTCGGAGAGCGGGTGGATGCGCATCCTGGCGAGCGCGTAGCGGGCGATGTCGAGGATCGCCTGCTCGTCGACCTCGGTTCCGGACTCGTTGTTGACGTCGATCGACATGGTCGCGCTGGGTCTACTTCCGTTTGTTGCGGCCCTTGTGGGAGCCGTTGTGCGTGCCGTTCTCGCTGTCGTACTTCTCGTACGCGTCGACGATACGGCCGACCAGCTTGTGCCGTACGACATCGTGGGACGTGAGCCGCGAGAAGTGAACGTCGGCGACACCCTCCAGGATCTCCTGGACCTGACGCAGCCCGGACTTCGTGCCGTCCGGGAGGTCGACCTGCGTGACGTCACCCGTGATCACGATCTTCGAGTCGAAGCCGAGCCGGGTGAGGAACATCTTCATCTGCTCGGGACTCGTGTTCTGCGCCTCGTCCAGGATGATGAAGGCGTCATTGAGCGTGTTGTGCGTCAGCAGGTAGTCCTGCGTGACGTACAGCGAATCCTCGGCGGCCACCTGGATGCAGACGGTTTCCTCCCTGCCCGCGGGTTCGATGCTGTCGATGAAGCGCATCGGCCGTCCGCCGCCCCCGGCCGCGTGGTACTTGTCGCGCTTGCGGGCGAGACGGAAGGGCTCGATGCCCTCGGGGAGACGGATATCGACGATGTGGGCGTCGCGGCGGTAGGCGCCCAGCGCGGTTCCCTGCTCGCGCCCTTCGGCCCTGCGGCGACGGGTGTAGGCAACCCCGCCCAGTGACTGTACGAGTGCGATCACGTCGTCACGGAGCAGGATCGACGTGGTCGCGTACTGGATCCGGCAGGTGCGGTCTTTCTGCGTAACCGGGCCTCCGTCGGTGTCGAGCAGCCCCTGAAGCACCGCGAGGCGGACGTCGGCTGAGTTGTAGAGGTAATCGTCCGGGACAAATTTCGAGCAAGATCGAGCGCCAAGGAGATCCAACGAACGCAGTGTCGTCGTGACCGGGTTCGCCACCCTGCTGCCGGGCTCGCCCGGAACTGGCACACGGTTCAGGAAGTAGCCGTACTCCTGGTGCCGCACCTTGATCCCGGGAATCGCCGTCTCCAGCGCGGAGACGGGTTCCAGGTCGGCTGTACTGAACACGGGCGTGATGTTCCCCGTGATGCAGCCGTCACCAAGAAGCAAACCCAGTGCGTACGGGTCCATCGGGACCTCACGCTCCGGGAAGCAAACCGGCGCCATGAGCAGCGGCAACTCGTACCGGCGCGCGTGCGCCGCCCGCAGGTTGCCGATCATCTCCTGCGTCTCCAGGACCCGCCACGGCTTGTTGCGACGCTTGTCCGAGGCGGTTCGGACAGTCCACAGGTGCTCGCCGCAGCACAGCGTCCAGGAGCCGTCCTGGGCACTGACGCGATAGATGTCCTTGTCGCCCTGCGGGTAGACACCAAGGACCGGGGTCGGCTCACCGTTCGAACCGATCACCAGGTCACCGACCTGGAGGTCGCCGATGGGGCGCCAGCCGTCCGGGGTCAAGACGTTCGTGAAGACAGGCTGCGCACGACCACGCATGTACGCGAGCGGCGCCACTTCTATCGTCCCCGCTGCCATCAGCCGCGGGATCGAGTCGGGGTCGAGCATGTCGTGCAGGGCGTCGTAGAGCGGGCGCAGGTACGGGTCGATCTTTTCGTACAGCGTGCCGGGGAGGAAGCCGAGGCGTTCGCCGGCCTCGACGGCGGGGCGGGTCAGGATGATGCGGTTGACCTGCTTGGACTGGAGGGCCTGAACCGCCTTGGCCATGGCCAGGTAGGTCTTGCCGGTGCCTGCCGGGCCGATGCCGAAGACGACCGTGTGCTTGTCGATCGCGTCGACGTACCGCTTCTGGTTGAGGGTCTTGGGGCGGATCGTGCGGCCGCGCGAGGAAAGGATGTTCTGTGTGAGCACCTCGGCCGGGGTCTCCGGGGGACCCTCCCCGTTCTCGCTCGCCCTGAGCATGGCGATCGAGCGTTCCACCGCGTCCTCCGTCATCGGCTGTCCGGTGCGGAGCACCAGCATCATCTCGTCGAACAGGCGCTGGACGAGGGCGACTTCTCTCGCGTCGCCGACCGCGCTGATCTCATTGCCCCGGACATGGATGTCGGCCGCCGGGAAGGCCTTCTCGATGACGCGTAGCAGGGCGTCTCCAGACCCCAGCACGGTCACCATGGGGTGCTTGGGCGGGACGGTGAACTGCGCTTTCGCGGTTCCCTGGACAGGACCTTGCGCTGTGGGTGTGTCAGTCATGGGCCGGCTCTGTAGGCCTTGCTCGTCCTCCTCGTCGCGGGGCGCTACCCAAAGGGCTGCCTTGCACTCCAAGGGTACGTCGGAGCACTGACATCGCCGAAGGTGTTTTCGTGCAGCCGTGCAGCCGTTCCCCGGGAGACCCCCCTTTCACTGTGCCCCCTTCCCCCTGTCCCCGTCACCGCTCACCCTGTCATCGCTCGACGCGCCATCGCTCACGCCGACCTGCGGAATCCAATCGTCGGTACCGCCCGCCTCCTCGGCCATGGCCTCGCCGTCCCCTCCGGGAGGAGTCGCTCCAGGAAGGCGTACCGCCGTAGCGCCGCCGGGTCCTGGTCCTCGTACGACTGGACGCGGCGCCACCAGGCGGCGATCTCGGACCAGTCGGGGGCGGAGAGGGAGCCGCCGAACTCCTGGACCGAGAGGGCTGCCGTCAGGCCCGCGAAGGCGAGGCGGTCGGCAAGGGGCCAGGCGGCCAGGGTGCCGGTGACGAAGCCGGCCACGAAGACGTCGCCGGCGCCGGTGGGGTCGAGGGCCTGGACGGCGATGGCCGGGACGTCGGCGGTCTCGCCGCTGCGTCCGTCCACGGCGTACGCGCCCTCCGCGCCGAGGGTGACGACGGCGAGCGGTACGTGGTCGGTGAGCGCGCGGGCGGCGGCCCGGGGGCAGGAGGTGCCCGTGTAGCGCATGGCCTCCTCGGCATTCGGCAGGAACGCCTCGCACTGCTCGAGGTCGGGGAGGCCGGCGAGATCCCAGCGGCCGGTGTCGTCCCAGCCGACGTCGGCGAAGATCCGGGCGCCCTTGCCCGCGGCCTGGGCGATCCACGGCGCGCGTGTGCCGGGGGTCAGCGCGGCGATGGCGGCCCGCGCGCGGGGCGGGCAGTCGGGTGCCGGTTCCTCCGGGGGTGGCTCGTGGCCGTGGCTGACCATGGTGCGTTCGCCCTCGTACGCCATGGAGACGGTGACGGGGGAGTGCCAGTCGGGCACCGTGCGTGAGGCCGACAGGTCGATGCGCTCGCCCTGTTCGAGGGCGTCCCAGCAGTACTCCCCGTAGTGGTCGTCCCCGAAGGCTGCCGCCAGTGACGTACGCAGGCCGAGGCGGGCCAGCGCGGTGGCCATGTTGGCGACACCGCCCGGGCTCGATCCCATCCCCCGTGCCCAGGACTCGGTCCCGCGCACCGGGGCGGAGTCGAGCCCGGTGAAGATGATGTCGAGGAAGACGGTGCCGGTGAGGTAGACGTCCCAGGGCGGGTCGTCAGGGGTGCGCAGCCGGGCGAGCGGATCGACCTGGGCGTGGACGTACGGTCCCTCTCCGTGGGGCGTGGTCACGGTGCGCTCCCCTGATGTGGTGCGGGTTGAGGCCAGTGTGCACCACGCCCTTGGGCGGGCGGCGGCGCTCGGCTTCGCGCCGTCGCCCGTCGGCGTCAGGCCGTCGCCGGCACCGTCTGCGCAGGCCCCCTCCCCGCGGGCCTCGCGCGCGCACGCCCTGCGCCCGCCCGCCCGGGTTCGGCTTTGGAAGGTGGCGTGACCGCATCGTAGGGGCCGATCAGCGACGTTTGGGAACCGGCACCCGCAGCAGATCGTGCGCCACCGTCAACTCCCCTTCGAACCCGGCGGCCCGGGCCTGCCGCTCGAACTCTCCCCCCAACTCCGTCGGGGATGTGCCCGCGGGCTCGGAGTACCGCTGACTGAAGTGGGTGAGCACGAGATGCCGTACACCGGCGTCCCGAGCGACCCCACCGGCCTGACCTGCCGTCAAGTGCCCATACTTGACGGCGAGTTCCACGTCCGCGTCGAGGAAGGTCGACTCGATGACGAGCATGTCGCATCCCTCCGCGAGCGCGTACACGCCCTCGCACAGCCGGCTGTCCATGACGAAGGCGAACCGCTGCCCGCGCCGGATCTCGCTGACATCCTCGAGCGCGACGCCCCCCAGCTCCCCCTCCCGCTGGATCCGCCCCACGTCCGGCCCCTTGATCCCGTACGAGGCGAGCAGTTCGGGCAGCATCCGCCGCCTGTCGGGTTCGACGAGCCGGTAGCCGTACGACTCGACGGGGTGGGAGAGCCGTCGGGCCTCCAGGGAGTACGACTTCGAGGAGGCGAGCACGCCGTCGGCGGCGACCGGGGCTTCGGTCAGCCGGACGGTCTCGCGGTAGGCGGTCGCGTACCGCAACCGGTCGAAGAAGCGCTGGCCGGACCGCGGAAAGTGGGCGGTGATCTCATGCGGCACACGGTCGAGGTTGATCCGCTGGATCACTCCGGCGAGCCCCAGCGAGTGGTCTCCGTGGAAGTGCGTGACACAGATCCGATGCAGGTCGTGGGCCGCGGCCCCGGCACGCAGCATCTGCCGCTGCGTACCCTCGCCGGGGTCGAAGAGCAGCCCTTCCCCGTCCCAGCGCAGCAGATAGCCGTTGTGGTTGCGGTGCCGGGTCGGGACCTGGCTGGCGGTGCCGAGGACCACCAGTTCACGTACGGACACGTCGAGTTACTCCAGGTTACCCAGTCAACCCGGTTACCCCGGGGGCCATTGCATGCCGCGGCCGCCCAGGACGTGGGCATGCGCGTGGAAGACGGTCTGGCCGGCGCCGCCGCCGGTGTTGAAGACGATGCGGTAGCTGTCGAGCTTGTCGTCGGAGGCGACCTCGTCGGCCTCGCGCACCACGTCGGCGAGAATCTCCGGTTCGGCGGTGGCGAGCGAGACGGCGTCCGGGTGGTGGGCCTTCGGGATCACCAGGACGTGCGTGGGCGCCTGCGGGTTGATGTCGCGGAAGGCGACGGTCGTCTCCGTCTCGCGGACGACGGTCGCCGGGATCCTCCCTTTGACGATCTTGCAGAACAGGCAGTCGTCCTGCGGTTCCCCTGCCATGCGGCCTCCTCACGCCGGTTGATCGTTACGTCGGCATCGTATCGACACGCCGCGTCGGGGCGGGGGCGCCGCAGGCGCCCGCCCCCGGCACCCGGCCCCGCTCACCCAGCTCGCTCAGCTCACCCAGCTCGCTCAGCTCGCTCAGCCACTGTCACCGACTCCCCGGCAACGGCGGAGCCGTCTTCGCCGGATTCTGCGCGAGCGCCGCCAGCGCGATCCGGATCGCCTCGTCCAGTTGCGCGTCACGCCCGGCCGCGTAGTCCTGCGGCGCCTGGACGACCTCGACGTCGGGGTCGACACCGTGGTTCTCGACGCCCCACTCGTAACCCTCGAGCCAGAACGCGTACTTGGGCTGGGTGACGAGCGTGCCGTCGACGAGCCGGAACCGGCTGTCGATGCCCACGACGCCGCCCCAGGTGCGCATACCGACCACCGGCCCGATCCCGAGCGCCTTGATCGCCGCGTTGACGATGTCGCCGTCCGAGCCGGAGAACTCGTTGGCGACGGCGACGACGGGCCCGCGAGGCGCGTCCTCCGGGTAGCTGGTGGCGCGCAGGCCGCGCGGCAGGTCCCAGCCGACGATGCGCCGGGCGAGCTTCTCGACGACCAGCTGGGACGTATGGCCGCCGCGGTTCTCGCGGAGGTCGACGACCAGGCCCTCCTTGGCGACTTCGATCCGCAGGTCGCGGTGGAGCTGTGCCCAGCCGGAGCCGACCATGTCGGGCACGTGCAGATACCCCAGCCTGCTCCCGGACGTCTCGTGCACGTACGCGCGCCGGTCCGCGACCCACGCGTGGTAGCGCAGGGGCTCCTCGTCGGAGATCGGGACGACGACGGCGTGCCGCGGGTCGCCGCCGCCGGAGGGGGAGATGGTCAGTTCGACGGGTTTGCCCGCGGTGCCCACGAGCAGCGGTCCGGGCCCGGCGACCGGGTCGACCGGCCGCCCGGAGACGGCGATGATCGCGTCCCCGGCGCGTACGGCGACACCGGGCGCGGCGAGCGGCGCCTGCGCGTCCGGGTCGGAGGTCTCCGACGGCAGGATCCGGTCGATACGCCACTGTGCCGATCCCTGAGGGCCGTCCTCGTGCCGGGAGATGTCCGCGCCGAGCAGCCCCTGTCGCTCGTCGCCGCCGTAGCCGCCGCGCGGCGTGACGTACGCGTGAGAGGTGCCGAGTTCGCCCTGTACCTCCCACAACAGGTCCACCAGGTCGTCGTGGGTGGCGACCCGTTCGAGGACGGGCCGGTAGCGGTCGAGTACCGCGTCCCAATCGACGCCGCCCAGGTCCGGCCGCCAGAAGTGGTCGCGCATGAGGCGGCCGGCCTCGTCGTACATCTGCCGCCACTCGGCGGCCGGGTCGACGGTCTGGCGGATCCGCGACAGGTCGACGGTGATGTTCGTGTCGCTCTCGTCGTCGTTCGAAGCGCGCCGGTCGCTCGGTACGACCTTGAGCTTGCCGTCGGTCCACAGCAGGATCCGCTTGCCGTCGCCGGTGACCGAGAAGTGGTCGGCGTCCGAGGCGAGATGCTCGATGCGCTGTTCGACGAGGTCGTAGCGCTCGAGGTCGGTCTTGGGGTCGGGGTCGTCCGGCGTGGCACGGGAGGCGCCGAGTACGCCACGCACCGGGTGGCGCAGCCACAGCAGTCCGTCCTTGGCGGCACGCAGCCCCGAGTAGCGGGCGGCCTCCACGGGAAACGGCACGATGCGGTCGGCGAGTCCGTCCAGGTCGATACGGGTCGTGGGGGCGCCCTCGCTGTCGGGTGTCTCCGCCCCCGGGCTGTCCGGCGCGTCGAAGGGGCGGCCGTGCCGCTGCGGCCCGAAGGGGGACGGGGTCGTCGCGGCCAGCGTGATGAGATACGGCCGTGAACCGCCCACGAACGCGAGGTCGAAGACGTGTTCGTCGTAGACGGGGTCGAAGGACCGCGCCGAGAGGAAGGCGAGGTGCTTGCCGTCGAGGGTGAACGCGGGCGCGTAGTCACGGAAGCGCAGTGGGGTCGCCTCGGTCACCGACAGGTCGGCGGTGTTGGCGAGCTTGAGCCGGCGCAACGGGCTCGGGCCGGGGTGCGACCAGGCGAGCCAGGCCGAGTCGGGCGAGAAGACGAGCCCGCTGACGTCGCCGTCCTCGCTGCGGTCGACCTCCCGTACCTCTCCCGTCTCCCGCTCGACGAGCAGCACCCGCCCGTCGTGCGAGGCGACGGCGGCGCGACTGCCGTCGGGCGCCATGGCGAGGCCGAGTACCCGGCCGAGCCGCCCGGCGGCGAGGCGGCGCGGTGTCGCCCCGGGGGCGACGCCGGTGGCGGGCGCGAACTCGAGCGCGTCGTCGCCCTCCGCGTCCGTCACCCACACCACGTGCTCCTCGCCGTCGGCGCGGAAGGTGCGGGGCAGCCGGGCGCGTACACCGTGTTCGGCGGCCAGGGCGCGGGCGGGGCCCGAGCGGTGGGTGACCCAGTGGACGGCACCGCGCACCGAGACCGCGCTGCCGCGTCCGGTGTGGTCGGGCGAGCCGGCCCCGAACCAGCGGGCCGCGCTCACGGGATGCGGCTGCAGGTCGACGCGCTGTCCGCCGAGCCGGACACCGAGCCGCCGGGGCTCGGCCGCGTCGAGGTCGTCGAGGATCCACAGCTCCCCGGCGGAGGCGTACACGACGCGTGTGCCGTCGGTTGCCGCGTGCCGGGCGTAGAAACCGTCGACGGCCGTGTGCCGCCGCAGATCGGACCCGTCGGCGAGGGACGAGTACACGGCCCCCACGCCCTCGTGGTCGCAGAGAAAGACAACCCGCTCCCCCGCCCAGCACGGGTACTCGATGTTCCCGTCCAGCTCCTCATGCAGCCGTACGAACTCACCCTCCCCCTCGCGATCGATCCACAGCTTGCCGGCCGTGCCGCCCCGGTACCGCTTCCACCAGGCGGCCTCGCGTCCCATGGGCGCGGACAGCAGAACGATGCCGGCGCCGGGTCCGTGGGCGACCTCGCCGACGGGCCCGTACGGAAGTGTGGTTGCGGGGCCGCCGTCGAGCGGTACGGCACGCGCCCAGCTGCGCCGCAGGCTGGCCTGCCCGTAGGTGCTGAGCGCGAGCACCTGCCCGTCCGGAGTCCAGCCGCGCACCTGCGTCCGCCAACTGCCCCAGTGCGTAAGGCGTTTGGAGGGCCCGCCGTCGAGGGGGGCGATATGCACCTCGGGGTCGCCGTCGCGGGTGGAGGTCCATGCGACGGTCGTGCCGTCCGGGGAGATGCGGGGGTGGTTCACGGGCACGTTGTCGGCGCTGACCCGCCAGGCTCGGCCGCCGTCGAGCGGCGCGACCCAGACGTCGTCCTCGGCGGTGAAGGTGATCAACTCACCATGGAGATGCGGATACCGGAGATACGCAAGGGATGCGGCGGATGCGGTCTGTGTCACCCGATCACCCTATGCAGCGGCCCTTCCCCGGGCCAGAGGTTCGGATTACTTGCCTGGACGCGGCAGCGGGTCATCACAGACGGGGTCACTCGGACCGCACGCGGCGACGAGGTGCGCGGGCCACGTGGTTTCGCCCCGGTCGTCAGGACCAGCGGCCCGTGCGACCCAGTAGCAGCGCCGTCGCCGCCGTGCCCGCGGTCGAGGTTCGCAGCACGCTGCGCCCCAGCCGGTGGGCCTTCGCTCCCGCCCGGGCGAACAGTTCCAGTTCCTCGGGGGAAACGCCCCCTTCGGGGCCGACGACGAGCACGATGTCGCCGGACGCGGGGAGTTCGGCGGTCGCCAGCGGCTCGCTCGGGTGGGCGCGGTCCTCGTGCAGTACGGCCGCGAGGTCCGCTTCGGCGAGAAGTGCGGCAACCTGCTTGCTGGTCATCGCGTCGGCCACCTGCGGGAAACGCACCCGGCGCGACTGCTTGCCCGCCTCGCGCGCGCTCGCCCGCCATTTGCCGAGTGCCTTGAGGCCCCGTTCGCCCTTCCACTGCGTGATGCAGCGGGCGGCGGCCCAGGGGACGATCTCGTCGACGCCGGTCTGGGTCATGGTCTCGACGGCGAGTTCACCGCGGTCGCCCTTGGGGAGGGCCTGGACGACGGTGATGCGGGGCGTGGGCTCCGGTTCCTCGTGGACCTCGTGGAGGTCCGTCACCACGAGCCGGTCCTTGCCCTCGGCCGCCATGACGACGCCCTCCGTCCAGTGTCCGAGTCCGTCGGTCAGCACCACGTCCTCGCCCGGCCGCAGACGCTTCACGGACACGGCGTGCCGCCCCTCCGGACCGTCCAGGACGAACTCGGGCCCGGCCGGCACCACGTCCACCACGAACACCGGCGCGGTCATCAGACAGCGCCCCCTGACGGAGACGCCGACAGCGTCGTCTTCGCGGCGGCCAGTTCCTCCGTGAGAACCTCGACCAGCTGCTGCGCGGGCAGATCGCGGGCGAGCCGGTGCCCCTGCCCCGCCCACAGCGCCATCCCCTGCGCGTCGCCCGCCTTGGCGGCCGCCTTGCGCAGGGGAGAGGTGAGGTGGTGGACCTGGGGGTACGCGGCGGGCGCGTACGGGCCGTGTTCGCGCAGGAAGCGGTTCAGCAGGCCGCGGGCCGGCCGACCCGAGAAGGCGCGCGTCAGCTCCGTACGGACGAAGAGGGGGTTGGTCAGCGCCTGCTTGTGCAGGGCGCCGGCGCCGGACTCGTGGGTGGCGAGGAAGGCCGTGCCGAGCTGGGCCGCGGTGGCGCCGGCGGCGAGCGCGGCGGCGATCTGGCTACCGCGCATGATGCCCCCGGCCGCGACGATGGGTATCTGTACGGCCTCGCGGATCTGCGCGATCAGGGAGATCAGTCCGATGCCGGAGCCGTCCGTCTCCGGGTTGTCGCGGTGGCAGCCCTGGTGGCCGCCCGCCTCGACGCCCTGCGCGATCACCGCGTCGGCGCCCGCCCACTGCACGGCCTGCGCCTCCTCGACGGTGGTCGCGGTGACCATGGTGAGCGTGCCGGCACGGGACAGGGAGTCCAGGACCTCACGCTTGGGGCAGCCGAAGTGGAAGGAGACGACCGGCACCGGGTTGTCGAGGAGCACCGCGAGCTTGGCGTCGTAGCCGTCGTCGCGCCCGCTGTCGGGGTCTCCGAGCTCGGTCTCGTACCAGGCGGACTCGCCGGCGAGCTGGCTGGCGTAGACGGCGACGGCGGCCGGGTCGGCGTACTCGGGCTGCGGCATGAAGAGGTTCACGCCGAAGGGCCGGCCGGTGGCCCCGCGCAACTGCTTGATCTCCTGGTACATACCGTCGGCCGTCTTGTAGCCGGCGGCGAGGAAACCGAGCCCGCCGGCCTCGGACACGGCCGCGGCGAGCTGCGGCACGGAGACGCCGCCCGCCATAGGGGCCTGCACGATCGGAAGGGGGAAAAGATCGGTCAGCGCAGTGGACATGACGGCATGTTGTCACGTACTCCGAACAAGACCGAATCCGGCCTTCCACTTGGCATACGCCATCGGAATGGGCGACCGTCCGGGGAGGTGGGAAGGCACCCGGGTCGGCGGAATTCCAGCCCGTCCGGGGGGGTACCCCCGGGGCCCCTCAGCGGTAGCCGGGGAGTTCGTGGACGAGGTCGCCCGGCCGAAGGGGACAAGGCCGCCAGAGGGGACAAGGCCGCCAGGCCGAAAGGTCCCTGGGGCGCGGCCCCAGTGACGCCACCACCGGCGGCCGGGTACCCCGCTCACCTCAGCGACCGTTGAACGCATCCTTCAGACGCGAGAACAACCCCTGCTGCCCCGGTTGAAACTGCCCCGTGGGCCGTTCCTCGCCCCGCAGCTTGGCCAGCTCACGCAGCACTCGCTCCTGCTCAGGGTCGAGCTTGGAGGGGGTCATGACCTCGACGTGGACGATGAGGTCACCACGGCCGCCGCCGCGCAGGTGCGTGACACCGCGGCCGTGCAGCGGGATCGACTGGCCGGACTGGGTGCCCGGGCGGATGTCGATCTCCTCGAGGCCGTCGAGCGTCTCCAGAGGGACCTTGGTACCGAGTGCCGCCGCGGTCATCGGGATGCTCACCGTGCAGTGCAGGTCGTCGCCGCGCCGCTGGAAGGTGGGGTGCGGGAGTTCATGGATCTCGACGAAGAGATCACCGGCGGGGCCGCCGCCGGGGCCGACCTCGCCCTCGCCGGCCAACTGGATCCGCGTGCCGTTGTCGACACCGGCCGGGATCTTGACGGTCAGGGTCCGCCGGGAGCGGACGCGTCCGTCGCCCGCGCACTCCGGGCACGGGCTCGGTACGACCGTGCCGAAGCCCTGGCACTGCGGGCAGGGGCGGGACGTCATGACCTGACCCAGGAAGGACCGCGTGACCTGCGAAACCTCACCGCGACCGCGGCACATGTCACACGTCTGGGCGGAGGTGCCGGGCGCGGCGCCCTCGCCGCTGCACGTCGTACACACCACAGCCGTGTCGACCTGGATGTCCTTCGTCGTCCCGAAGGCCGCCTCGTCGAGCTCGACCTCCAGGCGGATCATCGCGTCCTGGCCGCGCCGGGTGCGCGAGCGCGGTCCGCGCTGCGACGCCGTACCGAAGAACGCGTCCATGATGTCCGAGAAGTTCCCGAACCCGCCGGCGCCGAAGCCGCCCGCGCCACCGCCGCCCGACTGGGACAGCGGGTCGCCGCCGAGGTCGTAGACCTGCTTCTTCTGCGGGTCCGACAACACCTCGTACGCGGCGTTGATCTCCTTGAAGCGCTCTTGCGTCTTCGGATCGGGGTTGACGTCCGGATGCAGCTCGCGTGCGAGCCGCCGGAAGGCCTTCTTGATCTCGTCCTGGGACGCGTCGCGGCGCACGCCGAGTACGGCGTAGTAGTCCGTGGCCACCTATGACTCCGCCAGGATCTGTCCGACGTACCGTGCCACCGCTCGTACCGCTCCCATCGTTCCCGGGTAATCCATGCGGGTCGGTCCGACCACGCCGAGTTTGGCTACTGCCTCGCCGCCCGAACCGTAGCCGACGGAGACCACGGACGTGGAGTTGAGTCCCTCATACGCGTTCTCATGACCGATGCGTACGGTCATGCCCGAATCCTCTGCCGCACCCAGGAGTTTGAGGAGGACGACCTGCTCCTCCAGGGCCTCCAGGACGGGCCGGATCGTCAGGGGAAAGTCATGTCCGAAACGCGTGAGATTGGCGGTGCCGCCAATCATCAGTCGCTCCTCCGTCTCCTCGACCAGCGTCTCCAGAAGGGTGGAGAGCACCGTCGAGACCGTGCCGCGGTCCTCCGCTTCGAAAGCCTCCGGCAGGTCCTGCACCAGCTGCGGGACGTCCGCGAACCGGCGGCCCGTGACCCGGCTGTTGAGCCGCGCCCGCAGGTCCGCCAGAGACACCTCACCGAACGGCGCCGGGCAGTCCACCATGCGCTGCTCGACCCTGCCGGTGTCCGTGATCAGCACCAGCATGACGCGGGTCGCAGTCAGCGACAGAAGCTCCACGTGCCGCACCGTCGAGCGCGTCAGCGACGGGTACTGCACGACGGCGACCTGGCGCGTGAGCTGCGCGAGCAGCCGTACGGTCCGTCCCACGACGTCGTCCAGGTCCACGGCGCCGTCGAGGAAGTTCTGGATGGCCCGCCGCTCGGGCCCGGTCATCGGCTTGACGCCCGCGAGCCGGTCGACGAAGAGGCGGTATCCCTTGTCCGTGGGGATGCGTCCGGCGCTGGTGTGCGGCTGCGCGATGTAGCCCTCGTCCTCCAGTGCCGCCATGTCGTTGCGCACCGTGGCGGGCGACACCCCGAGGTTGTGCCGCTCGGTGAGCGCCTTGGAGCCCACCGGCTCCTCCGTGCCCACATAGTCCTGGACGATGGCGCGCAGCACTTCGAGCCTGCGTTCACCGAGCACCGCGCACACCTCCAGCTGGTCCCTTTGTGGCCTTCGCTTGGCACTCAGCGCACAGGAGTGCCAGGATCCCGGCTCAAGTGTACGGCCGGTGGGTACGGCCCCGGCAAGGGCGGACGTTGTGATGTCGCTCCGAGGTCCACAGGTCTGCCCCACTCCGGGAATCTTGTCCTGCTCTGGCGGGAACATGGCGCTAGCGTCGCTGTATGAGGGTTACTCGGGAGGAGCCGGCAGCGTGCTGAGCGTCGACTGGGAGTCGTCCGGGTGGACGGAACTGGCACCGGGGGTCGGGCGGTGCCGTCTGCCCGTGTGGGACTGCACGGTCGGGCTCGTCGTGGGCGAGGGCGCGGCGCTCATGATCGACACCGGGTCGAGCGTGCGGGAGGGTGCGCGGCTGCGCACCGAGGCCGGACGGCTGCTCGGTGGCGGCCGGGTCACCCATCTCGCGCTCACCCATCCCCACTTCGACCATGTCTTCGGGGCGGCGGCGTTCGCGGGGGTCGAGGTCTTCGGTGCGGTGGGCATGGACCGGGTCCTCGTCCGGGACCGCGACTGGCTGCGCGCGGACGCCGTACGCCACGGCGCCGATCCCCGCGAGGCGGCCGAGGCGGCGGACCTCCTCGTGCGTCCGCGGCACCTCGTGACCGGTGAGTGGACCCTTGACCTGGGCGGCGGCCGCCAGGTCCTGCTGGCGAACGTGGGTCCCGGCCACACGGCCCACGACCTGGCGGTTCTGGTACCCGGCACGCACGGCGCGGACTCTCCCGCCTCCCCAGTTTCCACCTCCCCCGTTTCTCCCACCTCTCCCACCTCTCCTGCCGCCCCGGCCTCACCTGCCGCGCGGCTCTCCGCCGAGGTCGTCTTCTGCGGCGACCTGGTCGAGGAGTCCGGCGAGCCCCAGGCAGGCCCCGACGCCGTACCGTCCCACTGGCCCGCGGCCCTGGACCGGCTGCTCGACCTGGGCGGCGAGGACGCGGTGTACGTTCCCGGGCACGGCGCCGCGGTGAACGCCGCGTTCGTCCGGGCCCAACGGGACGCCCTGGCACGGCGTTTCGGCGTGCCGTAGGTCCGTCGCCGTACTCGACGGCAGCTTCTCCTCGCGTCATCTATCGTCATCCGAATGCGCCAGTACTCACCGGACCTGACCCCTCCCTGGAAGAAGCCCAGGCTCGTGCCGGAGGTCCCGGCGGAGCCGGGTCTGGTCGTCGAGGAGCCCGGAACCGGCTTCTGCGGCGCCGTGATCCGCTGCGAGGCGGGCACGGTCACTCTGGAGGACCGCTTCGGCAAGCACCGCGTGTTCCGGCTGGAACCCCGGGGCTTCCTCCTGGAGGGCCGTGTGGTGACCCTTGTCAGGCCCTCCTCGGCCGCTCCGGCACGCCCCACCCGTACGGCATCCGGCTCGGTGGCCGTCCACGGCGCCCGCGCCCGCGTCGCCCGCGCCGGCCGCATCTACGTCGAGGGCCGCCACGACGCCGAACTGGTGGAGAAGGTCTGGGGCGACGACCTGCGCATCGAGGGCGTCGTCGTCGAGTACCTGGAGGGCATCGACGACCTCCCCGCGATCGTCGCCGACTTCTCCCCCGGGCCCGACGCCCGCCTCGGCGTCCTCGTC
Organism: uncultured Streptomyces sp.; assembly: GCA_965650905.1. Taxonomy (GTDB): domain Bacteria; phylum Actinomycetota; class Actinomycetes; order Streptomycetales; family Streptomycetaceae; genus Streptomyces. The sequence goes on along the minus strand of CBFGQM010000003.1, from coordinate 6,292 downwards.
GACCACCTGGTCGCGGGCACGAAGGAGTCCCGCATCGCGGAGTCGGTGACGAGTGAGTACGCGCTGGTGGTGGGCCACCCGTACATCGACGTCTGGGAGGCGGTGAAGCCGTCGTCGGTGGGCATCGAGGCGTGGCCTCGCGTCCCGCGCGGGGAGGACTGGAAGACGGGGGTGTGCCGGGCGCTGGGGTGGCCGGAGAACACGGGAGCGGCCTGGCAGCGGATCCTGAGCACGGTGCGCTCGTACAAGGACCTGGAGCCGGCATTGCTGGGGCGGGTGGAGGAGCTGATCGACTTCGTTGCGGCAGGCGGTGACGTTTCGTGATCCGCTGCGCTCGGTAGTCAGCTACTTCCCCGTCACCGAAGGGCTCGGTGAGCACGGCGCACTGCGTCACGATCGGGTCGATGACCGGGTAAGCGGGGGATCCTGCCGGCCGCATGGATGGACCGCTCTGACGTTCGTCGGCGATTCAACCCGGCTCGGGTGATCAGTCCACCAGGTCCCTGACCACCGCATCTGCCAGCAACCGCCCCCGCAGGGTCAGCACCGCCCGCCCCTCCTCGTACGGTCCCGTTTCCAACAGTCCCTCCGACAGGGCCCGGCCCGAAGCCGCAAGCCCGTCCTCACGCAGCAACGACAACGGCACTCCCTCCCGCAACCGCAGCTCCAGCAGGATCCGCTCCACCCTCCGGTCCTCCGCGGAAAGAAGCTCACGCCCGGCCGCAGGGGTACGCCCCGCGGCGAGCGCCCCGGCATACGCCCCGGGATGCTTCACGTTCCACCACCGCACGCCGCCCACATGGCTGTGCGCCCCCGGCCCCGCCCCCCACCAGTCGGCCCCGCGCCAGTACAGCTCGTTGTGCAGGCACCGCCCGGCGGCTGACGTGGCCCAGTTGGAGACCTCGTACCAGTCGAAGCCCGCGCCCGACAGGACCTCCTCCGCGATCAGGTAGCGGTCCGCGTGGACGTCGTCGTCCGTCATGGGGACCTCGCCGCGCCGGATGCGGTGGGCGAGCCGGGTGCCCTCCTCGACAATCAGGGCGTACGCCGAGATGTGGTCGGGGCCGGCGCCGAGGGCCGCGTGGAGGGAGGCGCACCAGTCGTCGTCGCTCTCCCCGGGGGTGCCGTAGATCAGGTCCAGGTTCACATGCTCGAAGCCCGCTGCCCGGGCCTCGGCGACGCACACCTCGGGGCGGCCGGGAGTGTGGGTGCGATCCAGCACCTTGAGTACGTGCTGCCGGGCGCTCTGCATTCCGAAGGAGATCCGGTTGAAGCCACCGGCCCGCAGCGTGGCCAGATACTCCGGATCCACCGATTCCGGGTTCGCCTCCGTCGTGATCTCCGCGCCCTCCGCGAGCCCGAACTCGTCGCGGATCGCCCCCAGCATCCGTACGAGATCGTCGGCGGCCAGCAGCGTGGGCGTACCGCCTCCGACGAAGACCGTCCGCACGGCGCGCGGGTCGTCGCCCAGTGTCTTCCGGGCGAGCCGGACCTCGTCGATGAGCGTCGACGCGTAGTTGTCGCGGGATGCGAGTACGCCTCCCTTGCCCCGCAGTTCGGTCGCGGTGTAGGTGTTGAAGTCGCAGTAGCCGCAGCGCGTCGCGCAGTACGGCACGTGCAGATAGAACCCGAGGGGGCGCTCGGCCGCGCCGGCCAGGGCGTGCGCCGGCAGTGCCCCGTCGTCGGGGACGGGCTCACCGTCGGGGAGTGCGGAAGGCATGCCTTCCATTGTCCAGCACCTTCGGGACTCCCTGCTCCCCGTCTGTCCCCTCCCCCCGCTTCCCCCTACTTCCCCTGCTCGGCCTGCAGCACCAGCAGCGCGAGGTCGTCCTCCGGCGGCTTCGTGCCGAACTCGTGCACCAGGCGGCGTATCCGCTCGGCGATCAGTTCGGCGCTCAGACCCGCGCAGCCGGCGAGGGCGGTCGCGAGACCGTCGGAGTCGTCGAACTGCCGGTGCCCGCTGCGACGCTCCGTCACGCCGTCCGTGACGCACAGGAGGCTGTCACCGGGGCGCAGCTCGAAGGTGCCGGAGGTGTAGGACGCGTCCTCGAAGACGCCGAGGAGGGTCTGCGGCTGGGCCACCTCGCTCACCGTGCCGGAGGGTTCCAGGAGCAGGGGCAGCGGGTGTCCAGCGGAGGCGACGGTGCAGTGCACACCGCCGTCGAAGGGGACCAGCTCGCCGTACAGGAGGGAGAGAAAGCGGGTCTGCGGGCCCTCGTCGATAAGCCCCTGGCCGCCTGCCGCGACCAGGGCCCGGGCGGCGGCGTCCGAGGCCTCGGTGGCGTCGTCGAGGAGCAGTTGGTTGAGGCGGTCCAGGACCTCGGGCACCTGGTAGCCCTCGCGGGCGAGCAGCCGCAGCCAGGGCCGGGCGAGGCCGATGACGACGGCTGCTTCGGGCCCTTTGCCCTGCACGTCGCCGAGTGCGAAGCACCAGCGTCCGTCCCCGGCCGGGAACAGGTCGTAGAAATCACCGCTCGGCCCGCCCTTGTCGCAGGGTTCGTACACGAGCGCGCTGCGGACGCCTGGGATCTCGGCGACGGCCCCGGGCAGCAGGCCGCGTTGCAGTACGCGGCTGATGGTGGCCTGGCGCGCGTACTGCCGGGCAGCCCCGATGGCGAGCGCGACCCGACGGCTGAGATCCTCGACGAGGCCGGTGACCTCGTCGGGGAAGCGGAGCAGCCCGGCCCGTCCGATGACCAGTGTGCCGAGTGGCCGGCCGCCCGCGATCAGCCGGTACGCGAGGGCCGTCCCGTCGGCGGCGCGCGTACCGAGCGCGTCTGCGGGCCAGGGCACGGGGACAGGTCCGGAGCGCGCCGCGTCGGACAGTCGCGGCGGGTTCTGCTCCAGCAGCAGGCGCAGTTCCTCGATGTGGTTCTCGCTGCCGTGCCAGACGCGGGCGAGCCGCAGCCCGCCGTGGGCGCCCCCGTCGGTCCGGCCCGCGCCCTCGTCCTCCAGCCACACCGCGCACCAGTCGGCGAGCCGAGGCACGAGGAGCTGTCCGGCGAGCGCGGCGACGAGGTCCTCGTCGAGCTGTCCGGCCAGCAGGTCGGAGGCCTCGGCGAGGAAGGAGAGGGCGCCGCGGTTGAGCCACTCCTGGTCGTACATGGTGCGTTTGGGCGCCGGGGCGAGGATCTCGGCGGCCCGCAACCCGCGCCACAGGGCCTGCTCACCGGCGTACGCCTCGGGCTCCTCGGAACCGTGAACGACCGCGACGCCGTCCAAGGGCAGTCGCGCCCACACGGTCTTGGTACCGGTCCGGTACGTGATCCCCCAGGCCTCGGAGAGCGCGGAGACCAGCCGCAGGCCGCGCCCGTACTCGACGGTGTCGTACGGCCCCTCGGCACCGTCGTCGCGGACCACGCGGGCGGGGTGGTGGTCCGCGACCTCGACGACGAGGAAGCCGGCCGGGCCCTCCGGGCCGTCTTCCGGGCCGTCTGCGCGGCCGTCTTCGGAGCTGACCTCTTCGAGTCGGGTCTCGAGTTCGACGTCCGTGCCGGCGTGCACGACCGCGTTGGTGACGAGTTCGCTGACGACGAGCACGGCGTCGTCGGCAAGCCGGTCGGTGATGAACTCGGCGCCGCACAAAGCGAGTTCGGTCCAATCCGCCAGCGCGGCGCGGACGAACCGGCGGGCGGCACCCGGTGCGAGGGGGTTGCCCGGCAGCGACCGACGCGCCAGCGGGCGCGGGCGCTCGGACGCATCAGGAGCACGGGGCGTTCTCTCCCGTTGTGTCGTTATAACCCCCACTGTGCGGCTCCCTGAGCAGTTCGGACGAATACGCCTCGGGCGGCAGGGACAGAGTGACAGACTGACCTCGCCCATAAGCGCCGAGTTACCGAAGTGGGCCCTCATGAGTGAGAACAGTGCCAAACATGTGATCGGAGACAGACACATTCGGGCATCAAATCCGCGCCCTCTGCTCACTGCCATGACCACCGTCCGGGACAGCGACTCGAGTGGCGGGGCGCCGGGGCCGGGGCCGGGGCCGGGCTGGTGGCCGAGCTTGGATTCAACCAGATCCTGGACCGCAGCACGCACTCCAACTCCAAGGTGCGGCGAGTACGTCGGGATCCGGTGCTGCACGGCCGGCTCGACGAGCGGCTCTCCGCGAGCCCCGGCCCGGGTCACTGGGGAACCGGCTCCACGTCCAGAGGCTTCGCCCGCGCCGGCCTCAGCGCACGATGGCTTCCCTCCACGGCTGGAGCCTCCAGGGGACCGTCAGGGCACCGCGGCCCCAGCCGACGGCGTTCCGCAGGGCAACACGTGTCCGCGCGCCGCCCCGTCGACGGCTCTCGCAACTGCACGCGCCCCGCGCCCAGCCGGGCAAAGCGCGCCCGCGCCCCTCGGCCGGGGGCGCGCAACCGCGTGTCGTCGCGCCGGCTACGCCTCGCGCGCGCCCGCGTACATCTCGTCGATCAGGTGCTTGTACTCGCTTTCGACGACCGGGCGCTTCAGTTTCAGGCTGGGGGTCAGTTCGCCGTGTTCGATGTCGAGGTCGCGAGGAAGGATTCTGAACTTCTTGATGGTCTGCCAGCGCTGAAGGCCTTCGTTGAGCTGCTTGACGTAGCCGTCGATGAGCTCGTCGGTGGCGGGGGCGGCGACGACCTCGGCGTACGACTTCCCATCCAGGCCGTGCTGCTTGGCCCAGTCGAGGATCGACGGCTCGTCGAGCGCGATGAGGGCCGTACAGAAGTTCCGGTCGGCGCCGTGGACGAGCATATTGGACACGTACGGGCAGACCGCCTTGAACTGGCCCTCGACCTCGGCCGGCGCGATGTACTTGCCGGCGGACGTCTTGATGAGGTCCTTCTTGCGGTCGGTGACGCGGAGGTAGCCGTCTGGGGACAGTTCGCCGATGTCGCCCGTGTGGAACCAGCCGTCGGATTCCAGGACTTCGGCGGTCTTCTCGGGCAGCCTGTGGTAGCCCTCCATCATGCCGGGGCCGCGCAGCAGGATCTCGCCGTCGTCCGCGATGCGCACCTCGGTGCCGGGCAACGGCTTGCCGACCGTGCCCGTACGGTACGCCTCGCCCGGGTTCACGAAGGAGGCAGCGGACGACTCCGTCAGTCCGTAGCCCTCCAGGATGTGCACACCGGCGCCCGCGAAGAAGTAGCCGATGTCCGGCGCGAGTGCCGCACTCCCCGACACACAGGCGCGCAGCCGGCCGCCGAAGGCCTCACGCAGCTTGGAGTACACCAGCGCGTCCGCGACCTTGTGCCTGACGCCGAGCCCGAACGGCACGGACGCCGTACCGGTCCTGCGGAGGTTGTCCTGGCTGGTCCTGGCGTACTCGCGTGAGACCTCCGCCGCCCACTGGAAGATCTTGTACTTGGCCGCGCCACCGGCCCGCGCCTTGGCCGCGACCCCGTTGTAGACCTTTTCGAAGATCCGGGGCACGGCCGCCATGTACGTCGGCTGCACCACCGGCAGATTCTCGATGATCTTGTCAACCCGGCCGTCGACGGCGGTGACATGCCCGACCTCGATCTGCCCGGACGTGAGCACCTTGCCGAAGACGTGTGCGAGTGGCAGCCACAGGTACTGCACGTCCTCGCCACTGATCAGACCGGTCGCGGCGATGGCCTTGGCCATATAGGACCAGTTGTCGTGCGGGAGGCGGACCCCCTTGGGGCGGCCCGTGGTGCCCGAGGTGTAGATCAGCGTGGCGAGCTGGTCGGAGGTGATCGCGCCGACCTTCGCCTTGACCAGTTCGGGGTTCTTCTCCAGATGGGCGGCGCCGCGCTGCTCCAGTTCGGCCAGGGAGAGGACCCAGTCCTCCGAGAGGTCCACGCCCTCGGGGTCGATGACGACCACGTGGGTCAGATCGGCCAGCTCCGCCCGCTTCTCCCGCGTCTTGGCGAGCTGCGCCGCGTCCTCCGCGATCAGCACCCGGCTCTCGGAGTCGGAGAGGACGAAGGCCGACTCCTCGGTGTTCGTCTGCGGATACACGGTCGTCGTCGCCGCACCCGCGCACATGATGCCGAGGTCGGCGAGGATCCACTCGACCCGGGTCGACGAGGCGAGTGCGACGCGCTGCTCGGGCTGAACACCCAGTTCGATCAGACCGGCCGCGATGGCGAAGACCCGCCCGGCGGCCTGCCCCCAGCTCAGCGACTCCCAGTCGTCCGGGCCCTCGCCGGAGGCGGGGGATACGGGGTAGCGGTAGGCCTCCGCGTCCGGCGTGGCCGCCACGCGCTCCAGGAAGAGGGCCGCCACGGACGGCGGACGGTTCTCGATCAGGGTCTGTGTGTCGCTCACGACATCCTCCGGGGCCCGCGACAGTGCGTGACTG
>CBFGQM010000002.1:0-43757 GCA_965650905.1 uncultured Streptomyces sp. | reverse complement strand
ACTTGTACACCCGGTGACCGAAGCCCATCAGGCGGACACCGTCCTCCTTGTTCTTCACCTTGCGGATGAAGGAGTCCACGTCGCCGTCACTCGCCTGGATGCCCTCCAGCATCTCCAGGACGGACTGGTTGGCGCCGCCGTGCAGCGGGCCCCACAGGGCGGAGATGCCGGCGGAGACCGAGGCGAACATGTTCGCCTGCGAGGAGCCGACCAGGCGAACCGTGGACGTGGAACAGTTCTGCTCGTGGTCCGCGTGCAGGATCAGCAGCTTGTCGAGCGCGGAGACGACGACCGGGTCCAGCTCGTACTCCTGCGCCGGGACCGAGAAGGTCATACGCAGGAAGTTCTCGACGTAACCGAGGTCGTTGCGCGGGTAGACGAACGGGTGGCCGATCGACTTCTTGTACGCGTACGCCGCGATCGTCGGGAGCTTGGCGAGCAGACGGATCGTGGAGAGGTTGCGCTGCCTCTCGTCGAACGGGTTGTGGCTGTCCTGGTAGAACGTCGACAGCGCGGAGACCACCGACGACAGCATCGCCATCGGGTGGGCGTCGCGCGGGAAGCCACGGTAGAAGTTCTTGACGTCCTCATGCAGCATGGTGTGCTGGGTGATGTCGCCCTTGAAGGTGGAGAGCTCGTCGACCGTCGGCAGCTCACCGTTGATCAGCAGGTAGGCCACCTCGAGGAAGGTGGACCGCTCCGCCAACTGCTCGATCGGGTAGCCGCGGTACCGGAGAATGCCCTGCTCACCGTCGAGATAGGTGATGGCGGATTTATACGCGGCGGTGTTGCCGTAACCACTGTCGAGCGTCACCAGACCGGTCTGGGCGCGGAGCTTGCCGATGTCGAAGCCCTTGTCGCCGACGGTGCTGTCGATCACCGGGTAGGTGTACTCGCCGTCGCCATACCGCAGTACTACAGAGTTGTCGCTCACGTCATCCCTCACCGACGTTGTGCCTCTTCTTCGAGGCGCCCTGACTGTCTCTACCATCCCCCGTTTGGCGCAGGAGAGTGCACTCGGGGTCGGCCGTTGGGCCTGTTGGCGGCACTCAGTGCCGCCACCCGCTCATCCTGCCCCCCTTCGCTCGTGTTCCGGAAGTGCTCTGTGAGCTTTGTGACGCATTTGATCGATCAAATTTTGGCTCACGTGCCGAGAGGCCGGGGTGAGAGCCTGAAGTCGAGGGCGGTACGGCGCCGTCCCGCCGACACCGTGCGCACCGCCTGACCTACGGCTTTGCGTGAACCGACCAGCACGACGAGCTTCTTGGCTCGGGTGACCGCCGTGTAGAGCAGGTTGCGCTGGAGCATCATCCAGGCCCCGGTGGTCACCGGGATCACCACCGCCGGGTACTCACTGCCCTGGGAACGGTGGATCGTCACCGCGTACGCGTGCGCCAGTTCGTCGAGCTCGTCGAACTCGTACGGCACCTCCTCGTCCTCGTCCGTCAGCACCGTCAGACGCTGGTCGTCCAGATTGAGCGAGGTGACTACGCCTACGGTGCCGTTGAAGACACCGTTCTTGCCCTTCTCATAATTGTTGCGGATCTGCGTGACCTTGTCTCCGGCGCGAAAGACACGGCCGCCGAAACGCTTCTCGGCCAGGTCGGGGCGGGCGGGGGTGATCGCCTGCTGGAGCAGCCCGTTGAGGTTGCCGGCGCCCGCCGGGCCACGGTGCATGGGGGCGAGGACCTGGACGTCACGGCGCGGATCGAGGCCGAACTTCGCGGGGATGCGCCGGGCCGCCACGTCCACCGTGAGCCGGCCCGCCTCCTCCGTGTCGTCCTCGACGAAGAGGAAGAAGTCCTTCATGCCGTCGGTGACCGGATGCCGCCCGGAGTTGATGCGGTGCGCGTTGGTGACGACGCCGGACTGCTGGGCCTGGCGGAAGACCTGGGTGAGGCGGACCGCGGGCACCGGGCCGCCGTCGGCGAGCAGATCGCGCAGGACCTCCCCCGCGCCGACGCTCGGCAGCTGGTCGACGTCGCCCACGAACAGCAGGTGTGCCCCCGCAGGCACCGCCTTGACCAGCTTGTTGGCGAGCAGCAGGTCCAGCATCGACGCCTCGTCGACCACCACCAGGTCGGCATCGAGCGGCCGGTCCTTGTCGTACGCCGCGTCGCCGCCCGGCTTCAGCTCCAGCAGCCGGTGCACGGTCGAGGCATCGGCGCCGGTCAGCTCCGAGAGCCGCTTGGCGGCCCGTCCGGTGGGCGCGGCCAGCACGACCTTGGCCTTTTTGGCGCGGGCCAGCTCGACGACCGAGCGGACCGTGAAGGACTTGCCGCAGCCCGGGCCTCCGGTGAGTACGGCGACCTTCTGCGTGAGCGCGAGCCGGACCGCCTGCTCCTGCTCGGGGGCGAGATCCGCGCCCGTACACCCCTTGAGCCAGGCCAGCGCCTTGTCCCAGGCCACGTCCCTGAAGCCCGGCATCCGGTCCTCGCCCGTGCGCAGGAGACGCAACAGCTGGGCGGACAGGGACATTTCGGCCCGGTGGAAGGGGACCAGGTAGACGGCCGTCACGGGGTCGGCGCCGTCATGTCCGGGGACCTTTTCCCGCACGACTCCGGGGTCGGCGCCCTCCTCCTCGGGGGCCGCCAGCTCCCCCAGGCACTCGATGACCAGCCCGGTGTCCACCTGGAGCAGCTTCACCGCGTCCGCGATCAGCTGCTCCTCCGGGAGGAAGCAGTGGCCCTGGTCGGTGGACTGCGAAAGGGCGTACTGAAGACCGGCCTTGACGCGCTCCGGGCTGTCGTGCGGGATGCCGACGGACTGGGCGATCCTGTCGGCGGTGAGGAAGCCGATTCCCCAGACGTCGGACGCCAGGCGGTACGGCTGGTTCTTGACGACCGAGATCGACGCGTCGCCGTACTTCTTGTAGATACGGACCGCGATCGACGTGGACACCTCGACGGTCTGCAGGAAGAGCATGACCTCCTTGATCGCCTTCTGCTCCTCCCAGGCGTCGGCGATCTTCTTGGTGCGCTTGGGGCCGAGCCCCGGCACCTCGATCAGGCGCTTCGGCTCCTCCTCGATGATCTGGAGGGTGTCGAGCCCGAAGTGCTGGGTGATGCGGTCCGCGAAGACCGGGCCGATGCCCTTGACCAGGCCGGAGCCCAGATAGCGGCGGATGCCCTGGACGGTCGCCGGCAGCACCGTCGTGTAGTTCTCCACCGTGAACTGCTTGCCGTACTGGGGATGCGAGCCCCAGCGGCCCTCCATGCGCAGGGACTCCCCCACCTGGGCACCGAGCAGCGCGCCCACGACGGTGAGCAGATCGCCGCCGCCACGGCCGATGTCCACCCGGGCGACCGTGTAGCCGTTCTCCTCGTTGGCGTACGTGATCCGCTCCAGCACGCCCTCGAGAACCGCGAGGTTGCGCACCCCGGTACCCGCCTGGTTCCCCGCCTGCTTCGCCGCCTGATTGGACATGATCCGACGCTACCGCCCGGGTCCGACAGTGCGCGGAGGCTGTGGGCACAACGGAGCCTGCGGACAACTTCGCCACGATCCCGTCCCAGGTCTTGTCATGCTGGGGGTGATCGATTTCCAACCCTCCGTGTCATCGACTCCGCGGACGCACGAGGAGGTGGTCCGGCGATGGCGAGCATCCCGGAGCCGACCGACCGGCACGCGGACCCACGGGATCTACGGGAATCTAAGGGGACCTACGGGGATCCACCGATCTCTCCGGGCAGGGTGCCCGGTCCTTCAGGGCCGGGGGAATGCCCGTTCCCGCGTAGCGGGGCAGGGAAAGAGCAATCGCCTTCAGGGCGATTGGTCGTCTTGCTCCACGGTGGTGAGGACGACTTCAAGCAGATGCAGGATCTCGGAGTTGAGGGACCGCCGGTCGGTTTCTGCTTGCGCGACCAGTCGGGCGTGAAGCTCATCCGGGATGCGGACCGTGACTTTGACCATGCCGCCATGATGCCACTACCATGGCGGCACGTCACGTTTCCGGATGTACCCGACGCACGAGCAGGAAGAGCAGATGCTCATGCACTGCGCGCACGCCCGGTACGTCTGGAACCTCGCCGTCGAACAGCACGCGCACTGGCGCCGGTGGCGCACGTCCGCGCCGGGTTTCGCCGAGCAGTGCCGCCAACTCACCGAGGCTCGGCGGGAGAGTGAGTGGCTGGGCGCCGGGAACGCGGACGTGCAGCAACAGGCTCTGAAGGACTTCGCCAAGGCCAAGAACGCCCGCTTCGCCTCCGGGTTCGGTGAGCCGACCTGGCGCAAGAAGTTCCGGCACGAGGGCTTCCGGGTCATCGGCACCGACCGCGTGCCCGAGTACAACGAGGACGGCTCGCCGAAGCTGAACGTCAAGACCGGCAAGCAGGTCATGGGCCGGTCCGTCGTCGTTCACAAGCTCAACCGCAGGTGGGCGCAGGTCAAGGTCCCCGGCTGCGGCTGGGTCCGTTTCCGCCTCAGCGCCAAGGGCAAGGGCGCGGTGCTGCCCGACGCGAAAACGTTCCGGGTCACCTTCCGTAACGGCCAGTGGCACATCGCCTTCGCCATCATCCCCGAGCCGACCCCCGCGCCCGGCACGGGCGAGGTCATCGGTATCGACCGGGGCGTGACGATCACGGCGGCCCTATCCGACGGGCGCACGTTGATGTGCCCGCAGCTCACCGTCAAGGAACGCGCCCACATCCGCAAACACGAGCGGCGCGCGGCACGGGCGAAGAAGAGCAGTCCCGAGAAAGCGGCCGAGTGCGCCAAGGTCGCCAAACTCAAGGCGCGTGAGGCCGGCCGGCGCAAGGACTGGTGCGAAAAGACCAGCACCATGCTCGCCCGCACCTACGACCTGGTGCGGTTCGAGAAGCTGAACATCAAGAACATGACCCGCTCGGCGAAGGGAACCGTCGAGCAGCCCGGCAAGAACGTCGCCCAGAAGTCCGGCCTCAACCGGGCCGTCCTCGCCCAGGGCTGGGGTCTTCTGCGGCAGCGCACCGAGCACAAGGCCCCCGGACGCATCGAGGACGTTCCCGCCCCGTACACGAGTCTGCGGTGCAGTGCCTGCGGATGGATCGACAAGAACTCGCGCAAGAGCCAAGCCGAGTTCGTCTGTTCCTCCTGCGGCTTCACCTGCAACGCGGACACCAATGCAGCAACCAACGTCGCGGCAGGACAGGGCGGGATCCCCCGCCCCCGGCGCTCAGCCGGTGCCGGAGGGACGACACTGCCCAAGCGGTCCAAGAGCGTCCGTGAACCTCAGCCCATACGGGTTGAAATCCCCCTCTCTTAAGAGGCGGAGGATGTCAAAGGGAAAGACTGATGTACGACTACGACTACGACCTGCTGGTCGTCGGTTCGGCCAACGCCGACCTGGTGATCGGTGTCGAACGCCGCCCCGGCCCCGGGGAGACGGTCCTCGGCTCCGATCTGGCCGTCCATCCGGGCGGCAAGGGCGCGAACCAGGCGGTCGCCGCCGCCCGCCTCGGCGCCCGTACGGCGCTGCTGGCCCGCGTCGGTGACGACGCGCACGGCCGCCTGCTGCTCGACTCGCAGAGGGCGGCCGGTGTCAACACGGCCGGCGTCCTCGTCGGCGGGGCGCCCACCGGCGTCGCGCTAATCACGGTGGACCCGTCCGGCGACAACAGCATCGTGGTGTCGCCGGGCGCCAACGCCCGCCTGACGCCCGCGGACGTACGAGCGGCCGCCGCGCTCCTCACGGCCTCCAGGGTGGTCTCCGCACAGCTGGAGATCCCGCTGGAGACGATCGTGGAGGTGGTACGGAACCTGGGGCCCGACACCCGCTTCGTACTGAACCCCTCGCCGCCCCGACAGCTGCCGGAGGACGTGCTGGCCGCCTGCGACCCGCTGATCGTGAACGAGCACGAGGCGCGGGTGCTCCTGGGCCCGGACGCGGCCGAAACCCCCGCCCAGTGGGCCCAGACACTCCTCGCCCGGGGCCCGCGCTCGGTGGTCGTCACCCTGGGAGAAGAGGGCGCACTCATCGCCGACACCACCGAGGTGGCCCACGTCCCCTCCGTGAAGGTCGACGCCGTGGACACGACGGGTGCGGGCGACTCCTTCACCGCGGCCCTGGCCTGGCGGCTGGGGCTCGGGGAGTCGCTCGCTCAAGCCGCCGCGTACGCGGCGCGCGTGGGCGCCGCGGCCGTCACCCGGCAGGGCGCCCAGGCCTCCTTCCCCAACGCCGAGGAGGTCGCCGCCCGGTGAAGAAGGCCGGCATCCTGGACCGCCATCGCGCGGGCGTTCTGGCCGAGTTGGGCCATGGCGACGCAGTACGTCCAGGGCGGTTACGCGCTCAGAGCACCAGGCCGGCGTCCGGTCGAGCCTCATCAACGACCACAAGCGAGACGCCCACCGCCTGGACGGCCCGTGATCACCAGGACCCCCACCGGTGGAGGTCAGCCTGGCGCCACTCGGGCCACAGGACAGGCCACGGTGCACACTCCGCTGGGGGACGGTGAGGACACGCAGGCCGGGGACGGTTCCAGCACCTCACGACCCACCTCAAATCAACGGCGGTGAAGGGCTGATACCCCCATAGGATGCATGTGCGATCAAAGAAGGTGCCAGAGCAAAAGCCACGGGGTGAGAGACGCATGGGAGCTTCCGGAGCGCAAGGCAATCAGACTGGTCACTCGGTTCTCCGCGTCTTTGGCAGCGACCTGACGAAGCTGGCCGACGATCTCGACGACATGCAGGACCACTTGGAAAAGCAGGTCAAGCGTATGGACGCGGTCGTGGACAGCGTCGAGGCGGGATGGCGCGGTCCGGCGGCAAAGGCGTACCGCGCGTTCCACCGGGCGGCGGCCGAGGACGCCGTACGCATCCGCGAAGTGATGCGGCAATTGGAGCAGGCAGTACGGCTGAGCCGGGACGGCTTCACCGAGCAGGAGCTCGACGTGCTCGCTCAGATGCGGCAGATCCAAGTGGACGTCGACAGCGAGGTCGACAAACTGTCGACGCCGAACCCCGAGGCCGGTTCGGACGCCCCATCGACTCGTCGCCGCAGCAGCCTCGACTCCTTCTGACGGACACGGTCACGAGTACACATCCGATGACGAAGTCTTCGACACACAGGGGAACCATGCCGAGTGAGAACGCTGCCGAGGACCACATAACTGTCTCCTTCACCACCCTTCACGAACTCGCCGCCGAGTTGGAGGACATCCTCAAGAAGCTCAACGGCAAGCTGGACGACCTCTACGACCGCGTCGTACCGGTCGTACTGTCCTGGGAGGGCGAGACCCGCGAGGTCTTCGTCGACAAGCTCGACGAGTGGGACCGCTCGGCCCAGGATCTCCAGGCCGCCCAGAAGTGGCTGCACGAAATCGTCACCACCGGACACGTCAACTACTCGATCGCGCACCAGGCTGTCTTGCGCGGTTGGGGGGCGGCCTGATGGCAACGCCTCCTCCGGGCCAGGGCGGCACCATCGACGTCAAGCCCTCCAACTTGCACCACGTCGCGGGTGGCTTCGCCGGAAACCAGACGACGTTCGACAAAGCCGCCAGGAACCTGCTCACCGAGTTGCAGAAGTACCCGGATGCGGGCGGCTACGGCACCGCCGCGCAGGACTTCGCCAAGGCATACGTCGAGACCGGCAACCTCTACCTGGAAGTGTGGGCCAGGTCCGTGGAGAGTATCGGCGGCGCTGCCGTCGGCTTCGCCAGCACCGCCAACAACTACTCGAAGGCCGAGGCCGCCAACGACCCCTCCGGCAAGACCAGGCCCCAGGTCCAGCCGCCGCCCCATGTCGACGACAAGGCCCCCAAATACGGCACGGTCCCTGACCTGAAGTGGGGCGACGACGACGGCGGCGACGATTTCGTCCGATCGCTGCTGGAGCACATCCCAAACGTCGTCTGGCACATTATCCGGCCACTGTTGGAACACGCCTTTCGCTGGGGCAAGGTGGCCGAGGTGTACCCGTATCCGCAGCAGCACTATCTCAACGAACTGTCCAAGTCCTGGACTGACATGACGATCACCCTTTCCATGACCGAGAGCACCCTTACCGACCTGGTGAGTGGCATCACGCAGCAGAGCAATAGTGAGTGGCACGACGCGATGCGCCACTTCTGCAGCTCCTTATGGGGAACGACGGCCTGGGGCAAGAACAACGGCACCTACAAATGGAAGCACGACAAGGCATCCAACCAGACCGCGAACCATCCGGTCATGACGGTGCTTTTCGACACGGCGCGCAAGGTCAGCGATCTGCTCTACGACTTCGCCGAGGCCACCGTCGACCTGAACGGCAAGGTTTGGGACATCTATATGAAGGCCGTGCGCGAAGCAGTCGGAAAGATTGACCTCAGTGATGGCCTCGACGTGCGAGACGCCAAGGAGGGCGCCAAGGCCGTAGGCCGCTTCATCAAAGGACTCGCCACAGGTGCCGCGGAGCTCAGCGTCGAGATCACCCTCAATATCGACACCGTGGCCCTGAATGCGGTGGTCGAGGCGTACAACGCCCGAGTCAATGGACTGACGCCTCAGCTAAGGGCACTCAAACCCGACTTGGAGGAAGCGAGGCTCAGCGCCCCCACCTACCACGCGGAGGAGGCCCGCGCGGAGGCCTTCGGGACGCGGGCACTCGACGACTTCAAGAAGGAACACCAGTGGACCGTGCCCAACGACTCGGCCGGAAACCACAGATACCCGATCGACCTGGCGGGTCAGGAGTACATCGAGAACTCGCACGGTGTCGACAAGCACGTCGGTAAAACGGACGCCCAACTCGTCCAGCGCCTGCGGGATCAGAGCAACATTCCCGCCGCGTCCACCTTCAAGGACATGGCCGACGCACAGAAGTACACACAGCTTTGCATCGACGAGAAGCAGGACGAGATCAGGGATTACCTGGTCAGCGGCCCTCCGTACCAGCCTCCGAACAAGACCTTCACCTACCATGACCCCAATGGTCCGGTGACGGGCAGCAGTATCTCCAAGGCGGATTACCTGCAGAGCCTGCAGACGGGTCTGCCTCCGCACGTCGCCGAATCTCACGGCGTACAGATCCGGGTGAAGCCCGACCCCGATCCCAACACAAATCTGGACCCTCCGTTTACGCTAATCACCTCCACGCCCACGAAGAACTGAGGAGCGGCAAGGCACCATGCTCAGCGAGGACACGGTCAACCACTTCCGCTTCGAGGGTGTGCGGGTGCTGCTTTCGGTGTTCCGCGGCGGCCGCATGCCCGACCGCCCGGAGGAGCGCGATACTGTCCTGGAGCCCGTGCTGCGATCCTTGTGGCTGGCGGGAGAAAGGGGCGGAAGAAACCTCTATGAGGTGGCCGCGGAGGTACGCCTGATCGCCGACGCCCTCGATCCGGGCGCTCACAGCGGTGCGGTCGTCCCCGCGGACCTGCGCAGGCTGGTGGCCAGCTGGGCGACGGACGAACCGTGGACGGTGCTGCGGGCCATTGCGGCACACACGGAATCCTGGAAATCCAGCTTCGTGACCAAGCTTTCAGGGGCGACCCCAACGAGTCGTGAACTTGGGCGCCGTTTCCCACAGCTCAGTGAATTTCTTTTGAATTACTACGGCCAGGACGGCATGGCCACCGAAGACGAGATGACCGAGGCCGACGGTCTGCAGCTCTTCATCGAGCACTGTCATCCCATCTGCCTGTGGCGCCTTCCTCCTGTCGTAGCGGAGTGCACGGAAGCATTGACCATTTTTCACGACGAAGAATCGCTGCGGCGATTCTTCGAGGACGAAAGCGGCCTGGGATCGGGAACTCTTGCCTGGTCCGACTGGCTTCCTTTCATCGTCGAGACCTTCACCGCGCACATGCGCGAGCAACATCCGCCGAACTGGATCTCGGCGTAGGCGCCGTCGGAACAGTCCGGCCCAGGTCTCGCTCGGAACCATCTGGAGCCACACCATGCGTACCCACACCTCGACCTACCCCGACCATGAGACCGCCCAGTGGGCCACTCAACAGGTCGTTACGGCCAACGAGCAGTTCATTCACCGCTGGCTTGCCCTGTCCACGCGGCGGCGCCTGACCATCGAGGCGAGCTGGCCCTCACGGCCCGAACCGGTCGGCCGGGTGCTGCTGCAGGCGATGTTGCTGGCCGGACGGGAGCCCGTCGACGTACGGGCAGCACGCGTGATCCTGAAGCGGGACGCGTCCCGTCCACACGGCTTCGTCGTTCACGCCACGTTTCCCCTCTACCTGTAAGGCCCGATCCCGTGCCCTTGAGCCCCCTCGAACACGACCGCCGCTACGGCGAACTGGACCAGGTGATCCGTGCCTACGCCGGACAACCGGCCGACGACACCCCGGATAAGCCCAGCCAGGCCCTGACCGCCTACTTGCGCCACACCTGGCACACCCGCCCCTGGGCGCCGGCCGTCGCCGAGCAGCAGCTTCGCGAGTACGCACGCAACCCACCCGGCCGACTCCGGCTACGCCTCGGCGAGTTCTACGGCATTCCCGATGTCGGCCTGCCCGAGTCGGACGTCCAGGGGTGGCTGTTCTGCCTCGCCGACCACATCAAGCGCAGCATCGAAGAGGGCAAGGTCCCGTCCCCGGCCTCCCCCGCCACCCACTGGGAGTGGCAAGCCCGCTTCCCCGAGCTCGCCCAGTTCCTGGGAGGCTGGTTCTCGCAGGACATGCCGGACGAGTTCGACGACCACGACGCGGCTGTCGAGGACTACCGGGCCTCCACCGACCCGCAGTGTGTGGCCCGCCTCGTCGGGGAACTGCACGAGCTGCTCGCCCTCGACCTGGAGGACTCCGACTACGCCCTGGCCGTCGCCGAGCTGGGTATGGAGGTCGACCCACTGGCGCCGTACAGCCCGAGCGGCTGGCTCGCTCTCATCGCCGACCGGCTCTCGTTCCTTCGCCCCGGCTACGGGCCCCCACCTGCGGGAAACCCCGAGTAACCCTCCCGGGACGAACTGCCCGCGCAGGCCGGGAGCAAGCCCGCGCGTCGCCGCCATCTGGGCAGACGGCAGATGGCTGGTCCTGCGTCGCGCGCACAGGACCAGCCGGGTTTCACGGTCGAGCGGTGGAGTGGACCACTGGATAGGGGATAGGCAGATCCGGGTCACGCGCCGGCCGCGGCAGGGCTGGTCACGGCTGCCGGACCGGTCCAGATCTGCCCATCGCCGTGCCGGGCCACAGCTACACCGCGGGCATCGGATGCCCGCCCGACAGACCGCCGCCCCACGGCGCGTGGCGCGCGGCGCGCGGCCCGCCCCGCCCCGCCCCGCCCCGCACCTACGCCGCGTGCTCCACGAACCGAGCCGCGGTCTCGGCCAGCACCTCCCGCCCGTCCCGCGCCCACAGCCCGTCGTTGAACAGTTCGACCTCGATCGGGCCGCAGTAGCCGGCCTCCTCGACGTACGAGCGCCACTCGCGCATGTCGATGGAGCCGTCGCCGAGCTGACCGCGCCCGGTGAGGACGCCGTTGGGCAACGGGGTGGTCCAGTCGGCGAGTTGGAAGGTGTGGATGCGCCCGGAGGCACCCGCGCGGGCGATCTGGGCGGGGGCCGTGTCGTCCCACCAGATGTGGTACGTGTCCACCGTCACGCCGACCTGGTCCGCCGGGAAGCGTTCCGCGATGTCCAGGGCCTGGGCGAGGGTCGAGACCACGCAGCGGTCGGAAGCGTACATCGGGTGCAGGGGCTCGATGGCCAGGCGTACGCCGCGCTCGGCCGCGTACGGGCCCAGCTCGCCCAGTGCGTCGGCGATGCGCTCCCGGGCGCCGTTCAGGTCCTTGGAGCCTGACGGCAGGCCGCCGGAGACCAGCACCAGCGTGTCCGTGCCCAGTGTGGCCGCCTCGTCGATCGCGCGGCGGTTGTCGCCCAGTGCCTTCGCGCGCTCCTGCGGTTCGATCGCCGTGAAGAAGCCGCCGCGGCAGAGGGTGGTGACCGCCAGCCCCGCGTCGCGGACCAGCTTGGCCGTCGCTTCCAGGCCGTATGACCGGACCGGTTCACGCCACAGACCCACCCCGGGTGCGCCCAGCTCCAGGCAGGCGTCGACCAGTTCCGGCAGTGACAGCTGCTTCACCGTCATCTGGTTGATGGAGAAACGGGAAAGGCTCACTGGTTCACTCCGTACAACGACAGCAGGTTCTTCATGCGCGTCTGAGCCAGCGCCGGGTCCGGGAACAGGCCCAGTCCGTCGGCCAGTTCGTACGCGCGGGCGAAGTGCGGAAGCGAGCGGGCCGACTGCAGGCCGCCGACCATGGTGAAGTGCGACTGGTGGCCGGCCAGCCACGCCAGGAACACCACGCCCGTCTTGTAGAAGCGGGTCGGGGTCTGGAAGAGGTGGCGGGACAGCTCGACGGTGGGGTCGAGGAGTTCACGGAAGCCCTTCACGTCACCCGTGTCGAGGACGCGTACGGCCTCCGCCGCCAGCGGGCCCAGCGGGTCGAAGATGCCGAGCAGCGCGTGGCTGAAGCCCTTCTCGTCGCCGGCGATCAGTTCGGGGTAGTTGAAGTCGTCGCCCGTGTAGCAGCGGACGCCCCGGGGCAGGCGGCGGCGCAGGTCGATCTCCCGCTGGGCGTCCAGGAGGGAGACCTTGATGCCGTCGACCTTGTCCGGGTGCGCGGCCAGGACCTCCAGGAAGGTGTCGGTCGCGGCGTCCAGGTCCGCCGAGCCCCAGTAGCCCTCCAGGGCCGGGTCGAACATCGGGCCGAGCCAGTGCAGGATCACGGGTTCCGCGGACTGGCGCAGGAGATGGCCGTACAGGGCGAGGTAGTCCTCGGGGCCGCGGGCCGCGGCGGCCAGCGCCCGCGACGCCATGAGGATCGCCTGCGCGCCCGTCCCCTCCACGAGCGCGAACTGCTCCTCGTACGCGGCGCGCACCTCCTCGAGCGTGGCCGGCCCGGTCAGCTGGTCCGTGCCCACGCCGCACGCGATCAGCCCGCCGACGGCCTTGCCCTCGGCGGCCGAGCGGCGGATCAGCTCCGACGCCCCCGCCCAGTCCAGGCCCATGCCCCGCTGGGCGGTGTCCATCGCCTCCGCGACGCCGAGCCCGTGCGACCACAGATAACGGCGGAAGGCGAGGGTGGCGTCCCAGTCGACGGCGGCCGGTGAGTCCGGCGAGACGTCCGCGTACGGATCGGCGACGACGTGCGCCGCCGAGAAGACCGTACGCGAGGTGAGCGGGGCTCCGGTGGTGACGGCGAGCGGCTCCGTACGCGGCGTGTAGGCGCGCAGCACCCCGTCGGCGCCCGGCAGTTGGATCGTCCGAGTGGCCTGGGTCCTCTGGATCGTCACAGCGAGATCTCCGGTACGTCGAGGCGGCGGCCCTCGGCCGAGGACTTCAGGCCCAGTTCGGCGAGCTGGACCCCGCGGGCGCCGGCGAGGAGGTCCCAGTGGTAGGGCGCGTCGGCGTAGACGTGCTGGAGGAAGAGCTCCCACTGGGCCTTGAAGCCGTTGTCGAACTCGGAGTTGTCGGGGACCTCCTGCCACTGGTCGCGGAAGACCTCGGTGGCGGGGATGTCCGGGTTCCACACCGGCTTCGGGGTGGAGCTGCGGTGCTGGGCACGGCAGTTGCGCAGTCCGGCGACGGCCGAGCCCTCGGTGCCGTCCACCTGGAACTCGACGAGCTCGTCCCGGTTGACTCGGACCGCCCAGGAGGAGTTGATCTGGGCGATGGCGCCGTTCTCCAGCTCGAAGATGCCGTACGCGGCGTCGTCGGCGGTGGCGTGGTACGGCTTGCCCTGCTCGTCCCAGCGCTCCGGGATGTGGGTCGCGGTCAGCGCCTGCACGGACTTGACCCGCCCGAACAGCTCGTGGAGCACGTACTCCCAGTGCGGGAACATGTCGACGACGATGCCGCCGCCGTCCTCGGCGCGGTAGTTCCAGGACGGGCGCTGTGCCGTCTGCCAGTCGCCCTCGAAGACCCAGTAGCCGAACTCGCCGCGGACGGACAGGATCTTCCCGAAGAAGCCGCCGTCGATGAGGCGCTTGAGCTTGAGCAGGCCGGGGAGGAAGAGCTTGTCCTGCACGACGCCGTGCTTGATGCCCTTGGCGTTGGCCAGACGAGCGAGCTCAAGGGCGCCCTCGAGACCGGTCGCGGTCGGCTTCTCGGTGTAGATGTGCTTGCCGGCCTCGATCGCCTTCTTGATCGCTCCCTCGCGCGCGGAGGTGACCTGGGCGTCGAAGTAGATGTCGATCGTCGGGTCGGCGAGGACGTCGTCCACGCTGGTGGACCAGTGCTCGAGTCCGTGCTGGTCCGCGAGCGCCTTCAGGGCGTAGTCGCGACGCCCGACGAGAACCGGCTCGGGCCACAGCACGTTGCCGTCGCCGAGATCGAGGCCGCCCTGTTCACGCAGGGCGAGGATCGAGCGGACGAGGTGCTGTCGGTAGCCCATGCGTCCCGTCACGCCGTTCATCGCTATGCGCACCGTCTTGCGTGTCACGTCATTCCTTTCGTACGCGTCTGCGCCGCGTACGCCCCGCAGGTGAACAGGTGAGCGTGACAGCAAGCGCTTTCTATACGAGGAGAAGCTAGCCTCTGTACAGCGGATCGGACAAGACCGTGCGGTGGTGAGATATGCGGCGTTCCGGCCGGGACACCGGAAGATGACGTGTGCACGACGTCTTTCGGGGCGACGCGGTTTTTGCCAGGTCGCGGCACGCCCCACCGCACAGACAGTACGATCCGCGCCCTGAGGACGTACGGACGTGGACGACGTACCGGCGTCGAGGCGTGACCGGAGGACGACAGATGACCGTGACCCTGGCGGACGTGGCGGCTCGCGCGCAGGTCTCGCCCGCCACTGTGTCCCGTGTGCTGAACGGCAACTACCCCGTGGCCGCGACAACGCGGGAGCGGGTGCTGCGTGCCGTGGACGAGCTGGACTACGTACTGAACGGACCCGCGAGCGCGCTGGCCGCCGCGACCTCCGACCTGGTCGGGATCCTGGTCAACGACATCGCCGACCCGTTCTTCGGGATCATGGCGGCGGCGATCCAGTCCGGGATCGGCGGGCCGGGCGGGCGCGCGGGCGGGGAGCGGCTGGGCGTGGTCTGCAACACGGGCGGCTCCCCGGAGCGCGAGCTTACCTACCTCACGCTCCTTCAGCGCCAACGCGCCGCGGCGGTGGTGCTGACGGGCGGGGCGGTCGAGGACTCCACGCATGGGGCGGCCGTCGCGGCGAAGCTGCGGAGGCTGACGGACGCCGGGACCCGGGTGGTGCTGTGCGGGCGGCCGCCCGCACCGGCCGACACCGACGCGGTGGCGCTCACCTTCGACAACCGCGGCGGCGGTCAGCAGCTCACCGAGCACCTGATCGAACTCGGTCACCGCCGCATGGGCTACATCGCGGGCCCCGAGGAACGCACCACGACCCGCCACCGTCTGGAGGGCCACCGGGCCGCGCTGGAAGCGCACGACCTCCCCGACAACCCCCTCCACACCGTGTACGGCCGCTACGACCGCCTCTCCGGTTACGAGGCCGCCCTCGAACTCCTCCGCCGCGACCCGAAGTTGACCGCTATCGCCGCCGCCAACGACGCCGTCGCCCTCGGCGCGTGCGCCGCCCTGCGCGACACCGGGCTCCGTATCCCCGACGACATCTCCGTCGTCGGCTTCGACGACCTCCCCTTCAGCGTGGACGCGGTGCCCGCCCTCACGACCGTGCGGCTGCCGCTGTCGGAGGCGGGCGCCCGGGCCGGGCGGATCGCGATGGGGCGGGAGGAGCCGCCGCCGGGCGGGATCGCCACGGTGCCGGGGGAGTTGATGGTGCGCGGCTCTACGGCGGTGCCCAAGGGGTGAACGGGCGGTTTCGCCCCGCCGCCCCTACCGTTCCCGTGGGGGACACGCCGGGCGCGAGGGGACACGCCGAGATGTCCGCCCACGCCTGCCCGTGCCGAGGCCGCCCTCCGCACACACCGGCAAACCGCACCACTTTGTCGGCTCCTTCGGCGTGGGGCTCGTCGGCCAGCACTGCCGTGCGGACCCGCACGGCACGCAGGACTGAACCTGCACGGCACGTGCGAGTGACGGGTACGGGTATGGTCCCGGCATGAAACTGGCGTTCTCCACCCTCGGCGTTCCTGGACTCCCGATCCCCGACGTGGTACGGCTCGCGGCCACGCACGGCTACCACGGCGTCGAGCTGCGCACGCACCCCGAGGAGCCGGTCCACCCCGGCCTCGCCCCGAACCAACGAGCCGACATCGCCGCCGAGTTCAAGGCATCCGGCGTAGAGATCCTGGGCCTGGCGGGATACGCGCGGGTGGCGGCCCCGGGCGACGACGCTCCCGTACTCGACGAAATCCGCGCGCTCCTCGAGCTGGCCCGCGACCTCGGCGCGCCCTCCATCCGCGTCTTCCCCGGCGCGGGCCCCGAACAGAGCACCGAGGAAGCCGACGCGACGGCCGCACGCCGTCTGGGCACGGCCGCGGAGGACGCCGCCGACCTGGGCGTACGCATCCTCCTGGAGACCCACGACTCCCACCGCACCGGCGCGGACGCCATCCGCGTCCTCGGCCTGGTCGGCCACCGCCATGTCGGTTCCCTCTGGGACGTCATGCACACCTGGCTCGGCGGCGAACAGCCCTCGTCGACCTACGCGGCCCTCTCCCCCTACCTCGGCTACATCCAGGTCAAGGACATCGCCTCCGCCGACGACACCACCCCCCTGCCGCTCGGCGCGGGCGTCCTCCCGCTCACGGAGTGTGTCGAGCTCCTGAGCCGCGAGGGCTGGGACGGCTGGCTGTGCTGGGAGTACGAGAAGCGGTGGTACGAGTCCGCCGCGCCTCTGGAGGGGTTGCTGGGCGCGGGCCGGGAGCACCTTTCGCGGTTGCTGAACGAGTCGGCGTAGGGCAACTCGAGGTGATCCATACCGTCGGCAGGGAGTCAGCAGAGAATCCAGCCCGAGCTCGTCGAGCCCGAGCCGACGGAACCCTTCACCCACACGCAGCGGCGGCCCGCGTGCACGGTCACCGGGCCCGCGTGTCGCCTGAAGCGCCCCTTGTCGAGCGCCGGCCGGTTGCCGCGCGCCCGCACGCTCACGGACATGGACCTCCGGGCGCCCGGCTTCTTGGGCATGCTCACCACGCAGACGTAACCACGCTTCTTGTAGATCTGCACGGAGCCCGTGGAGAAGAGCAGAGTACGCACCTTGCGGCCGGAACAGAGCGCCGCCGCCTGCGCGTCACCCGTGCCCGGGCCCGCGAGCGACAGCAGCCCCGAGGCGGTCAGCACGGCCATGCCGAGCGCCAGCCGCCGGCGTATCGCACCCTTGTCCACTGTTGTTCCTCCCGCAGCAGTCGGCGTACTGACGTAACGACGCATCACGTGGGCCGGAGGTTGCCTCATCGGGGTCTGCTGGCGCTTTGCTGCGTTTGGCGTGTGTGGAGCGTTTGGCACGGGCCTCGCCTGTTCACCCGTGTGTTTACCCGTGGCCCAACAGGTCAGATCGACGTACTGACTTCCGCGACGGGCTGTCCCACGAACAGCCGCCACAACTCCGCGTACCGTCCGCCCCGTTCGAGCAGCTCGTCATGCGTGCCGTCCTCCACGACGCTCCCGTGATCCATGACCACGACCCGGTCCGCGCGAGCCGCGGTCGTCAGGCGGTGGGCGACCACCAGGGTCGTACGGCGGCCCGCGATGCGGTCCGCCGCCTGGTTGACCTGGGCCTCGGTGGCCAGATCCAGGGCTGCCGTGGCCTCGTCGAGGAGGAGGACGTCCGGGTCGACGAGTTCGGCGCGGGCGAGGGCGATCAACTGGCGCTGTCCGGCGGAGAGGTTGCGGCCGCGTTCGGCGACCTCGTGGAGGTAGCCGCCGTCGAGCGTGGCGATCATGTCGTGGGCGCCGATCGCGCGGGCGGCGGCCTCCACCTCGGCGTCGGTCGCGTCCGGGCGGCCGTACGCGATGGCGTCCCGGATCGTGCCCTGGAAGAGGTACGCCTCCTGAGGGACGACACCCAGGCGGTGCCGGTACGAGGTGAGGTCCAGCAAGCGGAGGTCCGTGCCGTCGACCGTCACCCGCCCGCCCGTCGGGTCGTAGAACCGGGCGACCAGCTTGACCAGCGTCGACTTGCCCGCGCCGGTCTCGCCGACGAAGGCGACGGTCTGCCCGGCGGGGATGGTCAGAAAGACCCCGCTGAGCGCCTCTTCATCGTCGTTGTAGGCGAAGTCGACGTCCGCGAAGGTGATGTCGCCGCGTAGGGACAGGACTACGCGTGGCTCGTCGGCGGCCTTCGTGGAGGCCGGCTCCTGCAGCAGTTCCTGGACCCGGCCGAGCGAGACGGTCGCCTGCTGGTAGCCGTCGAAGACCTGGGAGATTTGCTGCACGGGCGCGAAGAACAGGTCGATGTAGAGGAGGTACGCGACCAGCGCGCCGGCGGTGAACGTCCCCGCCTGGATCCGCCCCGCGCCCACGATGAGCACCGCTGCCGCCGCGACCGACGACAGCAGCTGCACGAACGGGAAGTACACCGAGATCAGCCACTGTCCGCGGATCCGCGCCCTGCGGTAGCTGTCGCTGCCCTCCGCGAACCGCCGCCCGCCGGCCCGCTCACGCCGGAACGCCTGCAGGATCAGCAGCCCGGACACCGACTCCTGAAGGTCGGCGTTCACCACGGACACCCGCTCACGGGCCAGTTCGTACGCCTTCACGCTGGACCGGCGGAAGAAGAACGTACCGACGATCAGCGGCGGCAGCGTCGCGAAGACCACGAGCGCCAACTGCACGTCGATGACGAGCAGCGCGACCATGATGCCGAAGAAGGTGACAACCGAGACGAAGGCGGTGACGAGCCCCGTCTGCAGGAAGGTCGACAGGGCGTCGACGTCCGTCGTCATCCGGGTCATGATCCGGCCCGTCAGCTCCCGCTCGTAGTAGTCGAGCCCAAGCCGCTGGAGCTGCGCGAAGATCTTCAGCCGGAGCGCGTACAGGACCCGCTCGCCCGTACGTCCGGTCATGCGGATCTCACCGGTCTGCGCTGCCCACTGGACGAGCACGGTCAGCAGGCCGAGCGCCGCCGCCGTCCACACCGCGCCCTGCGCGAGTTGCGTGACACCGTCGTCGATGCCGTCACGGATCAGCACGGGCAGCAGCAGCCCCAGGCCCGCGTCGACGGCGACGAGGCCGAGGCTGACGAGCAGCGGGAGCCCGAAGCCGCGCAGCAGCCTGCGCAGTCCGTACGACTCCTCGGGGGTGACCGCCCGCGCCTCGTCGACGCCGGGGGTGTCGCTCGCCGGGGGCAACGCGTCGAGCTGGGCGCGGAGTTCTGGTGTCGCGGGCATCCCGTCCATGGCCGCGTCCCGGGGCTCACGGTCCCCGGTCCACAGCCGGGGCGTGATCCCCCGCTGGACGTCGAACTCGGCGTCCAGTTCGTCCCGTACGGAGGTGTCCTCGCCCGGGCAGGCCGGCCGGGTGTGCCCGGGCGAGACGCCGCCCAGCTCGTCCGGGTCGGTGAGCAGCCGCCGGTACAGGGACGAGCGCTCCTGCAGCTCCTCATGCGTACCGATGTCGGCGAGCCGTCCGGCGTCGAGCACGGCGATGCGGTCGGCGAGGTTGAGGGTGGAGCGGCGGTGGGCGATGAGGAGGGTGGTACGCCCGGCCATGACGTGCTTGAGGGCCTCGTGGATCTCGTGTTCCACCCGGGCGTCCACGGCCGAGGTCGCGTCGTCGAGGACGAGCAGGCGCGGGTCGGTGAGGATCGCGCGGGCGAGTGCGACGCGCTGGCGCTGCCCGCCGGAGAGGGTCAGACCGTGCTCGCCGACCTTGGTGTCGTAGCCCTCGGGCAGCCCGGTGATGAACCGGTCCGCCTGGGCGGCCCGCGCGGCGGTTTCGATCTCCTCCTGGGTGGCCTCGGGGCGGCCGTACGCGATGTTGGCGCGCACGGTGTCCGAGAAGAGGAAGGAGTCCTCGGGGACGAGCCCGATCGCGGCGCGCAGCGAGTCGAGCGTCAGCTCCCGCACGTCGTGCCCGCCGACGAGAACGGCGCCGCGCGTCACGTCGTAGAAGCGCGGCAAAAGGAGGGACACCGTCGACTTGCCGGAGCCGGAGGCGCCGACGACAGCGAGGGTCTCGCCGGGCCGGATCTCGAAGGACAGCCCGTCGAGTACGGGCTGCTTCTTCGATCCCCCGCCGTAGCCGAAGGTCACGTCGTCGAACTCGACGGTCGCGGGGGCGTCGGCCGGCAGCGGCTTTGTGCCGTCCTTGATCGACGGCTCGGTGTCGATCAGCTCCAGGACGCGCTCGGCGCCGGCCCGGGCCTGCTGCCCGACGGTGAGCACCATGGCGAGCATGCGGACGGGTCCGACCAGCTGGGCGAGGTAGGTGGAGAAGGCCACGAACGTACCCAGGGTGATGTGCCCGCGTACGGCGAGCCAGCCACCCAGAGCGAGCATCGCGACCTGCCCGAGCGCGGGCACGGCCTGCAGTGCCGGGGTGTACCTGGCGTTGAGCCGAACGGTCCGCAGCCGCCCCGCGAAGAGCCGGCGCCCGACTTCCCTCAGCTTCCCGGTCTCCTGCTCCTCCTGCCCGAACCCCTTCACCACGCGTACGCCGCTGACGGCGCCGTCGACGACTCCGGCGACGGCGGCGGCCTGCGCCTGCGCGTACCAGGTCGCCGGGTGCAGCCGGGTACTGCTCCGCTTGGCCACCCACCACAGCGCGGGGGCCACGGCCAGCGCGACGAGGGTGAGCGGCAGGGACAGCGACGCCATGATTGCGAGGGAGATCAGGAAGAGAAGTACGTTCCCGATGGTCATCGGGACCATGAACAGCAGGCTCTGGATCAGCTGGAGGTCGCTGGTCGCCCGGCCCACCACCTGCCCGGTCGACAGCTCGTCCTGCCGCCGCCCGTCGAGCCGGGTGATCGTCCCGTACATCTCGGTCCGCAGGTCGTGCTGGACGTCGAGGGCCAGGCGGCCTCCGTAGTAGCGCCGGATGTAGGTGAGGACGTAGACGAGGACGGCGGCGGCGACGAGGGCGCCGGCCCATGGGGCCATGTCCCGGCTGTGATCCCCGATGACGTCGTCGATGATGACCTTGGTGACCAGTGGTACGAGGGCCATGAGGGCCATACCGCCCAGCGAGGCGCCCAGCGCGAGCACGACGTCCTTCGGATACCGCCACGCGTACCCGGCGAGCCGCCGTACCCAGCCGGGCTTCCCCCGCCCCTCCCCCAGCTCTTGCGCTGCCACGCCGGTGCCTTCCGTTCGTCCTGATCAGTCCGGGTCCATCGGAAGGCACCAACGCCGACGGACGGGAAATTCATCCCTCCATGGCAAACGGGCAGGCGCAGGCGCAGGTGAGGGAGGCGGGTGGTCTGGACCGTGTTCCGGTTGTCGTCACTGTCAGACGAGCGAGTCAGACCCACCCGCAGCGTCACCACGAACATGCGGCGCGGCTGCTCGAACCCGCACGGCCCCGCTGTGTCTTTTTAGGCGACCGGCTGGTCCTTGTTCGTCACCGCCGTCAAGCACGGCGAGCTCCCCGCTTGAGGGGGCTGTTCGGGCCGAGTCGCACTCGGCCCAGCAGAGCAGTACCTCCGGCGAAAGCCTGAGCACTTCTCCCCGCAGCGTGCAAACACCGCTCATTCGAGTGCCCAGACGGCATTCTGCCCCTACGCGCTCACGCTTTTTTGCACGATAGGCGTCATGAGCCCGCGATTCGCGTACGCACGCAGCCCTTACAGCACAGGACAGGTGATCACCACAGTACGCACGCTGATGCGCACCGACGGTCTGGAGGTGCCTCTCGCCGCCATCGCCCGCACCTGTGGCACGTCACGCAACTTCCTCTATGCCAACTGGAAGTCCGCCTCCGCGCTGCACCTGCTCGCACTCAAGGCCGAACTCGCACACGTCTTTGACTCGGCGCACCGTGCCTGCCCCAGCGACGGCACCGTCCCGGGGATCACCGACCACCTGACACACGTGGTCCGCATCATCCGCCGCCATCCGACGACGGCAGCCATCGCCCGGTCGTCCCCCACGGCACTCGCAGCCGCGCACGCAGCGACCGAGGGCCCGCTGGTGCAGGTCGTGACGGAACAGCTCAGCGATCTGCTCCACCCGCTCGTCCCACACGGCGGGATCTGGGGCGACCCCGCACTGAACTCCAGGACGTGGAAGATTCTCTGGATCGCCCGCCCCGCCGCCCTCAACCCCGAAGCCGTCGGCGACCAACATGGGGAGGACACACTGGACACAGCCTTCACCGAGTTGCTGCGTGATCTGCTCGCCCCCTGGTCTCCCGTTCCGTGACAGCCGTACACCGCTGAGCCGCTGTTCTCCTGTTCCACTGCTCTCCGAGATGCACAGTTGCGCCCCCATCCCCCAGCGGTGGTGGGCGGAGCCGTCGGCGGGCTGCCGACCGGGCAGGGCCACTTCGTCCACAGGCGAAACATCAATCGGTGGATCGAGCCTGATATCCCCCGCCGAAAACAACAGCACCGAACAGCACAGAGGGTCCGCCGGCAACCTGACGGACCCTCTTACGGTCCCTCTTACGAAATCGAGGTACAAAAGGCCGGTCAACGATTCACCAGGAAATGTTGAAAAGATGCGAGCCGCGCTTCTCTGAGGTTTGGCCCGTCAGCTTGTCGACGTAGAAAATGTAAGGCACGTCGTCTTCCATTTGAGTGCACACATCATCATTGCCCCACGGAGTTCCGCCCATATTCCAGGGCCAGTCCTCGCAGCGGACCTTGGGGTTCGGGTTCTCCTTGGTGAGTCCGGGCGGCCCTTCCGGCATCCCTATACTGTTGTAGTATTCCTGGTCTTTCGGCCACAGGATGGGACACCTCCCGTCCTTCTTGTAATCGAGCCCCACTGAAACCCAGTACTCGCGACCGCCGAGGGTCTGATTTTGCTTCTCGGTGGCACTGCAGACCCGTCTGCCGCTCTCAGCCGACGCCGGTTCGGTGGAAACGAGGACCGTCACTGCGAGAGAGCCCGCCAAAGCGAGGGGGAGAGCGTGTCGAGCACGGATGGAAATTGACACCGAACAAACCAATCCACTGGAGAGAGAACGGTCAATTGAAGAAGGCGTGGGGCTTGAAGATGGTCGATCGCCGCCCATATTGCCATCAAGCGCCTGTTCCAAACGCACCCCCTTTGTGAAGTTGATATCGGGATCTCTTCACAATGTGGAGGCCAGCCGAGGATATTGGAGGTAAATGATGCAGGGGGAACTCCTGTTGGTCGGCCGTTCAAATAATGGAGGTCGGCCGGCTCATCAACCGGCCGACCTCCAATGCAAGGGGCGTTATCGACAGGCCCCGCGAACTACCGGGACCCCTTTTACCCCTTTATCCGTTCATCCGCCCGAACCGACTTTGGCGTTCCCCTGGGCGAACAGCATGGATGCGATGGCGTTCTTGTCGATCTTTCCATTCTGGTTGAGTGATATCTTTTCCACCAACATACATTGCTTCGGCAACTTGAACAGTTCGAGTAGCTCCGACAGCCCTCTCATCACCGACTCCGAATCCACCGCGCCCGTCACGACAAGGATGCTGTCGCGATCATTCTTCGGAGCGAGTACAGCCGCCAGTTGAACCCCCGGTATTTCGAGTGCGGCCGCTTCGACCTCCGATGCGCTGACGCGAAACCCGCTCTGCTTGTAGATATCGTCGCGACGGCCTTCGATGAACAGATACCCGTCGTCATCGAGGTAACCGAAATCCCCCGTGCGCAGACCGGACACCCTGAATTTCTCGGCGGTCATAGCCGGCTGGTTCCAGTAGCCGTTCATGACGTGGGGACCAGCGACCACGACTTCACCGACTACACCGGCAGGCACGACGCGGTCCTCTCCATCGACGATCCGGATCTCCGTCTCCGGTAGCGCCAACCCCGACGACCCCGGGCGTTCGAGGTCACCGTCGACGGGCATGATCGAGACACGCTTGCACTCGGTGAGGCCGTACATGAGTTGGATGCGCAGATCCGGCAGGCGCTCGCGCAGTGACGCGAGTACCCCACTTGGCATGGCCGCGCCAGTATTGGTGAGCAGGCGCAGCCTCGGCAGGGGCGACTCGGCCTTCCACCTGCTGACCGCCCACATCAGCGCTTGCGCCACGGTGGGCACCGCGGGGAGCACCGTGGCCTTCGATTCGACCATCTCCGAAACGATGAACACACCCGCGCCGCTGGGCGAGGACAGCCATACCCGCGCGCCGCACAGGGCGGCCAAGAAGATCTGGTAGAGGCCGACATCGAAGGAGAACGGCTGCGTGGTGTAGATCACGTCGTCGGGCCGATAGCGAAGCTGAGACTGAATCGCCCGTGCCACGAACGTGATCTGTGCGTGTGCCGAGACGACCGCCTTGGGTCGCGAGGTGCTGCCGGATGTGTAGATCATGCAGGCAGGGGCCTCGGGGGAGACTCGCAGCTGTTCCACGACCTGCGGTGCAGCGCCGAAGTCGATGTCCGGGCCGTAGGCGGGTATGCCCCGTATGGCTGCCTCGCCGAGCACCTCCGCATTGTCGGAGATGACCAGAGCCGGGGCCGCGTCCTCGAGAACGTGGACGAGGGCTGCCCCGACAACCTGCTCGTGCACTATGCAAAACACCGCACCAATTCGTGAACACGCGTACACGAATGACGGGACATCAAGCGCGTGAGACCGGGACAGGGAGATGATCACCCTGTCGCCCACTCCGACCCCGCTGTGGTGCATCCACGACGCGATCTCGATGCTGGCTCTGACGACATCCAGGTAGCGGAGTACACGTCCTCGTTCCGCCATCGCGTCCGCCGAGGGCGGCGCGGCATCCAGCAGGTCATGGACCAGTTCATTCCCCACGTATGCACCTCTCTACATACGCGTTCAGCGAACCGACAGTGGCGAAGTCACAGAGCGACAAACCCTCTGGATCCACGGAGAACTTGAACTGGTCCTCCAGCCTGGCCATGAGTTCGACCATCGACAGCGAGTCGAGATGGAGGTCGTCACTGAGCCGGGTCTCCTTGGTGAGAGTTCCGGCATCGCGATTGAGAACCTCGGCGATGGTGTCCCGGATGTCGAGCTGCTCCTCTCGGTCGAAGTCCAGGAGAATCTGCTTGCTCAGCAGGTCTTCCGGGGTGTCGCGCTCGCG
This sequence comes from uncultured Streptomyces sp., assembly GCA_965650905.1. Taxonomy (GTDB): domain Bacteria; phylum Actinomycetota; class Actinomycetes; order Streptomycetales; family Streptomycetaceae; genus Streptomyces. The sequence goes on along the minus strand of CBFGQM010000002.1, from coordinate 18,752 downwards.
AATGAGATGGGCGACCCCGTCCAGGACCATGATTTCTGCCGGGTATCCCTGCCCGTTCATGTAGGCGATTGACGCCGTTGGGCCGTAAGCACCCATGCGCAGAATGCCGATCAGGTCGCCGGGAAACAGCGCGGGCATCTCGGCCTGCTTGGTGAGGACATCGGTGGGGGTGAGCAGTGGCCCGGTGATCGACCACGGTCCATCGATTGGCCGGTCCGCGGACAGGAGCACGGTGGGGAAATTGCGCTTGACGTAGGTGCCGAGACCGATGGCGGACATGTTCAGGTTCGATCCACCGTCGGTGATGGCGTAGCGCTCACCGCGGGACTCCTTCACGTAACGCACCTTCAAGACGCAGACACCCGCCTGGCCGACGAGGTAGCGGCCCGGTTCCATCGCGATGACGGCGCTGGGGTGCTTGGCCCGGAAATCCCTGGTGGCTTTGTTGATGCCGGTGACGAAAGTTTTCTCGTCGGGGTCGGACTCGCCTTCGAAGTAAGCAAGGCCGATGCCTCCGCCCAGGTCGACCATCTGGATGGTGATTCCGAGCTTGTCGGCGACCTGGTCGGCTAGGTCGAGTGCGCGCTCGGTGTTCTGGACGATTACGTCGGCGTCCAGGATCCTCGTTCCGGTGTAGATCTGAACACCGATGATGTCGATGTTGGGGTGCTCGTCCACAGTGGTGGTGGCTTCGAGGACGGTGGCTTCGTCGATGCCGAACTGGCGTGGCCGGCCCGCCATCGTCAGCCGGCCACCGGTCACTCCATGAGCCGGGTTGACCCGAAGCAGCACCTGCGGACGCTTGCCCAGCCGCTTGGCGATCGAGTCGATGAGTCGGAGTTCGGGGAAAGACTCACAGATGATCGCCCGCACATCGAGTGAGACGAGTTCGGTGATTTCCTCGATGCTCTTTCCGGGGCCGGTCATCAAAATATTGCCAGCCGGAATCCCTCCCGCGAGCGCGGACCTCAGCTCCCCCAGAGAGCAGACCTCGGCCCCCGCGCCGAGACTGCCCAGCAGTCCGACGACACTGATGTTCGGGTTCGGCTTCAGTGAGTAGAAGATCTGTATGTTCTCATCGAGCGCGGCCCTCACCCGGCGATAGGTGTCGGTGATGACATCGGCGTCATAGACGTAGATCGGCGTTCCGTACTGCTCAGCCATTTCGGTGAACGATAAACCCTGCATCTGATGCGTCATTTACGACCTCACTTCGCCTTTTTCACGGATCATATTCCCAGGACGCCCTGTCGCACGCCGTAATTGGATTGACTTCACGATGCGATCGGACCGCCAAAGAGCGCCTTGCTCCCGAGCGGTTCGCATAGGTTGACATGCCGCAATGGACATGTCAACCACCAACACCCCCATGCCCGATTCTTGGGAGAATCCACGACCCGGTCCGGATTCAAATCAGCTCCCGCGATGGTAGCTATTTGTTCACCAGCCCGACTTCTTCAGGTGTTGCCCTGCAAGCTCTTAGAAGGTGACGTAGCTTGGCTCGTCGTAGAAGTCCGGATACTTGGAGGGTGCATCTATGCAGCCTTGAAGTCCAAAGGGCTCCGACGCTGAACCCCATCGAAAGCCCTGCCGAAAATTCCGCAGCGGACGGCAGCGTATTGGACTCCACAACAGAGGCGCAACCTACAACTTTCAAGCAACTACAACTTTCAAGCAACCGCAAAGGTCTAGCCAATCTGGCCGCCTGTCCAGCTCTCCGGATCGCATCGTGCACGACGATTTTCAGCGGACTCGGGCGAAATGTGCTTGTTTCGCGCCCCGCTGCGCGCCGACCGAACTCGACCAGGGCACCGACCAGGGCTGACGCAAGGTCCGGGATTGAAACGTTTCTGCAGGTGAGCGGTCCGCGACGTGGAAGATCGAAGCTCCGTTGAGCGGGGTGACCTACCAAGTCGCCTTGTGCCTACGGAGCTTCGATGAATCGTCAGTCTGCCATGTGTGTGCCCGTGGTGGTGTCGATGTCGCTCGCGTCGGAGCGGACGTTGCTGCTGCGGCGGTTGGCCGAGGTGAGAGACCCGCGTGATCCTCGGGGCCGGTGCTTCTCGCTGGTGTCGTTGCTGCTGGTCACGCTGTGCGCGACGGCGGCCGGGTTCGGCTCGTACCGGGCGATGGCGCCCGATCGGCATGGAACCCGAGCCCGACATGCTGCGGCCGGTCCATGGCGCGGCCGCCGAGCAGGACCATCACGTGACCCCCGTCCCAGGCTCCGGGACACCGGTTCGCAGGGCGGAACGCCCCGGCAGAATAGGAGCCATGCCGATACCCGGGACTCCCAGCCGCGCCGAGCTCGTCGACCATCTCGTACGGACACGTATCGCGGGCGACGTCGCCACTTCCCGCGAGAACAACCTCTCCCACTACCGCAAACTGGCGAACGGCGACCGCAACTACTGGCTCGGGCTGGAGCTCGGTGACCGCTGGACCGACGAGCAGGACGTGCTCGCGGTGATGGCGGAGCGCTGCGGGGTGAACGACGACCCGGAGTACCGCCACGGGCAGGACACCATCGACCCGGAGCTGACGGTCGACGCGTTGGAGCGGATGGCGTCGCGGCTGCGCAAGGCGGCGGCCGGGAAGCAGCGGGTGCTGTTCGCGACGGGTCACCCGGGCGGGCTCCTCGACGTGCACCGTGCGACCGCAGCCGCGCTCCGGGCCGCCGGCTGCGAGATCGTGGTGATTCCGGAGGGCCTGCACACGGACGAGGGGTACGTCTTCCAGTTCGCGGACGTGGCGGTCCTGGAGCACGGTGCGACCTTGTGGCACACGCACTCCGGCGAGCCGATGCGCGCGATCCTGGGCGGACTCGAGCGCGAGGGCCGGCCCCTGCCCGACCTGGTCGTCGCCGACCACGGCTGGGCGGGCTGCGCGGGCCAGCACGGCATCGACTCCATGGGGTACGCGGACTGCAACGACCCCGCGCTCTTCCTCGCCGAGTCCGAGGGCACGCTCCAGGTGACGATCCCCCTCGACGACCACGTCACGAGCCCGCGCCACTACGACCCGATGACGGCGTACCTGCTGTCGGAGGCGAGGTTGGCGTAGCAAAGGGGTTCCGTCACCGCGGCACCCGTACGACCCCCTCCTGGATCACCGTGATCGCCAGCTGCCCGTCCCGCGTGTAGATCCGGGCCTGGCCAAGGCCCCGCCCGCCCGACGCGGACGGCGACTCCTGGTCGTACAGGAGCCACTCGTCGGCGCGGAACGGACGGTGGAACCACATCGCGTGGTCCAGCGAGGCGCCGACGATGTCACCGACGGCCCAGCCGCCACGCCCGTGGGCGAGCAGGACGGAGTCGAGGAGCGTCATGTCGGAGACATAGGTGGCGAGGCACACGTGCAGTAGCGGATCGGCCGTGAACTCGTCGAGTTTGCCGTTGGTGCGGAACCACACCTGGGAGCGGGGCTCCCGCCGCTCCCCCACCGTGGCGAAGGGCGGCGCGTCCACGTACCGCAGGTCGACCGCCTCCCGCGCCTCCAGCAGCCACTCCAGGACGCCGTGTTCGCGGAACACGTCCGCGTACTCGGGCAGCATCTCCGCCGCGGTCGGCAGCGTTTCGGGGTCGGGTGAGGCCGGCATGCCGGCCTGGTGCTCCATGCCGTCCTCGTACACCTGGAAGGACGCGGAGAGATGGAAGATCGGCTGCCCGTGCTGGACCGCGACGACCCGCCGGGTGGTGAAGGAACCGCCGTCGCGAATGCGGTCCACGGTGTAGACGATCGGCGCGCCGGGGTCCCCGAGGCGCAGGAAGTACGCGTGCAGGGAGTGGGCGAGCCGGTCCTTTGGGACCGTACGCCCGGCGGCGACCAGCGCCTGCGCCGCGACCTGACCGCCGAAGACGCGCGGGACGACGGCGGACTGGGACTGGCCGCGGAATATGTCCCGCTCGATCGGCTCGAGGTCGAGTAGATCGAGCAGGGAAGAAAGTGCCTGGCTCTGGCTCATGGTGTCGGCTGTACCGTGCGGTGACCGCGAATCGCTTACAGGCCCATGTCCTTCGCAATGATCATCTTCATGACCTCGCTGGTGCCGCCGTAGATCCGGTTGACGCGGTTGTCCGTGTACAGACGGGCGATCGGGTACTCGTTCATGAAGCCGTAACCACCGTGCAGCTGGAGGCAGCGGTCGATGACACGGTGCGCGACCTCGGTGCAGAACAGCTTGGCGCTCGCGGCCTCGGCCGGGGTCAGCTCGCCCGCGTCGAGGGCCTCCAGGGAGCGGTCGGCGACGGCCTGGGCGGCGTCCACCTCGGCCTGGCAGGCGGCCAGCTCGAACTTGGTGTTCTGGAAGGCGCCGACCGGCTTGCCGAAGACGGTGCGCTCCCGCACGTACTCCTTGGCGAACCGGACGGCCGCCGCGGCCTGCGCGTACGCGCCGAAGGCAATGCCCCAGCGCTCGGAGGGCAGATTCCCGCCCAGGTAGGAGAAGCCCTTGTTCTCCTCGCCCAGCAGGTCCTCGACCGGCACCTTCACATCCACGAAGGCCAGCTCGGCCGTGTCGGAGACCTTCAGGCCGAGCTTGTCCAGCTTGCGGCCGACGGAGTAGCCCTCGGACTTGGTTCCGACCGCGAACAGGGAGATACCGAAGCGGCGGTCGTCCTCGCGCGCGGCGGCCGTCCGGGCGCACACGATCACGCGGTCGGCGTGCACACCGCCGGTGATGAAGGTCTTGGCGCCGTTGAGTACGTAGTGCGTGCCGTCGTCGGAGAGCTCGGCTGTGGTCTTCATGCCCGCGAGGTCGGAGCCGGCGCCGGGCTCGGTCATCGCGAGGGCCCACATTTCCTCGCCGGAGACGAACTTCGGCAAAAAGCGCTTCTTCTGCTCGCCGGTGGCGAGCGCCTTGATGTAGGGCAGGCCGAGCAGCACATGCACGCCGGAGCCGCCGAAGGAGACGCCCGCGCGGGCGGTCTCCTCGTACATCACGGCCTCGAACTTGTGCGTGTCGATGCCGGCGCCGCCGTACTGCTCGTCCACGCGGATGCCGAAGACGCCCAGATCGGCGAGCTTGTAGTAGAAGTCGCGCGGCGCCTGGCCCGCTGCGAACCACTCGTCGTAGACCGGTACGACCTCGGCCTCGATGAAGGCACGCAGGGTCTCCCGGAACGCTTCGTGATCCTCGTTGAACACCGTACGGCGCACTACTGCCCACCTCCACCGGGGTACATGGCTTCGAACACGCTTGTCTAAGCGCTTGCTCAGCACGCAGGTTACCCGCCGGTCGGGACAACCGTCCAGAGACGTGAGTCACCCCGCACGGCCATGGGCGGCGGCTCGGAACGCCCCCCGCGCCATGCGGTGCAGCAGCGCCGCCGTCACCGCCCGGCCGGGCAGCGAGCCGGGGCGCCCCAGGTGCGGTGTCGAGTTCAGCAGCCCGAAGACCGCGTGCACGGCGGCCCGCGCGGCCGGCTGCGCGAGGTCGGGATGGACCGCGCACACGCTCTCCACCCACAGCTCGACATACTGCCGCTGGAGCTGCCGCACGAGCTTGCGGTCGCTGTCCCGGAGGCGGTCGAGCTCGCGATCGTGCAGGGTAATCAGGGCACGGTCGTCGAGCGCGAAGTCGATGTGCCCTTCGACGAGTGAGTCGAGGAGTGCCTCGGGGTCACGCCCCACGGCCGCGGCCCCCGCGGCCCCCACGGCCCCGGCCCTCGGGGCGCCCCCGGCTTCGGCCGCCGAGGCGCCCTCGGTTTCGGCCTCGGCGACCCGTCGCCTGGCACCGGTCAGCAGCTGCCCGCTGATCCCCACGAGCAGCTCGGCGAGCATCGCGTCCTTGCCCGCGAAGTGCCGGTACAGACCGGGTCCGCTGATGCCGACCGCCGCCCCTATCTCGTCGACCCCGACGCCGTGGAAGCCCCGCTCGGCGAAGAGCCGGGCAGCCTCCTTGAGGATCTGTTCACGCCGGGTGAGGGAGTCGGTTCTGGTGGCCATGGAAGCGATTCTAGACAGGGAGGTTAGCGTTCGTTAACCTAGGGGAGGCACGTTAACGCTTATTAACAAGGTGAGGGGACTCCAACGATGCAGGAGGCACCGGAGCTGACCAGCGACGGGGGTGCCCCCGCTCGAGCGCAGCCGAGAGGGGGGGAGGACCCCGCGTCGGCGGCCTGGCGGGCCAACGAGGCGGCGCACCGTGCGCTCGTCGACGAGCTGCGGCGGAAGCTGGCCACGGCCCGGCTCGGCGGCGGCGAGCGGGCGCGGGCGCGGCACACCGCACGCGGGAAGCTGCTGCCGCGCGACCGGGTGGACACACTCCTCGACCCCGGCTCGCCCTTCCTGGAACTGGCCCCGCTGGCGGCCGACGGGATGTACGACGGCCAGGCGCCGGCGGCGGGTGTCATCGCCGGCATCGGGCGGGTGAGCGGCCGCGAGTGCGTGGTCGTCGCGAATGACGCGACCGTCAAGGGCGGCACGTACTACCCGATGACGGTGAAGAAGCACCTGCGCGCCCAGGAGGTGGCGCTGGAGAACCGCCTCCCCTGTGTCTACCTGGTGGACTCCGGCGGCGCCTTCCTTCCCCTGCAGGACGAGGTGTTCCCCGACCGCGAGCACTTCGGGCGGATCTTCTACAACCAGGCGCGGATGTCGGGGGCGGGCATTGCGCAGATCGCGGCGGTGCTGGGCTCGTGCACCGCGGGCGGTGCCTACGTCCCGGCGATGAGCGACGAGGCCGTGATCGTGCGCAATCAGGGCACGATCTTCCTGGGCGGCCCGCCCCTGGTGAAGGCCGCGACGGGAGAGGTCGTCACCGCCGAGGAGCTGGGCGGCGGCGAGGTGCACTCCCGGGTCTCCGGGGTGACCGACCACCTCGCGCAGGACGACGCGCACGCGCTGCGGATCGTCCGGACCATCGTGTCCACGCTTCCCGCGCGCGGAGCACTGCCCTGGTCGGTGATGCCGTCCGTGGAGCCGAAGGCGGACCCGGCCGGGCTGTACGGCGCGGTACCGGTGGATTCCCGCACCTCCTATGACGTACGCGAGGTCATCGCGCGCGTGGTCGACGGTTCGCGTTTCGCGGAGTTCAAGTCGCAGTTCGGGCAGACCCTGGTCACCGGCTTCGCCCGGGTGCACGGGCACCCGGTGGGCATCGTCGCCAACAACGGCATCCTGTTCGCGGAATCCGCCCAGAAGGGCGCCCACTTCATCGAGCTCTGCGACCAGCGCGGGATCCCGCTGGTCTTCCTGCAGAACATCTCGGGCTTCATGGTGGGGCGTGACTACGAGGCGGGCGGAATCGCCAAGCACGGCGCCAAGATGGTCACGGCCGTGGCGTGTACACGCGTACCGAAGCTGACGGTGGTCATCGGCGGGTCGTACGGCGCAGGCAACTACTCGATGTGCGGCCGGGCGTATTCGCCGCGCTTCCTGTGGATGTGGCCGAACGCCAAGATCTCCGTGATGGGCGGCGAACAGGCCGCGTCCGTGCTCGCGACCGTCAAGCGCGATCAGTTGGAGGCGCGCGGGGAGACCTGGCCCACCGAGGAGGAAGAGGCCTTCAAGGAGCCGATCCGCGCGCAGTACGAACACCAGGGGAACGCCTATTACGCGACGGCCCGGCTCTGGGACGACGGCGTGATCGACCCGGCGGAGACCCGGCAGGTGCTGGGTCTCGCCCTGACCGCGTGCGCCAACGCGCCCCTGGGTGAGCCCGGGTTCGGCGTCTTCCGGATGTGACCGGGTGAGGAGACCAACGACGATGTTCGACACAGTGCTGGTGGCCAACCGGGGCGAGATCGCCGTACGGGTCATCCGTACGCTGCGGTCGCTGGGTGTGCGCTCGGTGGCGGTGTTCAGCGACGCGGATGCCGATGCCCGGCATGTGCGTGCGGCGGACACGGCGGTACGGATCGGTCCGGCGCCGGCGGGCGAGAGCTATCTGTCGGTGGAGCGGCTGCTGGAGGCCGCCTCGTGCAGTGGCGCGCAGGCGGTGCACCCCGGGTACGGGTTCCTCGCCGAGAACGCCTCGTTCGCGCGGGCGTGCGCCGACGCCGGGCTCGTCTTCATCGGGCCGCCCGCGGAGGCGATCACGTTGATGGGCGACAAGATCCGGGCCAAGGAGACGGTGCGGGCGGCCGGGGTGCCGGTGGTGCCGGGGTCGTCGGGAAGCGGTCTGTCCGATGCCCGACTGATCGATGCCGCGCGGGAGATCGGCGTGCCGGTGCTGCTCAAGCCCTCGGCGGGCGGCGGTGGAAAGGGCATGCGGCTCGTCCGGGATGCGGAACTGCTGGCCGACGAGATCGCCGCCGCCCGGCGCGAGGCCCGCGCGTCCTTCGGTGACGACACACTGCTGGTGGAGCGGTGGATCGATCGGCCCAGGCATATTGAGATCCAGGTGCTCGCGGACGGCCACGGCCAGGTGGTGCACCTGGGTGAGCGCGAGTGCTCCCTTCAGCGCCGCCACCAGAAGATCATCGAGGAGGCGCCGAGCGTGCTCCTCGACTCCGCGACGCGTGCGGCCATGGGTGAGGCGGCGGTCCAGGCGGCTCGCTCCTGCGGCTACCGGGGGGCGGGCACGGTGGAGTTCATCGTGCCGGGCGGCAACCCGTCGTCGTACTTCTTCATGGAGATGAACACGCGTCTCCAGGTGGAGCATCCGGTGACCGAGATGGTGACGGGGCTGGACCTGGTGGAGTGGCAGTTGCGGGTCGCGGCCGGTGAGCGGCTGGCTTTCGGGCAGGGCGACGTCGCCCTCACAGGGCATGCGGTGGAGGCTCGTATCTGTGCGGAGGACCCTGCTCGGGGGTTTCTGCCGTCGGGCGGCACGGTGGTCGCCCTCCATGAGCCCCAGGGCGATGGGGTCCGTACCGATTCGGGGATGAACGAGGGTACGGAGGTTGGCTCGCTGTACGACCCGATGCTTTCCAAGGTCGTCGCGTACGGACCTGACCGGGCGACCGCTCTGCGGAAGCTTCGGGCCGCGTTGGCGCAGACGGTCATGTTGGGGGTGCCGACCAACGCGGGGTTCCTGCGGAGGCTGTTGGCTCATCCGGCGGTGGTGGCGGGTGAGTTGGACACGGGGCTGGTCGAACGGGAGGTTGAAAGCCTCGTCCAGGACGACGTGCCGGATGAGGTGTACGTGGCAGCCGGGTTGCTGCGTCAGGCGGGTCTTATCCCGGGGCCAGCCGACGTCTGGGTCGACCCCTTCTCCGTACCCAGCGGGTGGCGTCTGGGCGGTGAGTCCGCCTGGACTGTGCACCACCTGCGCGTGCCCGGCCACGATCCCGTCGAGGTACGCGTGCGCGGCTCCCTCCACGACGCGGAGGTCTCCTGGGGGCCCGGGGGCCTGCCTCCGGCCTCGGGAAGGGGTGGGCTCGGGGAAGAGGAACTCTCGCGCGTCACCCTCCGTCTCAACGGCCGCGCCCACACCTTCCACCGAGCCGGAACCTGGCTCGGCCGCGACGGCGACGCCTGGAACGTCCTGGACCACGACCCCGTCGCCGCCTCCCTCACCGGCACGGCCCACGCCGGCGTCGACTCCCTCACCGCCCCCATGCCCGGCACCGTCACCGTCGTGAAAGTCGCCGTGGGAGACGAAGTGACGGCCGGCCAGAGCCTGTTGGTGGTGGAGGCGATGAAGATGGAGCACGTCGTCTTGGCCCCGCACGCCGGCAGCGTCACCGAGCTGGACGTCACACCGGGTACGACCGTCGCCATGGACCAGGTGCTGGCCGTGATCGAGCCACTCGCAGCGGAGGAGGACACGACATGACGACGCCCGAACTGGGACTCCCCATGGCCGTTCCGGCGCCGGGGCTCCCCGCCGCCGTCCACATCCACGAGGTCGGCGCCCGCGACGGGCTGCAGAACGAGAAGACCACCGTTCCCACGGAGGTCAAGGCCGAGTTCATCCGGCGTCTTGCCGACGCGGGGCTCACCACCGTCGAGGCCACCAGCTTCGTCCACCCCGGATGGGTGCCCCAACTGGCCGACGCGGAGCAGCTGTTCCCCCTGGTACGGGACCTGTCCGACCTGAGCGGCACGGCGCTCCCGGTCCTCGTGCCGAACGAACGCGGACTGGACCGGGCCCTCGCCCTGGGCGCGACCCGTATCGCCGTCTTCGCGAGCGCCACGGAATCTTTCGCGAAGGCCAATCTCAACCGGACGGTCGACGAGGCGCTGGCCATGTTCGAACCGGTGGTCGAGCGGGCCAAGGCACAGCGGGCCCACGTCCGCGGTTACCTCTCCATGTGCTTCGGCGACCCCTGGGAGGGCCCGGTCCCCGTCCCCCAGGTCGCACGGGTCTGCAAGGCCCTCCTGGACATGGGCTGCGACGATCTGAGCCTCGGGGACACGATCGGCGTGGCGACCCCGGGGCACGTACAGGCCCTGCTCGCCGCCCTCGGCGAGGCGGGCGTGCCCACCGCCGCCCTCGGCGTGCACTTCCACGACACGTACGGCCAGGCCCTTGCCAACACCCTGGCCGCGCTCCAGCACGGGGTGACGACCGTCGACGCGTCCGCCGGCGGTCTGGGCGGCTGCCCCTACGCCAAGTCCGCCACCGGCAACCTCGCCACCGAAGACCTTGTGTGGATACTGCGGGGCCTCGGCATCGACACCGGAGTCGACCTCGACCGTCTCGTCGCCACGAGCGTGTGGATGGCCGACCGACTGGGCCGACCCAGCCCGTCCCGCACCGTCCGCGCCCTCTCCTACAAGGAGTGATCCCCATGTCCCTGGACCATCGGCTCTCCCCCGAACACGATGAACTCCGCCGCACGGTCGAGCAGTTCGCGCACGACGTCGTGGCGCCGAAGATCGGCGACTTCTACGAGCGGCACGAGTTCCCGTACGAGATCGTCCGCGAGATGGGCCGGATGGGCCTGTTCGGGCTGCCGTTCCCGGAGGAGTACGGCGGCATGGGCGGCGACTACCTGGCACTGGGCATCGCACTCGAGGAACTCGCCCGTGTCGACTCCTCCGTGGCCATCACCCTCGAAGCGGGTGTCTCCCTCGGCGCGATGCCGATCCACGTCTTCGGCACCGAGGAACAGAAACAGACCTGGCTCCCCCGCCTCTGCTCGGGCGAGATCCTCGGCGCCTTCGGCCTCACAGAACCGGACGGCGGTTCGGACGCGGGCGCGACCCGTACGACGGCCCGCCTCGACGAGTCGACCAACGAATGGGTGATCAACGGCACCAAGTGCTTCATCACCAACTCCGGGACGGACATCACGGGCCTGGTCACCGTCACTGCGGCCACCGGCCGCACTCCGGAGGGCAAGCCGCACATCTCGTCGATCATCGTCCCGTCCGGGACGCCGGGCTTCACGGTGGCGGCCCCGTACTCGAAGGTCGGCTGGAACGCCTCGGACACCAGGGAGCTGTCCTTCGACGACGTCCGGGTGCCCGCCGCCAACCTCCTGGGCGAAGAGGGCCGCGGCTACGCCCAGTTCCTCCGCATCCTCGACGAGGGCCGCATCGCCATCGCGGCCCTCGCGACGGGCCTGGCCCAGGGCTGCGTGGACGAGTCCGTGAAATACGCCAAGGAGCGCCAGGCGTTCGGACGGCCGATCGGCGCGAACCAGGCCATCCAGTTCAAGATCGCCGACATGGAGATGAAGGCCCACACGGCCCGCCTCGCCTGGCGCGACGCGGCCTCCCGCCTCGTCTCCGGCGAACCGTTCAAGAAGGAAGCAGCCCTGGCCAAGCTCCACTCCTCCACCATCGCCGTGGACAACGCCCGAGATGCCACCCAGATCCACGGCGGCTACGGCTTCATGAACGAGTACCCGGTGGCCCGCATGTGGCGCGACTCCAAGATCCTGGAAATCGGCGAGGGCACGAGCGAGGTCCAACGCATGCTGATCGCCCGGGAGTTGGGGCTCGTCGGCTGAAAATCCACCCCCGGTGGCGCGGGAGTCGCACAGGGCGCACACAGGTGGGGACGTGGGCACCCCCGGACGTTGTCGCAGGTGCGCCCGCGTTCACCGGCGTCGCCGCAAACTGGGCGAAATAGATGAAATGGATGAAATAGGCGAACTTCACACGTCGGATGTTCTCGCGGGCGAAGAGTTCACTTCTCACCAAGCAGGCCGCCCTGAAGCGCTGCGACACAGATTCGCCACAATCCTGCCCGCTATCGGGCAGGATTCTTGCGATCTCGCGTTCTGTGCCTCAGGATCATCGGGTGCACGACGAACTGGTTGATCACCTGACGCGCTCCACCGCCCTCAACCGGGGCGAGGCACTGCGGGTGATCCAGGACGTGCTCGCCTACTTCGACGAGACGACCGAGGACTACATCCGTCGCCGCCATCGCGAGCTCCAGGGCCAGGGCCTGGTGAACGCGGCGATCTTCGATGTGATCGCGGCGGATCTGAAGTACCGCGCGGTCGCACCGCCCGAGCTGACACTCAGGCAGCTGCGCCGCATCGTCTATGGCTAGGGGACTTTCTGTATGTGTGGAATCGTCGGATACATCGGGAAGCGTGACGTCGCGCCGCTCCTCCTCGAAGGTTTGCAGCGCCTCGAGTACCGCGGCTACGACTCCGCCGGCATCGTCGTCACCACCCCCTCGAGCGGGCGCCTGAAGATGGTCAAGGCCAAGGGCAGGGTCCGCGACCTGGAGGCGAAGGTACCGGCTCGCTTCAAGGGCACCACCGGCATCGCCCACACCCGATGGGCGACGCACGGCGCCCCGTCCGACGTGAACGCGCACCCGCACCTGGACACCGAGGGCAAGGTCGCCGTCGTCCACAACGGGATCATCGACAACGCCTCTGACCTGCGCAGGAAGCTGGAGGCCGACGGCGTCGCGTTCCTCTCCGAGACCGACACCGAGGTCCTCACCCACCTCATCGCCCGCTCTCAGGCCGTGAAGCTGGAGGACAAGGTCCGCGAGACGCTGCGCGTCATCGAGGGCACGTACGGCATCGCTGTGATGCACGCCGACTTCCCCGACCGCATCGTGGTGGCCCGCAACGGCTCCCCGGTCGTCCTCGGCATCGGCGAGAAGGAGATGTTCGTCGCCTCCGACGTCGCCGCGCTCGTCACACACACCCGCCAGATCGTCACCCTCGACGACGGCGAGATGGCCACCCTGAAGGCCGACGACTTCCGTACGTACACCACCGAGGGCACCCGTACGACCGCCGAGCCGACCACCGTGGAGTGGGAGGCCGAGTCGTACGACATGGGCGGCCACGACACGTACATGCACAAGGAGATCCACGAGCAGGCCGACGCCGTGGACCGGGTGCTGCGCGGCCGCATCGACGACCGGTTCTCCACCGTGCACCTGGGCGGTCTGAACCTGGACGCCCGCGAGGCGCGGGCCGTGCGGCGCGTGAAGATCCTCGGCTGCGGCACCTCGTACCACGCGGGCATGATCGGCGCCCAGATGATCGAGGAACTGGCGCGTATCCCCGCGGACGCCGAGCCGGCCTCCGAGTTCCGCTACCGCAACGCGGTCGTCGACCCCGACACGCTGTACGTCGCGGTGTCCCAGTCCGGTGAGACATACGACGTGCTGGCAGCCGTGCAGGAGCTGAAGCGCAAGGGCGCGCGGGTGCTGGGCATCGTGAACGTGGTGGGCAGCGCCATCGCCCGCGAGGCCGACGGCGGCATGTACGTCCACGCCGGCCCCGAGGTCTGCGTCGTGTCGACCAAGTGCTTCACGAACACCACGGTCGCCTTCGCGCTGCTCGCGCTGCACCTCGGCCGCACCCGTGACCTGTCGGTCTCCGACGGCAAGCGGATCATCGAGGGCCTGCGCAGGCTGCCCGGTCAGATCTCCGAGATCCTGGCCAAGGAGGACGAGATCAAGAAGCTGGCGCAGGAGTACGCCGAGGCCCGCTCGATGCTCTTCATCGGCCGGGTACGCGGCTACCCGGTGGCCCGTGAGGCCTCACTGAAGCTCAAGGAGGTCTCGTACATCCACGCGGAGGCCTACCCTGCCTCGGAGCTGAAGCACGGCCCGCTCGCGCTGATCGAGCCCGCGCTGCCGACCGTGGCGATCGTCCCTGACGACGACCTCCTGGAGAAGAACCGCGCGGCCCTGGAGGAGATCAAGGCCCGCAGTGGCAAGATCCTCGCGGTCGCCCACCAGGAGCAGGAGAAGGCCGACCAGACGATCGTCGTCCCGAAGAACGAGGACGAGCTGGACCCGATCCTCATGGGCATCCCCCTCCAACTCCTCGCCTACCACACGGCGTTGGCCCTGGGCCGGGACATCGACAAGCCCCGGAACCTCGCGAAGTCGGTAACGGTGGAATAGAAGCCGTACGCACGTGAACGGCCCCCTGTGCGTGCCGCCGGCAGCACACAGGGGGCCGTTCTTTCAGGAGCCGGTGGCCGTCACACCCCGGCGGGCAGCGCGTCCTCGCGGTAGTGCGGTCGGCCAGTGGGCGAGGGCCGCGGTCGCCGCGTACCAGGTCACCAGGCCGCCCACGGCCGCGAACCAGCCGCCGACCCTGGTGAGCGCTCCGGAGTCGCCGAACCGCGCGACGGCGAGCAGCGACATGGCCACGAACAGCAGCCCGTACGCGCCGCGGACGAGCGGGGCGGCGGCGGACGCACCGAGGGTCAGGCTGAGCGCGACGAGGGAGAAGAGCAGTAGGAACAGCCCCGCCGCGTTGCCGGAGACCTGAGTGTCCGCGCCGACTCCCCAGGTGAACCAGAAGGCCCCGAGTCCGGCGAACGCCGTACCCGTGAACGTGTCGCGGTCGCGGAAGGCCAGGAGGCCGGCGACGAAGAGCGCTATGCCGCCGACATAGGTGGCCAGCGAGACGGCGTCCGTGGCCGTCACGCCGCCGATCACTTCGGTGTGACCGAGCCCGAAGGCCAGCAGGGTGAGTCCGAGCGCGAGATGGCCGAGGGTCGTGGTGATGCTTCCCGCAGAGACGTCGTTGTCCACGGCGGGCTCCCTTCATGTTTGTGCGATTGTGCGATGCGGTACCGGCCCCGCGGTGGGTCCGGGGACCGGTATGTACCCTTCACAAGGGCACAAACAACCTCTACGCGTGAGTAGGTTCACGCACCAGCACAACGGAGTTGACGCCGGGGGTGCCGCATCCCACCTGATGCAAGGGCCCGTTACGGAATGACGATGACGGGACGCCTGGCGCGCTTCGCGAGCCGCCCCGCGACCGAGCCGAAGATACGCCCGACGATGCCGTGCGTGGAGCCGACGACGATCGCGTCCGCCTCGTACTCCCGCCCGACCTCTTCGAGTTCGTGGCAGATGTCGCCGCCGCGCTCGACAAGGATCCACGACACCTCGGAGAGATAGTCCGCGCACGCGAGTTCGAGTCCGAGCACCTCGGTGCGGTGGTCCGGGACATCGACGAAGACCGGGGGTTCACAGCCCGCCCACACCGTGGTCGGCAGCCGGTTGGCGACGTGCACGATGATCAGGCCGGAGCGGGAGCGGTGGGCCATTCCGATCGCGTACGCGAGGGCGCGCTCACTGGACCTCGAGCCGTCGAAGCCCACGACGACGCCGTGCTTGAACGCCGGATCGCAGGACTGACCCGGTTCTTCCACCGCCGAGTGCTCGGCCGCCGTGGGATCGACGACGGGGCGCTTACGGTCCGCGGGATCGAAGAATTCTTGACCGGCCATGGGTATCTCGGCGTTTTGATCCTCGTGGAGGGGACGACAGGTGCTACGGAGCTGTGTCCGGGAATCATCTTCCCAACCCCATACCCCAAGGATACGGCGGCACTCCGTCTCTGCCCAGATCCCGCACTCACCGCGGGAGGGCCCCAGGGAGCATGCACGACCGTACGCCCGCAACGCAATGGTTGCTGCCCCGTACAGGCGGTTTGCAGAAGGTCTCCGGAGCGCTTCCGCGGCTTCGCCGACCCAAACTCCCGCCGCGGGCGGGTACCGTGACCGGCCGGTCGGACATGCGTTGAACATCCGTAAGCCGCCGCCCAGGGAGCCCCACCGTGCCCGGACCCTCGACCGCATCCCGGCCCTCCTTCAGGACGCCCGCCGCACGGGACGCGGTGGGCGACGTCGTGCGCTGGGCGGCCTTCAGCTGCGTCCTGTTCCCGTGGTGCTCGTCGGGTACGGGACCTCCCTGGCGGGCGCGGCCGGCACGGCCCTCGGTCTCGCCGCCGTGACCGGCGCCTGCGGAGCGCTGCTCAGACGGTCCGAGAGGGGCGCGGCGCACCTCCTCGCCGAGGAGCGGGCACAGCACCGCAGGCCGCGCGGCGGAGTTGGCGCGCAAGCACACGGAGGGGGCCGGCACCCAGGGGGAAATACGCTGGTCGACTGACCGGTTTGCGTGCACGGGCCCGTAGCTTTTCAGCCAACTTCGGGGAAACGCGTACCACTTGGCCGAAGGGGTCTCCAACCCCCGTTCGACCTGCACGGAAAGGGGCCCCAAGGACGTGCGCACCCTACGGGGACCAGCCACACGGGCGAGGCGCACTTCCCTGTACGGCCCACGAGTGCAACGCTTCGTGATCGAATGCTTCACGCCATGTTGTCATGTCGACAATATGCCGAGTGCTGAACTGGTCACCCAGGCACCACGGGACACAGTAGATTCGATCTTGATTGTCATTTACGGCGGGGGACTCGTGCAGGACCGAGGGGAAACGTGCAGGAGCGACACGACCGAGGAGCCGCGACCACCGAGGGGGGCTTAGCAGTATGAGCCACGACTCCACTGCCGCGCCGGACGCCGCGGCCCGGAAACTTTCCGGGCGACGCCGCAAGGAGATCGTCGCGGTGCTGCTGTTCAGCGGCGGCCCCATCTTCGAGAGTTCCATACCACTGTCGGTGTTCGGGATCGACCGCCAGGACGCCGGCGTGCCGCGATACAGGCTGCTTGTCTGCGCGGGGGAGGAAGGGCCCCTGCGGACCACCGGGGGACTCGAACTGACCGCGCCCCATGGGCTGGAGGCGATCTCCAGGGCGGGCACCGTCGTCGTGCCGGCCTGGCGGTCGATCACCGCGCCACCGCCTCAGGAGGCGCTCGACGCACTGCGCCGGGCCCATGAGGAGGGCGCCCGCATAGTCGGGCTGTGCACCGGCGCCTTCGTACTCGCCGCGGCCGGCCTGCTGGACGCCCGCCCCGCGACCACACACTGGATGTACGCGCCGACGCTGGCGAAGCGCTATCCGTCCGTCCACGTCGATCCCCGCGAGCTGTTCGTGGACGACGGAGACGTGCTGACCTCGGCGGGTACGGCCGCGGGCATCGACCTCTGTCTGCACATCGTGCGGACGGACCACGGCAATGAAGCCGCAGGAGCACTGGCCCGCCGTCTGGTGGTCCCGCCCCGGCGCAGCGGCGGCCAGGAGCGCTACCTCGATCGGTCTTTACCTGAGGAGATCGGCGCCGACCCGCTCGCGGAGGTCGTCGCCTGGGCGCTGGAGCACCTCCATGAGCAGTTCGACGTGGAGACGCTGGCGGCGCGCGCCTACATGAGCAGGCGTACGTTCGACCGCCGGTTCCGCTCCCTCACGGGGAGCGCTCCTCTGCAGTGGCTGATCACGCAGCGGGTGCTCCAGGCACAGCGGCTGCTGGAGACGTCCGACTACTCGGTGGACGAGGTGGCGGGCCGCTGCGGCTTCCGCTCCCCGGTGGCCCTGCGCGGCCACTTCCGCCGTCAGCTCGGCTCGTCCCCCGCCGCGTACCGGACCGCCTACCGGACCCGGCGCCCGCAGTCCGACAAACCGTCGGACACGGACGGCCCGCCACCACCACCGGTCCCGCAGGAGGTACCCGTCCCCCTCCAGACCCGCCGCACGGCCGCCGCGCACGCCGTGGGCCCCACGGTGTCCCTCTCCATGGACCCGGCGAAGGGCGCGACGGAGCTGTACGTGCACGGGCGGCCGAGCCTGCCGGGACAGCGGAGTGCGCCGTAGCGGTGCGGCTGCCGGCGGGGCGGGCGCGGGTCTGGCGACCCTCGCCCGCCGCGCCGCGCCCCTGCCCCGACCCCGAGCCTGCCCGGGCGCGGCGACGGGCCGTAGGGTGACACATATGAACGATCGCATGGTGTGGATCGACTGCGAGATGACCGGCCTCTCGCTGTCCGACGACGCGCTCATCGAGGTGGCCGTGCTGGTCACCGATTCCGAGCTGAACGTACTCGGTGAAGGGGTGGACATCGTGATCCGCCCGCCGGGCGCCGCACTGGAGACCATGCCGGAGGTGGTACGCACCATGCACACCGCCTCGGGCCTCCTCTCCGAGCTGGCCGCCGGTACGACACTGGCGGACGCCGAGGAGCAGGTCCTGGCGTACGTACGGGAGCACGTCAAGGAGCCGGGCAAGGCCCCGCTGTGCGGAAACTCGGTGGGCACGGACCGTGGCTTCCTGCTGCGGGACATGCCGACCCTGGAAAATTATTTCCACTACCGGATCGTCGACGTCTCCTCGATCAAGGAACTGGCCCGCCGCTGGTATCCCCGGGCGTACTTCAACAGCCCGGAGAAGAACGGCAACCACAGAGCCCTGGCGGACATCCGCGAATCCATCGCCGAACTCCGCTACTACCGCGAGGCGATCTTCGTCCCGCAGCCCGGCCCGGACTCGAGCACGGCCCGCGCGATCGCCGCGAAGCACGTTCTGCCTGCTCATTGACCCCCCGACAAAGGCGGGCGCGAGCACCCCCCGGGACCCTGTACACTTTTTCTCGGCCGGTCGGGAAGTCCACACGGACAACCCCCGGTCGTGGTGGGTGTAGCTCAGCTGGTAGAGCACCTGGTTGTGGTCCAGGATGCCGCGGGTTCAAGTCCCGTCACTCACCCTTAATGATCAAGGCCCGACCTGCACAAACAGG
>CBFGQM010000001.1:0-47435 GCA_965650905.1 uncultured Streptomyces sp. | reverse complement strand
CGGGAGTGCGCTCGGAGAGGTCGGCCAGAACGGCAGCCTCGACGGCCGCGGCAGCGTCGGCGTACCCCAGGTGGTCGAGCATCAGGGAGACCGACAGGATCGCCGCGGTGGGATCGGCCTTCTGCTGCCCGGCGATGTCGGGGGCCGAGCCGTGCACGGGCTCGAACATGGACGGCGCGGTGCGGTCGGGGTTGATGTTTCCCGAGGCTGCCAGGCCGATGCCGCCCGTGATCGCGGCGGCGAGGTCGGTGATGATGTCGCCGAAGAGGTTGTCGGTGACGATCACGTCGAAGCGCTCGGGCTGCGTGACGAGGTAGATCGTCGCCGCGTCCACGTGCATGTACTCGGTGGTGACCTCGGGGAACTCCTCGGCCACCTTGTTGAAGATGTTCGTCCACAGATGACCCGCGAAGGTCAGCACGTTGTTCTTGTGGATCAGGGCCAGCTTCTTGCGCGGGCGGGCCTGGGCACGGGCGAACGCGTCCCGGACGACCCGCTCGACACCGAACGCCGTGTTGACGGACACCTCGGTGGCGACCTCGTGCGGGGTGCCCTTGCGGATCGTGCCGCCGTTGCCGGTGTACGGGCCCTCGGTGCCTTCACGGACCACGACGAAGTCAATCTCGGGCGCTCCCGCGAGCGGGGTGGCGACACCCGCCAAGAGCTTCGACGGACGCAGGTTGACGTGGTGGTCGAAGGCGAAGCGGAGCTTCAGCAGGAAGCCGCGCTCCAGGACGCCGGACGGGACCGAAGGATCGCCGATCGCGCCGAGCAGGATCGCGTCGTGCTGCTTGAGGGCGTCGAGGTCGGCGTCGGTGAGGGTCTCACCGGTGGCGTGGTAACGCCGGGCGCCGAAGTCGAACTCCTTGGTCTCCAGCTTCACATCCTGCGGAAGGACGGCCAAGAGCACCTTCAGCCCCTGGGCCACGACCTCCTGGCCGATGCCGTCACCGGGGATCACTGCGAGATTGAGGCTGCGAGACATGTCCGCACCTTACTCCTCGTCCCAGGAAGTGACACGGACCGTCCGCGATACGGACAGGGGATACGAACAGGGGACACGAACAGCGGGCACGGACACCATCGGGTGGTGCCGTGTCGGCGCGCCTACCGTCGACGCGCCCATCCGTCCGGGACAGCTACGCGGGGAACGTGAACGACCGCGAGTCGATCACGACGTTCCACTGGACGAGGGCTCAGTGGCCTGTCGCGCCGCCGTTGTCCCTGCGGTCGAGGGCGCGCTGGAGCGCCGCTGCGGCGTTCCTGCGGTCGGATTCGCTCGTACGGGACACACGACGGACTCGGCGGATTGTCGTCTCGGCCATGGGGAATCGACTCCTTTTGACAGCAGGGAGTGCGGAAAGGGTTACGAGACGCCGGATGGGCGGGGAGCGGCGCCGCAGGGGTTGCCTGCCTCAGGGCTCCGGCTCACGACCGCCTTCGCTGGGTCGAGCGAGACGTTCGGCTCCTACAAAGCTAAGCGAGGACCGGGCGCCTGTCTCCACACATACTTGGGCTTCCTACTATCTGAGACGGAGGCTTGGGCGGCACGGCTCTGACCTGGGACGATGACATCCCGGCTCAGAGCGGATCGGAAGGCGAGCCGCGCGGTGCGCACGACCTGATCGTCGCCGCCACCGCCACCGCCGCCGCTCGGACCCCGCTCACCACAGACGGCAAGGCAGCCTTCGACGACCTCCCGGGCGCCGACGCGTCGACCCGCCGGAGCCCTGGGCCCGTCGCTCCTACAGCGCCGCCCCCGCTCCGAAATCCCGGAGCGGGGGCGGCAGTCGGACCGAGGAAACGGTCGGGGAAAAGTCAGCCCATGTGCGGGTACGTGTAGTCGGTCGGCGGAACCAGGGTCTCCTTGATGGCGCGGGTCAGGGTCCAGCGCTGGAGGTTCTGGGGGGCGCCGGCCTTGTCGTTGGTGCCGGAGCTGCGGCCGCCGCCGAAGGGCTGCTGGCCGACGACGGCGCCGGTGGACTTGTCGTTGATGTAGAAGTTGCCCGCGGCGTAGCGCAGCTTCTCCGCCGTGTAGGCGGCGGCCGCGCGGTCGTTCGCGATGACCGCGCCTGTCAGCGCGTAGTCGGACACCGACTCCATCTGGGTCAGCATCTCCTCGTACTTCTCGTCGTCGTAGACGTGCACGGCGAGGAACGGACCGAAGTACTCCGTCGTGAAGACCTCGTTGGCCGGGTCGGAGCACTCGACCACGGTCGGGCGGACGAAGTAGCCGACGGAGTCGTCGTACGTGCCGCCCGCGACGATCGTGCAGCTCGGGTCCTCGGCGGCACGGTCGATGGCGGCCTTGTTCTTGGCGAAGGCGCGCTCGTCGATGACGGCGCCGATGAAGTTCGACAGATCGGTGACGTCACCCATGGCGATGGAGTCGACCTCGGCCGCGAACTCCTCCTTGAGGCCGGAGTTCCAGAGGGAGGCCGGGACGTACGCGCGGGAGGTCGCTGAGCACTTCTGGCCCTGGTACTCGAAGGCACCGCGGGTCAGCGCGGTCTTGAGGACCGCGCGGTCGGCGCTCGGGTGCGCCACCAGGAAGTCCTTGCCGCCGGTCTCGCCGACCAGGCGCGGGTAGGTGCGGTACTTCTCGATGTTCTGACCGACCGTCTTCCACAGGTACTGGAACGTCTTGGTCGAGCCGGTGAAGTGGATGCCCGCGAGGTCGCGGTGGTTCAGGGCGATCTCGGAGACGGCCAGACCGTCACCCGTCACCAGGTTGATGACGCCCTTGGGCAGGCCCGCCTCCTCCAACAGCCCCATGAGCAGTACGGCGGCGTGGGTCTGCGTCGGAGACGGCTTCCACACGACGACGTTGCCCATGAGGGCGGGCGCGGTCGGCAGGTTGCCGGCGATCGCCGTGAAGTTGAACGGCGTGATCGCGTAGACGAAGCCCTCGAGCGGGCGGTGGTCGAGGCGGTTCCAGACGCCGGTCGCGTTGGCCGGCGGCTGCTCGGCGAGCAGGTCACGGGCGTACTTGACGTTGAAGCGCCAGAAGTCGATCAGCTCGCAGGGGGTGTCGATCTCGGCCTGCTGGGCGGTCTTGGACTGGCCGAGCATGGTGGAGGCGGCCAGCGTCTCGCGCCACGTCGTGGACAGCAGCTCGGCGGCGCGCAGGATGATCGCGGCGCGGTCGTCGAAGGACATCGCGCGCCAGGCCGGGGCGGCGGCGAGCGCGGCGTCGACCGCGTCCTGCGCGTCCTGCTCCGTGGCGTTCCCGTACGTACCGAGGCGGGCCTTGTGGTTGTGGGGCTGTACGACGTCGACGCGGTCGCCGCCGCCCATCCGCTTCTCGCCGCCGATGGTACAGGGCAGGTCGATGGGGTTCTCGGACAGCTCCCTGAGCTTCGTCTCGAGGCGGGCACGTTCCGGCGAGCCGGGGGCATAGCCGTGCACCGGCTCGTTGACGGGGGTGGGGACCTGGGTCACAGCATCCATGTTTTCCGTAACTCCTTGGTGAGCGGTGGTTCGGACTCAGCCCTTGGTGAGCATCGAGCGAGCGAAAAAGCGCAGGTTGGCCGGTTTCTCCGCGAGGCGGCGCATGAAGTAGCCGTACCAGTCGGTGCCGTACGCGGTGTAGACGCGCACGCGGTGCCCCTCGGCGGCGAGCCGGATCTGCTCGTCGCCGCGGATGCCGTACAGCATCTGGAACTCGTACTCGTCCAGCTTGCGCCCCCCGCGCCGGGCCAGTTCCTGGGTGATGGCGATGAGCCGCGGGTCGTGGGACCCGATCATCGGGTACCCCTCACCCTCCATCAGGATCTTGAGGATGCGGACGTACGCCTTGTCGATCTCGGCCTTGTCCTGGTACGCGACCGAAGCGGGCTCCTTGTACGCCCCCTTCACGATACGCACGCGGCTGCCGTTCGCGGCAAGACGGCGGGCGTCGTCCTCGGTACGGAAGAGATAGGCCTGGATCACGCAGCCGGTCTCCGGGAAGTCCTTCCGCAGCTCCTCGTGGATGGCGAACATCGAGTCGAGGGTGGTGTGGTCCTCCGCGTCCAGTGTGACGGTGGTGCCGATGCGGGCGGCGGCCTCGACGACCGGGCGGACGTTGGCGAGCGCAAGCTCGTGGCCGCCGGACGGAACAGGAGGGGAGGACCCCAAGGATCCTCGGTCGAGGGTGGTGGTGGGCGACGGGAGGGCCTGGCCGAACAGCGACAGCTTGACCGACATCTCGGCCCGGGCGCCCAGGTCCAGGCCTTCGAGGCGGTCGATCAGCTCCAGGTACGCGTCGCGCGCCGCCGTCGACTGTTCGGGGGCGGTGATGTCCTCGCCGACCACATCCAGGGTGATCTCGAGACCTCTGTCGGTGAGGTTCTTGACGATCGGTACGACATCGTCGACCGTCTCACCGGCGATGAACCGTTCCACCACCGGCTTGGTCACCGGGGCGGCCGACACCAGGCGGCGCATTTTGTGGCTACGCGAAGCGGCGAGAATCACGGGACCCAGCACGGGGCACCTCCAGAGGCAAGGACCATGGGGAGCCGTCACCGCACGTCCGGGGGAACGCTTCGGTGACGGCGCGGAGAACCACCGTGAAACCTAGGGATTCCTCTGATCGTCGGCCATCGACAGCTGTCACGCATCCGTGCCCTGGATCTCAGACATCTGTATGACGTGCACGGAAAATGCGGGAGAATGCCCGAGTGAACGGCGATTACAAAAGCGATTACCAAGAGCTGGTCGACGAGATCTCGGAGCTTCTCGGCGCCCCCGCGACGCTGGAGAACCGGGACTTCGAGCTGATCGCCTTCGGCGCGTACGACAGCGACAGCGACATCGACGAGTCCGCCCTCGACCCCGTGCGCACCCGTTCTATCCTCACGCGCCGCTCCACCACGGCGGTCCGCACCTGGTTCGAGAGCTTCGGCATCGCCCGTGCCACCGGCCCGGTCCGCATCCCGCCGACACCCGAGGCCGGCGTCTACCGTGGGCGCATCTGCCTTCCGGTACGCCATCGCGGAGTCGTCCTCGGTTACGTATGGCTCCTCGCCGACGATCCGGGCCCCAGCGAGAGCCGGCTCGCCGCCGCCATGGCGGTCACGCCCCGCATCGGCGCACTCCTCGCGGACGAGGCCCAGGCGGGCGCGGACCTGACGCGTGAACTGCGCGCCGTCCTGACGGCCGAACGCGGCTGGCAACACGACATGGAAGTGGCCGAACTCCGTACGGCACTGGGCGTACGCGGCGACGGCCTCCACACGGTGGTGTGCGTGACCCCCTGGCCGTCCGCCGACCCGGACGACGCACCCTCGGTCCGTACGGTCCCGGGGGCGACGGCCCTGTGCACAGTCCCATGGGGTACCACCGGCCACAGCCTGGCCCTACTGGTACGGCTGCGCTCGTCGGCGGTGCTGACACCGGCGACTTCGGCGGCCGCGCGGCTGCTGCGGGAGGCGGACAGTGGTGTGCGGCAGCCCGAAGGCGGGCATGCCGCCGGGATCGCCGCGCCCCGGAGCGGTCTCGGCGAGCTGGATACCGCCTGGCAGGAGGCGTCGGCCGCGGCCCGCGCGGCACTGGCCGACCCGCGGCTGGGGCCGGTCGCCGAGTGGTCGTCCATCGGTCCGTTCCGCCTGCTGACGGCGCTCCCTGCCGAGACCGCCCACGACCACGCCGTACGCCCGCTGCTGGCGCCCGCCCACCACGAACTGGCCCGCACCGCCGAGGTCTTCCTCGACTGCGCCGGCCAGGCCGGCCGCACGGCGGCGCGCCTGGGCATCCACCGGCAGACCCTCTACTACCGCCTGTCCCGCGTAGAGAAGCTCACCGGTCTGGACCTGGACGACGGCGAGGACCGCCTGCTCCTCCACATGGCCCTCAAGGCGCACCGCCTCTGAGTATCCCGTCCCTAGTCCGAGCTCCGAGTGGCTTCGGCCGGACACGGGCCGAGATCCGGACGAACCGACAAGACCGTCGGCCTACGTCAGTGACGCTTCAGGCAAGCCTGTTGAAACCAGCGTGGCCTGTGGAAACCGGCGTGCACACCGGGCGGCCGGGCCGGGCGGGAGACGGGCGGAAAGGGTCCGAGCCGCCTTGCAGGCGGCTCGGACCCTTTCCGTGAACGAACTGTCAGACCAGGTTGACCGACCGAGCCGACGTCGCACCGATCTCCTCGGCCAGCTCGTTCAGGACCGGCTGCGGAACCGTGTCGTCCACCGTCAGGATCGCCAGCGCCTCGCCGCCCGCGACCGCACGGGAGACCTGCATGCCCGCGATGTTGATGCCCGCCTCACCGAGGATGCGGCCGAGGGTGCCGACGACACCCGGGCGGTCGGCGTACTTGAAGACGACCATGTGGTCGGCGAGCGCCAGGTCCACGTCGTACTCACCCACCGAGACGATCTTCTGGTGGTGCTTCGGGCCGGCGAGCGTACCGGCGACCGAGACCTCCTGGCCGTCGCCGA
Source organism: uncultured Streptomyces sp. (assembly GCA_965650905.1). GTDB lineage: Bacteria > Actinomycetota > Actinomycetes > Streptomycetales > Streptomycetaceae > Streptomyces. The sequence continues at coordinate 41,013 of CBFGQM010000001.1, read as the reverse complement.
GGGTGCCGCGCACGGTCACCACGTTCCGGTGGTCCGGGGACTCCGAGCTGGTGGTCAGGCGGACCTCCACACCGCGCTCCTGCGCGAACAGCGGAGCGTTGACGTACGACACCGTCTCCTCGACGACGTCCTCGAACACGCCCTTCAGCGCGGAGAGTTCGAGCACCTTGACGTCGTGCTGGGTGATCTCGCCGTACACCTCGACGTCGAGGCGGGCCGCGACCTCGCCCGCGAGCGCGGTGAAGATGCGGCCGAGGTTCTCGGCGAGCGGCAGACCCGGCCTGACGTCCTCGGCGATGACGCCGCCCTGGACGTTCACGGCGTCCGGGACGAGCTCACCGGCGAGCGCGAGGCGCACCGACCTGGCGACGGCGATACCGGCCTTCTCCTGCGCCTCGTCCGTCGAGGCGCCGAGGTGCGGGGTGGAGACGACCTGGTCGAGCTCGAAGAGCGGGGAGTCCGTGCAGGGCTCCTTCGCGTACACGTCGAGGCCGGCGCCGGCGACGCGGCCCTCCTTGAGCGCCGAGTACAGCGCCTCCTCGTCGACGATCCCACCGCGGGCGGCGTTCACGATCCGGACCGACGGCTTGACCTTGTGCAGCGCCTCGTGGCCGATGAGACCGACGGTCTCCGGGGTCTTGGGCAGGTGCACGGTGATGAAGTCCGACGCCTGGAGCAGCTCGTCGAGGGACACGACCTTCACGCCCATCTGCGCGGCCCGCGCGGGCTGCACATAGGGGTCGTACGCGACGACCTTCATGCCGAAGGCCGACATGCGCTGGGCGACGAGCGCGCCGATGCGGCCCAGACCCACGACACCGAGGGTCTTCTCGGCCAGTTCGACGCCCGTGTACTTCGAGCGCTTCCACTCGCCGTTCTTGAGTGCGGAGTTGGCCTGCGGAATGTGGCGCGCGGTGGCCAGGAGCAGGCCGCAGGCGAGCTCGGCGGCCGTGACGATGTTCGAGGTCGGCGCGTTGACGACCATGACGCCGGCCTTGGTCGCGGCGGAGACGTCGACGTTGTCCAGGCCGACGCCGGCTCGTGCGACGACCTTCAGACGACCGCTCGCCGCGACGGCCTCGGCGTCGACCCTCGTCGCGGAACGGATCAGGATCGCGTCGACCTCGGCGATCGCGGGCAGCAACTCGGCGCGGTCCGCGCCGTTTCAGTGCCGGATCTCGAAGTCCGGGCCCAGCGCGTCCACGGTGGCGGGCGACAGCTCTTCAGCGATGAGTACGACAGGTTTCGAGCTCACGTGAGTCCTCACATATCCAATGCGGACGGCCGTCCCGACGGCCACATACGGTGGAGGGTAGGCAGTGTCCGGTGGATCTCCTCTACGCCGAGGAGGCCATGGACGCTCCCTGAGCCGCGTGGAAGACGCACGACGCTGTGGGCCTGACGCGTATGTACATGCAGCAGTGTAGTGGCGTCGGGAGGGCGTCCTGCGCCTCCGCGGAGGGATCACTCGTCCGTGGCCGACCGCCGCCAAGGGGCGGTTACCCAAGGTTCGGCGACGAGGCCGCGGCGGATCGCCGCGGCCCCGTGCCCACAGCCTACGCCTCGTCGTCGTTGACCCAGCTCATGAGCTTGCGCAGCTCCTTGCCGGTGGTCTCCAGGAGGTGGTTCTCGTCCTGGGTCTTGTACGCGTCGTACTTCTTCAGACCGCCGTGGTACTCGGCCATCCACTCGCGGGCGAAGGTGCCGTCCTGGATCTCGGCCAGGACCTTCTTCATCTCGGCCTTGGTGGCGTCCGTGATGATCCGCGGGCCGGTGACGTAGTCGCCCCACTCCGCCGTCTCGGAGATCGACCAGCGCATCTTCTCCAGGCCGCCCTCGTACATGAGGTCCACGATCAGCTTCAGCTCGTGCAGGCACTCGAAGTACGCGATCTCCGGCTGGTAGCCCGCCTCGGTCAGCGTCTCGAAACCGGCCTTGACCAGCGCGGCCGTACCACCGCAGAGGACGGCCTGCTCACCGAACAGGTCGGTCTCGGTCTCCTCGGTGAAGGTCGTCTTGATGACGCCGGCGCGGGTGCCGCCGATGCCCTTCGCGTACGAGAGAGCCAGCGCGAACGCGTTGCCGGTCGCGTCCTGCTCGACGGCCGCGATACACGGAACGCCGCGGCCCTCCTCGTACTGGCGGCGCACCAGGTGGCCCGGGCCCTTGGGGGCGACCATGCAGACGTCGACGCCCGCCGGGGGCTTGATGAAGCCGAAGCGGATGTTCAGGCCGTGGCCGAAGAACAGCGCGTCGCCGTCCCTCAGATTGTCCTTGATGGAGTCCTCGTAGACCTGGGCCTGGATCGGGTCGGGCACCAGGATCATGATGACGTCGGCCTCGGCGGCGGCCTCCGAGGGCGTCACCACACGCAGGCCCTGCTCCTCGGCCTTCGCCTTGGACTTGGAGCCCTCGTGCAGACCGACACGGACGTCGACACCCGAGTCACGCAGCGACAGCGCGTGGGCGTGGCCCTGGCTGCCGTAACCGATGACCGCGACCTTGCGGCCCTGGATGATGGACAGGTCGGCGTCGGCGTCGTAGAACAGCTCGGCCACTTTGGGTTCTCTCCTTGTGTGCAGGTGTTGCGTCCCACCGTACGGCGGGAAAGGCAAGCGAAGTCTCGGGGTCTCGGAATACGGGAGGCCGGGTACTGGCGACCGCCCGTTTCCGGTGGTACGTGGATCTTCTGCGACAACTTACGCGGACCGGTCGAGCGCGCGCAGCGACCGGTCGGTGATCGAGCGGGCGCCCCGGCCGACGGCGATCGTGCCGGACTGGACGAGCTCCTTGATGCCGAACGGCTCCAGCATCTTGAGCATGGCCTCGAGCTTGTCGCTGCCGCCGGTGGCCTCGACGGTGACGGCCTCCGGGGAGACGTCCACCGTCTTGGCGCGGAACAGCTGGACGATCTCGACGATCTGGGAGCGCGTCTCGTTGTCGGCGCGGACCTTCACCAGAACGAGTTCCCGCTGAATGGCCGCGCCCGGGTCGAGTTCGACGATCTTCAGGACGTTGACGAGCTTGTTGAGCTGCTTGGTGACCTGTTCGAGCGGCAGGTCCTCGACGTTCACCACGATGGTGATGCGGGAGATGTCGGGGTGCTCGGTGACACCGACCGCGAGCGAGTCGATGTTGAAGCCGCGGCGGGAGAACAGGGCGGTGATCCGGGCGAGGACACCGGGCTTGTTCTCGACCAAAACCGAGAGCGTGTGCTTGGACATTTCTCTGTGTCTCTTCTCTGTGTTCTCGTCTCTGCGGTCTCGTCAGTCGTCCTCGTTGTCGCCGAAGTCGGGGCGGACGTCCCGAGCGGCCATGATCGTGTCGTTCGAGGTGCCGGCGGCGACCATCGGCCAGACCATCGCGTCCTCGTGGACGATGAAGTCGACGACCACGGGACGGTCGTTGATCTCGTTGGCCTCCTGGATGACCTTGTCCAGGTCGTCCACGGACTCGCAGCGGATCGCGTGGCAGCCCATGGCCTCCGACAGCTTCACGAAGTCGGGGACGCGGGTGCCGGCGCTCTGCTGCCTGCCGTCCGCCTCCGGGCCGGAGTGCAGCACGGTGTTGGAGTAGCGCTGGTTGTAGAACAGGGTCTGCCACTGGCGGACCATCCCGAGGGCGCCGTTGTTGATGATGGCGACCTTGATCGGGATGTTGTTCAGGGCGCAGGTGGTGAGCTCCTGATTGGTCATCTGGAAGCAGCCGTCGCCGTCGATCGCCCAGACCGTACGATCCGGCTGCCCCGCCTTGGCTCCCATGGCGGCGGGCACCGCGTAACCCATGGTTCCGGCGCCGCCGGAGTTGAGCCAGGTCGCGGGCTTCTCGTACTGGATGAAGTGCGCGGACCACATCTGGTGCTGACCGACGCCCGCCGCGAAGACCGTGCCCTCCGGGGCGAGTCGCCCGATGCGCTCGATGACCTGCTGCGGCGAGAGTGAGCCGTCCTCGGGCTGGTCGTAGCCGAGCGGGTAGGTCTCGCGCCAGCGGCTCAGGTCCTTCCACCAGGCGCTGTAGTCGCCGGTGTTCCCCTCGCTGTGTTCCTTCTGCACGGCCTGGATCAGGTCGGCGATGACCTCGCGGGCGTCGCCGACGATCGGCACGTCGGCGGCGCGGTTCTTGCCGATCTCGGCCGGATCGATGTCGGCGTGGACGATCTTGGCGTAGGGGGCGAAGCTGTCCAGCTTGCCGGTGACGCGGTCGTCGAAGCGGGCTCCGAGGGCGACGATCAGGTCGGCCCTCTGCAGCGCGGTGACGGCGGTGACCGAACCGTGCATGCCCGGCATTCCCACGTGCAGCGGGTGGCTGTCGGGGAATGCGCCGAGCGCCATCAGCGTGGTGGTGACGGGCGCTTGGGTGACCTCCGCGAGGACCTTCAGCTCGGCGGTCGCGTGCGCCTTGAGGACGCCGCCGCCGACGTAGAGGACGGGCCGCTCGGCCTGGGTGATCAGCTTGGCGGCCTCGCGGATCTGCTTGGCGTGCGGCTTGGTCACCGGGCGGTAGCCGGGCAGCTCGTGGGCGGGCGGCCACTGGAAGGTGGTACGCGCCTGGAGGGCGTCCTTGGCGATGTCCACCAGGACCGGGCCGGGGCGGCCGGTGGAGGCGATGTGGAAGGCCTCGGCGATGGTCCGCGGGATGTCCTCGGCCTTGGTGACCAGGAAGTTGTGCTTGGTGATCGGCATGGTGATGCCGACGATGTCCGCCTCCTGGAAGGCGTCCGTGCCGATCGCCTTGGAGGCGACCTGGCCGGTGATCGCGACCAGCGGCACGGAGTCCATGTGCGCGTCGGCGATCGGTGTGACCAGGTTGGTGGCTCCGGGGCCCGACGTCGCCATGCAGACACCGACCCTGCCGGTGGCCTGCGCGTAACCGGTGGCCGCGTGACCAGCGCCCTGCTCGTGCCGGACCAGCACATGCCGCACCCGGGTGGAGTCCATCAGCGGATCGTAGGCCGGGAGGATCGCGCCGCCGGGGATGCCGAATACCGTCTCGGCTCCGACCTCCTCGAGAGAACGGATGAGGGACTGCGCACCCGTGACGTACTCGGGCGCGGACTGCCCTCCGGAACGGGGCCGCGGCTGCGGATGGTGGGCCCCGGTGGCCTGCTCGCTCATCGGCATTCTCTTCTCGATGCTGAGGGTTTTTGCAAAGTTTGTGCGGTGTACGACTGGCGCCCGTGCAACAAAAAACCCCTCGTGCCGTGAGGCAAGCGAGGGGAGCGCGTCGGGTGCGGTCGCTGGGAGTACCGGTTCATTCGGTCGGGTCATTCCCAGCTCAGCCGACGCGCTTTCCACGTACGAGAATTCGTGTGCGCATGGCACAGACCCTCTCCCCGGCATGCTGCGCCTGTCAAGTTGGTGGGACAGGGGTCTCATGATGTGAGCGTAGGGCCGTCCCGGTCCCGTGCGCTCCCGGCGAGCCGCCGGCCGTAGGGGCACCAGCGCCCCCACCTGCGTAGACCCCGGCCACGCCGCCGCCCACGAAGACCGGCCCGGCCGGGCTGCCCGGCACGGAGTAGTGACCGGAAGCAAGCGCACGGCGCAGCCGGTACTCGTCGAGAGGTTCGGAGAACGCCCTGCCCTGGCCGTGCGTGCACCCCATCTCACGCAGGGCGACGACCTGCTCGGGCCGGTCCACGCCGTCCGCCTCGGACTGCAGTCCCAGGTCGCCCGCGATACGGAGCAGCCCGCTGGTGATCTTGTGCAGACGGGCCGACTCCACGACGCCCTCGACCAGACCGCGGTCGAGCCTCATGACGTCGACGGGCAGGCGCCGCAGTGCGGTGATCGCCGCGTAGCCGCCGCCGAAGCCGTCCAGGGCGATCCGGACGCCGAGGCGCCTGAGCGCGTTCAGACGGCGCTCGAGGTCGTCCAGTGAGACCCGTTGGTCCGTTTCGGCCAGCTCGATGACCAGGGCCCCGGAGGCCAGGCCGTGCCGGGTCAGCAGAGTCTCGATGCGGCTGAGGGGCATGGACCGGTCGAGGAGCCGACGCGCCGTCATCCGGACGGCGACAGGCACGGCGAGTCCGGTGGCGGCGCGCTCGGCGGCCTGCTCGACGGCCTCCTCCAGCATCCAGCGGCCGAGCTCGGCGGTGCGGTCACTGTCCTCGGCGACGCGCAGGAACTCGGCGGGTGTGAACAGCACATCCTGGGCCGAACGCCAGCGCGCCTGCGCGGAGACCGTCGTGATCCGGCCGGTGCACAGGGAGACCACCGGCTGGTGCAGCAGCGCGAACTCACCGTCGTGCGGGGCGGCGCGCAGCCGGGTCGCCAGCTCCGCCTTCCGTGCGACGTCCTGCTGCATCTGTGGCGCGTACAGCTCGACACGGCCCTTGCCCGCGGCCTTGGCGCGGTACATCGCGAGGTCGGCGTTGCGCAGCAGCTCGCCCGCGCCGAGGCCCGGTTCTGCGAAGGCGACACCGATGGACGCGGCGACCCGGACATCGTTTCCGTCGATGGAGTACGGCTGCGAGAGGGTGACGCGGAGGCGGTCGGCGAGCTCGAAGATCTGATGCTCGCGCGCGGTGTGGTCGCGGGTGCCGTCGCCGACGATGAGGGCCGCGAACTCGTCGCCGCCGAGCCGGGAGGCGGTGTCCCCCTGGCGTACCGCGTCCTGGAGTCTGCGGGCTGCCTGGATGAGGAGCGCGTCGCCGGCCTGGTGCCCGATCGTGTCGTTGACTGCCTTGAAACCGTCGAGATCGATGAAGAGGACGGCGGTGCGGCGGTCGGAGGCGCGGCAGCCGGAGAGGGCCTGTCCGACGCGCTTGGTGAACAGGGCGCGGTTGGGCAGGTCGGTGAGCGGGTCGTGCTCGGCGTTGTGCTGCAACTGGGCCTGCAGCCGCACCCGCTCGGTCACGTCACGGCTGTTGAAGATGAGGCCGCCGTGGTGCCGGTTCACCGTCGACTCGACATTGAGCCAGCCGCCGTCGCCGGACTTGAAACGGCACTCGATGCGAGTGGTGGGCTCGTCGGCCGGACTGGCGGCGAGGAACCGGCGCACCTCGTGCACCACGCAGCCGAGATCCTCGGGATGGATGAGCGAGGCGAGCTCACAGCCGACGAGTTCCTCGGCGTCCCGCCCGTAGACCCCGGCGGCGGCCGGGCTGACGTACCGGAGGGTGCCGTTCGGGGCGGCGATCATGATGACGTCGCTGGAGTCCTGCACCAGGGAGCGGAAGTGGTTCTCTTTTTCCGCCAGTTCCTGCGTGAGGGTGATGTTGTCGACAAGCATGATGCCCTGGCGTACGACGAGTGCGAGGACGACCGTGCCGCCGGTGATGAGCACCACGCGGTCGACTGTGCGGCCGTTGAGCACGTTGTAGAGGATGCCCAACGTGCAGACGGCCGCGGCCAGATAGGGCGTGAGCGCCGCCAGCGAACCGGCGATGGGCCGGTTGGCCGGATACCTGCTGAGACCTTCCTGGAGGGGCACCAGTGCCGGTTGTCCGTGGCGGGGCTCTGGCGCATGGTCGACCACCACGCGCGCGCGCCCCTCTACTTCCGCCTGTCCGTGTCGCTGCCCCACCCAGGGGGCGTAGGCGAGCAGCAGTGACCCGGCCAACCAGCCGGCGTCGAGCAACTGCCCGGAGCGGTAGCTGCTGTGCAGCAGTGGTGAGGTGAACAGCGCGTCGCACATCACCGTCACGGCGAGTGCGCCGATCGCGGTGTTCACCGCTGACCGGTGCACGGGCGAACGCCTGAAGTGCAGCGCCAGCACCATGCTCACCAGCGCGATGTCCAGCAGGGGGTACGCGAGTGACAGCGCGGTGTGCGCGACGCTCGGCTTCTCCGCCATGGCCGCCTGGGCGAGCGCGAGGCTCCAGGCCAGCGTGAGCAGCGAGCCGCCGATCAGCCAGGCGTCCAGCGCCAGACAGACCCAGCCGGCCTTGCTCACCGGTCGCTTGGCGAGCACGAGCAGTCCCACGATGGCCGGCGGCGCGAAGCACAGGAAGAACAGGTCGGCGCAGCTCGGGCTGGGCACCGGTCGGCCCAGGACGACTTCGTACCATCCCCAGACGAAATTGCCCGCGGCCGTCATCGCGGAGGAGAGTGCGAACAGCAGCCACGCGGGTCGAAAACGGCTGTGGGGAGTGCGGGCGTAGAGGAAGCAGGACACGGCCGCGGCGGCGGCCGCCGCGCTCAGCCCGAAGTCGCCCATGACCAGCGCGAGAGTCCCCGAGCCCCAGCCGAACGCGGCACCGACGGCGTATCCCGCGCACACCAGGGCCAGTACGAGCTGCGGGACCAGGCTCGCCCTGCCGCCGGCCACCCGGCGGCGGGCCGGCGGTGCCCCCGGGGAGCTCACTGTGTCTCTCCGGTCCGCTCCCCCGAGTCCCTCTGGTCCCGGTGTGCCGGATGGGTGTGTCGCCTGCGGGCGCTGTGCCTGCGGTGGTGGTGAGAGCAGTGACCGCGCTCGCTCGATACACGCCGGGGTCGCTGTCGGCGGCTCCGCTGCGTCTGATCGTTGGTCCATAGGCCGTGCATCGCCCGTCGCCCCCCTGGCAGTCTGCCGTCTCGTCCCCGGCGCCGAACGGTGCGCGGCGCATCCCCTGTCGGGACGATACACCAGTCGTCACTCAGGGGCATAGCCCCTTTACCCTCCGTGACGACGCAGTGCCATTCGCACGCTGACCCGCATCCAGGAGACTGCGGAGGTGGCCGCAGAGGCCTACGCGCCCGTAGTGAGGACAACGTTTCGCAGCGGCTTACCGTTCACGAAACGGTTGAACTGGTCAACCAGGAGCCGCTTGGCGCGCGGCGGGAACGCGGACGTCGGGCCGCCCACGTGCGGACTGATGAGTACTCCCGGCGCATGCCACAACGGGTGCCCCTTGGGCAGCGGCTCGGGATCGGTGACATCCAGGGCCGCCCTGATCCGGCCACTCTCCAGCTCGGCGAGGAGCGCCTCGGTGTCGACGACGCCGCCCCGGGCGACATTCACGAGCAGCGCGCCGTCCTTCATCCGCGCCAGGAAGTCGGCGTTCGCCAAGCCCTTCGTCTGCTCGGTGAGGGGTGTGATGAGCACCACGACGTCAAAGTCCGGGAGCAGTCCTGGCAGTGCCGTGATCGGATGCACCTGGCCGCGCTCCGTCTCGCGTGCGGAGCGCGCGACACGCGCCACCCGCCCGACCTCGAAGGGCGCGAGCCGGTCCTCGATGGCGGAGCCGACCGAGCCGTAGCCGACGATCAGGACGGACTTGTCGGCGAGCGCGGGACGGAAACCGGACCGCCACTCCTCATGGTCCTGCCCGCGCACGAAGTCGGGGACGCCTCGCAGCGAAGAGAGGATCAGCGTGAGCGTGAGCTCGGCCGTACTGGCGTCGTGCACCCCGCGCGCATTGCACAACTGCACGCCCTTGGGCAGCAGTTCCAGGCCCGGCCGGACGTGGTCGATACCGGCCGACATCGTCTGCACCACCTGGACGGACGTCATCTCGGCCATGGGGCGCACCGAGATGTCGCTGCTCTTCATATAGGGCACGACGTAGAGCGCGCAGTCGGCGGGATCGGCGGGAAAGCCCTGCTCACCGTCCCAGAAAAGATAGTTGAGGCCCTCGGGGAGGCCTTCGATGTCGTCTGCGTCGAAGGGAAGCCACACGTCGGGAGTCATGCTCAGGAGGCTATGCGAAGCGCCTGTAGAGGCAGAGGTTAGTTTGGGGAACCGGGAAAGGGAGGACACAGCCAGGTGGACCGCAGGACGATCGGCGCGGCTGCGCTCGAAGTGGGGGCCGTGGGCCTCGGCTGCATGCCGATGAGCTGGGCGTACTCGGGTTCTCGGCAGCGGGGCGACGAGTCGCTGCGGACCGTGCACGCGGCCCTCGACCGGGGCTCGACTCTCCTCGACACCGCCGACATGTACGGGCCCTTCACCAACGAGCTGCTGGTGGGCCGGGTACTGAGGGAGCGGCGTCCGGATGCCTTCGTCTCCAGCAAGTGCGGGCTGCTGGTGGGCAAGCAGCACATCGTGGCCAACGGCCGTCCCGGATATGTGAAGCGGGCCTGCGACGCCTCGCTGCGGCGCCTGCAGACGGACGTCATCGACCTGTATCAGCTGCATCGCGCGGACCCCGAGGTGCCGGTGGAGGAGACCTGGGGGGCGATGGCGGAGCTCGTGTCGGCGGGGAAGGTGCGGGCGCTCGGGCTGTGCGCGGTGGGCGCCCGCTCGGGCCGCCACTCCGGGGCACGCCTGCACGACGGAACGATCCGGCAGCTGGAGCGAGTGCAGCAGGTCTTCCCGGTGAGCGCGGTGGAGGCCGAGCTGTCGGTGTGGTCGCCGGAGGCGCTGGACGGGCTGCTGCCGTGGTGTGAGGCACGCGGCGTCGGCTTCCTGGCGGCGATGCCGCTCGGCAACGGCTTCCTGACCGGGACACTCACGCCCGGCGAGGGCTTCGAGCCCGACGACATACGCGCCCGGCACCCACGCTTCACCGCCGAGATGATGGCCGCGAACCAGCCGATCGTGGCGGGTCTGCGCCGCATCGCCCGGCGGTACCGCGACGCGGCCGGTGACGACGCCACCCCGGCACAGGTGGCCCTCGCCTGGGTGCTCGCACAGGGGCCGCACGTGGTGCCGGTGCCGGGCGCCAAGCGCGAGCGCTGGGCCGCCGAGAACGCGTGGGCCGCCGCGCTTCGACTGTCCGCGAAGGACCTCGCGGAGGTGGCGGAGCTGCCTCGGGCTCAGGGGTCTTGGGATTGAGCGGGCGGTCGCCGCAGGTGATGGCTGGGGCTGGGGCGAGGCCTCGGGGGGCAAGGCGGGGCAGTCTCGTCGAGACTGAGGACGCACTGAGGACGCACTGGCGGCCCGCGCAATGAGCGAGGGTGGTATCTGGGACTGGTATCTGAGACTGGTATCTGGGACTGCGTACAGGTCTCGCCGCAATCCGTGTTCGGAGATCGGGAACCTGTGAGCGGGTTGCGGTGTATGAGAAGGAGAAGCTGCCGCGTCGAAGGGATCCTGATCGTGCAACGTCGAGCTGTGACCGCCGTGTTGGCCACGGCCGTCCTTCTGCTGACGGCCGGGTGCTCGTCGGACGACGACGGACGGGCCGGTGGCACTACGTCCTCGCCGATCGCCTCGCAGCCGGGCGCCTCGCCGTCGGGCACCCGCAGGACGGAGGAGGACGCCGCGCCCGCGAAGGGCTCGGCGAAGGTCGTGCGGACGGTCACCGAGGACCTGAAGACGCCGTGGGGCCTCGCGCCGTTGCCCGGCGAGGACGCCCTGCTGGTGTCGTCGCGGGACGAGGGCACGATCCTTCGCGTCGACACGAAGACCGGCAAGAAGACGGAGCTCGGGACGGTGCCGGGGGTCTCCCCCGCCGGCGAGGGAGGTCTGCTGGGCATCGCGCTCTCCCCCGAGTACGCCTCGGACCACATGATCTACGCGTACTTCACCAGCGCCTCGGACAACCGGATCGTGCGGATGCCGTACGACGCGGAGAAGCCGCAGGGCGAGCAGCTGGGCGCCCCCGACACGATCCTGCGGGGCATCCCGAAGGGCACGAACCACAACGGCGGCCGTCTCGCCTTCGGCCCCGACAAGATGCTGTACGCGACGACCGGCGAGAGGCACGAGGGCCCGCTGGCGCAGGACAAGAGGTCACTGGGTGGCAAGATCCTTCGCATGACACCGGAGGGGGAGCCGGCTCCGGGCAATCCGTTCGGCGACTCGGTCGTCTACTCGTACGGGCACCGCAACGTCCAGGGGCTCGCCTGGGACAGCAAACAGCGCCTGTGGGCCTCGGAGTTCGGCCAGGACACCTGGGACGAGCTGAACCAGATCCGGCCCGGCGGCAACTACGGCTGGCCCGATGTGGAAGGCAAGGCCGGCGACTCCAAGTACATAGACCCGGTGGCACAGTGGCGCGTGGCCGAATCCTCCCCGAGCGGTATAGCCATCGCGGAGGGCTCGGTGTGGATGGCGGGGCTGCGCGGCGAGCGACTCTGGCGCATCCCGCTGCAGGGCACGACGGCCGCGGCGGAACCGCAGGCGTTCTTCGAGGGCGACTACGGCCGCTTGCGCACGGTGCTCTCTGCGGGCGGCGACAAACTGTGGCTGATGACCAGCGAGACGGACGGCCGGGGGACCCCGGACTCGGAGGACGACAGGATTCTCGAACTGGAGGTGAAGTAGGCGGCTGCTCGCTCAGTCCTCGGGCGGATCCACTGGCGACTCGGGCTGCGCCTGCACCGGCAGACGTACGACCACCTTGCCGGAGGACAGGTCTATCGGCCCGCGTCCCGGGTCTCCGTCGTCGAGGTCCACATGTGTCAGCTCCAGCCGCTTGCGTTCGTCCTCGGTGTGCTTGCGGCCTGGTGCGAAGAGCTCCTCGATCATGTTGAACACGGTGCCTCCTCGGCCCGGGGTCCTGTACAGCGTAGGCCTCACCCCCGCCGCGTGGGCAGTGGAACGCCGGCCGGGCTGAATAATCCAGCCCGGCCGGCGTTCAGATGTGTTCCCGAGAGGCCAGATCCCGAGGGTTCGGATCCCGAGGTTCAGCCCTCGACGCCCAGCTTCTCCAGGATCAGCTCCTTGACGCGGGCCGCGTCGGCCTGACCCCGCGTGGCCTTCATGACCGCGCCCACAAGGGCGCCCGCCGCGGCCACCTTGCCGCCGCGGATCTTGTCCGCGATGGCCGGGTTGCCGGCGATGGCCTCCTCGACGGCGGTCGTCAGGGCACCTTCGTCAGAGACCACCTTCAGGCCGCGCTTCTCGACGACCTCGTCCGGGGCGCCCTCGCCCGCGAGGACGCCCTCGATGACCTGGCGGGCCAGCTTGTCGTTGAGGTCGCCGGCCGACACCAAGGCGGCGACCCGGGCGACCTGCTCGGGCGTGATCGGCAGTTCGTCGATCGCTCGGCCCGACTCGTTGGCGTGACGGGCCAGTTCGCCCATCCACCACTTGCGGGCCGAGGACGAGTCGGCGCCCTCGTCGATCGTGGCGGCGATCAGGTCGACCGCGCCCGCGTTCAGGATCGACTGCATGTCGTGGGCGGAGATGCCCCACTCCTCGCGCAGCCGGTTGCGGCGTACCCGCGGCAGCTCGGGCAGGCCCGCCCGCAGCTCCTCGACCCACTCGCGGGCCGGAGCGACCGGGACGAGGTCCGGCTCGGGGAAGTAGCGGTAGTCCTCCGCCTCTTCCTTCACGCGGCCCGAGGTCGTCGACCCCGTGTCCTCGTGAAAGTGCCGGGTCTCCTGGATGATCGTGCCGCCCGAGGACAGTACGGCCGCGTGCCGCTGGATCTCGAAGCGGGCCGCACGCTCCACGCTGCGCAGCGAGTTGACATTCTTCGTCTCGGAGCGCGTACCGAACTTCTCGACACCGTGCGGGCGCAGCGACAGGTTCACGTCGCAGCGCATCTGGCCCATCTCCATGCGGGCCTCCGACACACCGAGCGCCTTGATGAGCTCGCGCAGCTCGGCGACGTACGCCTTGGCGACCTCGGGAGCCCGTTCGCCGGCGCCGACGATCGGTTTGGTGACGATCTCGATCAGCGGGATGCCGGCCCGGTTGTAGTCGAGGAGCGAGTGGGATGCGCCGTGGATACGGCCCGTCGCACCGCCCACGTGCGTGGACTTGCCGGTGTCCTCCTCCATGTGGGCGCGCTCGATCTCCACGCGGAAGACCTCGCCGTCCTCCAGCTGGACGTCCAGATAGCCGTTGAGGGCGATTGGCTCGTCGTACTGGGAGGTCTGGAAGTTCTTTGGCATGTCCGGATAGAAGTAGTTCTTCCGGGCGAAACGGCACCACTCGGCGATCTCGCAGTTCAGCGCGAGGCCGATCTTGATGGCGGACTCGACGCCGGTCGCGTTGACGACCGGGAGCGAGCCGGGCATCCCGAGGCAGGTCGGGCAGGTCTGCGCGTTGGGCTCGGCACCCAGCTTGGTCGAACAGCCGCAGAACATCTTGGTCCTGGTGCCGAGTTCGACATGGACCTCGAGGCCCATGACGGGGTCGTATGACGCGAGCGCGTCCTCGTACGACACCAGGTCAGTCATGACAGTCACGGTGAAACTTTCCCTCTCAGCCCAGCAGGACGTCGTCGTCGCCCAGGCGCTTCAGCTCCCGGTAGAGGATGGCGAGGCCGGTGACGATGGCGGCGGCGGACACCATCGCGTCGATCAGGCGCAGTGTGTCGTTCTCCAGGCGGGCCTTCTTGGCCTGTTTCACGACGGCGACGGCACCGAACGTGGTGGTGGCCATGGACAGGTACGTACCGGACTTCGTCTTCTTGAAGCCCTTGGCCTTCGACAGTGCCTTGCTCACAGCGACGGAGCCTCCTCGATCAGCGGGTGACCCCACTTTTCCACGAAGGCGGCCTCGACGGCGGCCCCCACCCTGTAGAGGCGCTCGTCCTTCATCGCGGGGGCGATGATCTGCAGACCGACCGGCAGGTCGTCCTCCGGCGCGAGGCCGCAGGGCAGCGACATGGCGGCGTTGCCCGCCAGGTTGGTGGGGATGGTGCACAGGTCCGCGAGGTACATCGCCATCGGGTCGTCGGCCCGCTCGCCGATCGGGAAGGCGGTGGTCGGGGTCGTCGGCGAGACGATGACATCCACCTGCTCGAAGGACTTCTCGAAGTCGCGTGTGATGAGCGTACGGACCTTCTGGGCGCTGCCGTAGTACGCGTCGTAGTAGCCGGAGCTCAGGGCGTATGTGCCGAGCATGATGCGGCGCTTGACCTCGTCGCCGAAGCCCGCCTCACGGGTGAGGGCGGTGACGTCCTCCGCGGAGCGGGTGCCGTCGTCGCCGGTGCGCAGGCCGTAGCGCAGACCGTCGAACCGGGCGAGGTTGCTGGAGCACTCGCTCGGGGCGATCAGGTAGTACGCGGAGAGCGCCAGGTCGAAGGACGGGCAGTCCAACTCGACGATCTCGGCGCCGAGGTCCTTGAGGAGCGCGACCGACTCGTCGAAACGCTGGACGACACCGGCCTGGTAGCCCTCACCGCGGAACTGCTTGACGACACCGACGCGCATGCCGGCCACGGAGCCGTTGCAGGCGGCCTCGACGACGGGCGGTACGGGCGCGTCGATGGAGGTCGAGTCGAGGGGGTCGTGACCTGCGATGGCCTCGTGGAGGAGAGCCGCGTCCAGGACCGTACGGGCGCAGGGGCCGCCCTGGTCGAGGGAGGACGAGAACGCCACCATGCCGTACCGCGACACCCCGCCGTACGTCGGCTTCACGCCGACCGTGCCGGTGACGGCGGCGGGCTGGCGGATGGAGCCGCCGGTGTCGGTGCCGATCGCGAGGGGGGCCTGGAAGGAGGCGAGCGCGGCGGAGGACCCACCACCGGAACCACCAGGAATCCGGGTGAGATCCCAGGGGTTACCGGTAGGCCCGAACGCGCTGTTCTCCGTGCTGGACCCCATGGCGAACTCGTCCATGTTGGTCTTGCCGAGGATGACGACGTCGGCGGCCTTCAGCTTCTTGGTGAGGGTGGCGTCGTACGTCGGAATCCACCCTTCCAGGATCTTCGACCCGACGGTGGTCGGAATCCCCTCGGTGGTGAAGATGTCCTTGAGCGCGAGCGGCACACCGGCGAGGGGCCCGAGCTTCTCCCCACGGGCCCGCTTCTCGTCGACGGCGCGGGCCTGAGCCAGAGCGCCCTCCCGGTCGACGTGCAGGAAGGCGTGCACCTTCTCGTCGACGGCGTCGATACGGGCGAGGTGGGCCTCGGTGACCTCCACGGCGGTGAGCTCACCGGCGGCGATCTTCTGCGCGATCTCGGCCGCCGTGAGCCTGATGATGTTGACGTTGCTGTGGTCCGTCATGGTGTTAGTCCTCCCCCAGGATCTGCGGCACCTTGAAACGCTGCTGCTCCTGGGCCGGGGCGCCGGAGAGCGCCTGCTCGGGGGTGAGCGACGGACGGACCTCGTCCGCTCGCATGACGTTCGTCAGCGGCAGCGGGTGGGAGGTCGGCGGTACGTCTTGGTCGGCGACCTCGCTGACGCGGGCGACCGCGCCGATGATGTCGTCGAGCTGGCCGGCGAAGTGATCGAGCTCTTCGCCCTTCAGCTCCAGACGCGCCAGCCGGGCGAGGTGGGCGACCTCCTCGCGCGTGATGCCAGGCATGCAGCGATCCTCAGGGGTGAGTGTGTGTGGTTTGGCCCAATCCTATGGCGCCGGCGCGGGTGCCCGCGCACGGGTTTCCCCACCGCCCACCCTCCAGGTCGGGACAGGCCCCCGAGATCCGGGGCCACGGCTACGCCGCGACCGACGGGCCACGGGGAACCGCCGGTTCTGATGGCGTGCTGTGACGCTGAGGCGCGCTGAGGCGCTGAGGCGCTGGTGGGAAAGCAGCCCGGCGACCAGGCCGGGCAACCCACCACGGCCCGCGGCCGTGGACAAACCTGAACGCCGGCTAGCCAACCGGCCCGCGATCATCCGCCGCCGAGGGCAACGCGGCGGCGGGCCGCTGCCAGCCCCGCGACCCGCGGGCCCGAAGCCACGCGGTCGTCTCCTCGGCGGGCATCGCGGCAGCGACGAGCCACCCCTGGACGGCATCGCACCCGAGATCCCGAAGCCGCTCCCACGTCTCGTCGTCCTCGACCCCCTCGGCGACAACCAGAAGCCCCAGCGAATGAGCGAGATCGACGGTGCACCGGACGATCTCGGCATCCTCCGTATCGACAGCCAGCCGCGCCACGAAGGACCGGTCGATCTTCAGCTCACTCACGGGCAGCCGACGCAGGTGGACCAGCGACGAGTACCCGGTCCCGAAGTCGTCGAGCGACATCTTCACCCCGTGCCCGGTCAGCGCGGCCAGGGTGTCCGCGGCCCGCTGCGGATCCTCCAGCAGCACATGCTCGGTTATCTCCAGCTGCAACGCCCCCGCGGGGACCCCGTGGCGAGCCAGCCGCGCCGCGACCGCCCCCGCGAAACCGGGCGTATGCACATCCCGCGGCGACACGTTGACGGCCACCGGAACATACAGCCCCTGAGCCCGCCACCGCGCGACCTGCCCCAGCGCCGTCTCCAGCACGTACTCGGTGAGATGCGGCATCAGCCCGGACGACTCGGCGATGGCTATGAACTCGTCCGGCGGCACCTTCCCCCGCTCGGGATGCACCCACCGTACGAGTGCCTCGAGCCCGGCCACGTGCCCATCGAACCGCACCTTCGGCTGGTAGTGCAGCTCGACGTTTCCCGTGTCCAGAGCCCGGCGCAGATCCCCCAACAGCCCGAGGCGGTCGGGAGTGTTGGAGTCCCGCTTGGACTCGTACACCTCCACCCCCGTACGGTCCCGCTTCGCCTGGTACATCGCGATATCGGCCCGTCGCAGCAGCCCCTCCGCGTCGAGCGCGTGATCGGGGAAGACGGCGAGCCCGGCACTTGCCTCCAGGACGAGGGTGAGCCCGTCGAGGTCGAGCGGCGAACCGAGCGCGGCGACGAGATTGCGGGCGACCCGTGTGGCGGACGTCGTGGAGTTTGCGACGGGCAGTAAAACGGCGAACTCGTCCCCGCCGAGCCGCGCGACCTCCGCCCCGCGCGGCAACGCCAGCCGCAAACGGTCGGCTATCTGCAACAGCAGCCGGTCCCCCGCGAGATGCCCCAGCGTGTCGTTCACGGACCGGAAACGGTCCAGGTCGATCAGCATCAGTGCGGACCGCGCACCGATCCGCTCGGCGTCGCCCAGCGCTGTCCAGGTCCGTTCGAGAAGCCACTGACGGTTGGGCAGCCCGGTGAGCGGGTCGCGCAACTGCTCCTCGGCCCGGGCACGGGCTATCCACAGGGTGGAGTCGAGTGCGATGAGGGGGATCGAGAAGAACGGCAGCAGCACTGGGAGGGCCATCGCGACGACGCAGATCAGCGGGGCGATGCCGAGCAGCGCCACAGCGACGATCCCCTGTCTGACCAGGGCCGTGCGGGCGACGGTGGGCAGGCCGCCGGTGCGGGGCGCGTGGAGGTACCAGAGCAGTGCGCGGGTCACGGCGAGATACGCGACCGCCACCAGCACCACTTCGGGCGCGGTGTAGACGGTCCAGGTCTCCGGATTCCAGGGCTTCTCCACGGACGGGACCCGGCCGAACACGGCCAGCACCAGCGCACCGCAGCCGATGCCCAGGATGTCCACCGCCCCGTGCAGCACACCCTGCCGCCGGCGGTGGCAGCGGGCTGTGCCGACGAGTACGACGACGATGAGGCTGACCATTCCGGCCGGCACCCAGCCGTACAGCAGCAGCACGGCGAGGGTGAGGGCGGCGCCGGAGCCCGTGCCGCCCCACCAGCGGGCACGGCCCAGTGCCACCAGGTGGCCGACGATGATGCCGACCAGGACGGCCAGGGACCAGCCGACGGAACCGGACGGAAAGAGCGCGTAGTGCCCGGAGAACGCCTCGTAGAAACCCGCGCCCAGCACCACCCCGGCCGTCGCGGCGACGGCCGTGGGCAGCGCGGGCCAGGACGTCCGCCGCTCCGGTTCATGGCCCGGCATCGGGCGCCCGGAGCCGACGCCCGCGTGAGCCCGGCCGCGCGCGTCCGTCGCGGTGCGCTGCCCGGCGGTGCGCAGGGATACCCGCCATCGCCGCATACCGGTCACCCAGCGCGGACGCAGCCGTGAGTCCGGGGCGGCGCTCTCGGTCGGTTCCATACGCGTCCCTCTCACAGCCGGCGGTGCCCACGCCACGCGGCCCGATGTCCGAAAGACCCTCAGCGGCACCGCGTCTGAAAACCGTTCCCCGGGCTCTCGACGACCAGGGATGCCCCGACCGCAGTGGGGGCACGGCAGGCGCACACGTCAACAGTAGGCCGCAGAAGGCTTCTACGGGCAGCGGTCGTCCACGGTTACCCGAATGCGACCCGGCCACCCGTATGCATCTGGTATGCGCCGATCGGGTGGCCTTCAATCGCTACTCCTCGGTCGGAAGGGCGACTTCAGCAGCTGCGTCCGGTCCTTGTTCAAGCAGAACGGCGAATCCCTCCTCGTTCAGGACGGGCACGTTGAGCTGCATGGCCTTGTCGTATTTTGATCCGGGGTTGTCACCGACGACCACGAAGGAAGTCTTCTTCGAAACCGAACCGGTCACTTTCGCGCCCCGGCTCTGCAAGGCCTCTTTCGCCCCGTCCCGAGTGTGGTGTTCGAGTGTTCCGGTGACGACGAGAGTGAGCCCTTCGAGGGGCCGCGGCCCCTCGTCCTCGCCGGAGCCCTCCTCCTCCATCCGGACACCGGCGGCCTTCCACTTGCGAAGGATCTCCTGGTGCCAGTCCACCGCGAACCACTCCTTGAGCGAGGCCGCGACGATGCCGCCGACGCCGTCGACCGCTTTCAGCTCCTCCTCCGTGGCCTGCTGGATGCGGTCGACGGAGCGGAACTCGCGGGCCAGCGCCTCGGCGGCCACCGGCCCGACGTGGCGGATGGAGAGACCGGTGAGGATGCGGGCCAGCGGACGCTCCTTCGCCGCCGCGATGTTCTCCAGCATCGCGAGGGCGTTCTTCTTGGGCCCGCCCTCCTGGTTGGCGAAGACCGTGACGATCTTCTCCTCGCCCGTCTCCACATCCCGCTTGGGCAGTCCGCTGTCCTGGTCGAGGACGTACGCCTTGATGGGCATCAGTTGCTCGATGGTGAGGTCGAAGAGGTCACCCTCGTCCACCAGCGGCGGAACGGAGGGCTCCAGCGGCTTGGTGAGGGCCGCGGCGGCGACGTATCCGAAATTCTCGATGTCCAGGCACCTGCGCCCCGCGAGGTAGAACAGGCGCTCACGCAACTGGGCGGGACAGGTACGGCCATTGGGGCAGCGCAGGTCGATGTCGCCCTCCTTGGCGGGCGCCAGCGGTGTGCCGCACTCGGGGCACTCGGCCGGCATCACGAACTCCCGCTCGCTGCCGTCGCGCAGGTCGACGACCGGGCCGAGGATCTCCGGGATGACGTCACCGGCCTTGCGCAGCACCACCGTGTCGCCGATGAGAACACCCTTGGCCTTGACCACGTCCTGGTTGTGCAGCGTCGCAAACTCGACCTCGGAGCCGGCCACGGTGACCGGCTCCACCTGCGCGTACGGCGTGACTCGGCCGGTGCGGCCCACGCCCACACGGATGTTGACCAGCTTGGTGTTGACCTCCTCCGGCGCGTACTTCCACGCGATCGCCCAGCGCGGGGCGCGTGAGGTCGAGCCGAGGCGGCCCTGGAGGGGGATCTCGTCGAGCTTCACCACGACGCCGTCGATCTCGTGCTCCACGCCGTGGCGGTTCTCGCCGTAGTACGCGATGAACTCCCGTACGCCGTCGAGGTCGTCGACCACCTTGCTGTACCGGGTCGTCGGCAGGCCCCACTCGCGCAGCAACTCGTAGGCCCCCGAGAGTCGGTCGAGGCCGCCGAAGCCCTCTCTCGCGCCAATGCCGTGCACCACCATGTGCAGGGGGCGGGTGGCGGTGATACGGGGGTCCTTCTGACGCAGGGAACCCGCCGCCGCGTTGCGCGGGTTGGCGAAGGGCTTGTCGCCGGCCTCCACCAGGCGGGCGTTGAGCTCCTCGAACTTCTCCATCGGGAAGTAGACCTCGCCGCGAATCTCCACGAGCCCTGGAATGCGGTCGCCCCTGAGGCGGTCCGGGATCTCGGCGATCGTCCGCACGTTCGGCGTGATGTCCTCGCCGGTACGGCCGTCACCGCGGGTCGCCGCGCGGGTGAGGCGGCCATGCTCGTAAGTGAGGTTGACCGCGAGGCCGTCGACCTTGAGCTCGCACAGGAAGTGGTGATCGGAGGTGCCGACCTCCTTGGCGACGCGATCGGCCCAGGCCGCGAGCTCCGCGTCGTCGAAGGCGTTGTCGAGGGAGAGCATGCGCTCGCGGTGCTGGACCGGCGTGAACTCCGTGGCGTACGCCCCCGCGACCTTCTGGGTCGGCGAGTCGGGGGTGCGCAGCTCGGGATACTCGTCCTCCAGGGCCTCCAGTGCGCGCAGGAGTCTGTCGAACTCCGCGTCGCTGACGACCGGAGCGTCCTTCACGTAGTACCGGAAGCGGTGCTCTTCGATCTGCTCAGCGAGCTGCGCGTGCTTCTCCCTTGCCTCGGCGGGCACGGGCCCCGCAGCGAAGGCAGTCTGTGCGTCCTTGTCGCCGGCCACCGTGTCGTCCTCCCGTTACTCTGGGTTGTCCGCGAGGGATCTCGCCGCCCTGACGCAGTGGGCTTGCGCCCTGCGCGCGTACTCCGGCGAAGCGCCCGCGAGTCCGCACGACGGGGTGACCGTGACCGCCTCCGTGAGAAGCCCCGGATTCAGCCCCAGCCTGCGCCACAGCGTCCTGACACCCATGACGCTACCGGCAGGGTCTGACAAGGGGCCGTCCGTGCCCGGCACGACGCCCGCGAACAGCTTCGTGCCGCCTTCCACGGCTTCCCCGATCGCGTCGTCGTCACGCTCGGTGAGGAGCGCGAAGTCGAAGGAGATCGCCGCGACTCCGGCCCGCCGCAGCAGGGCGAACGGGACGTCGGGGGCGCACGTGTGCAGGACGACGGGCCCGCCGTCCTGCACACCGGCGACATCGCGCAGCCTGGCCTCGACGACCTGGCGGTCCACTGTCCGATGGGTGCGGTAGCCGCTCGCGGTCTTCACCTGTCCGCGCAGTACGGCGACGAGCGAGGGCTCGTCGAGCTGCAGCACGACCTCGGCGCCGGGCACGCGCCGCCGTACGTCGTCGAGATGGGCCCGCAGCCCCTCGGCGAGCGACCCCGCGAGATCCCGGCAGGCACCGGTGTCGGACAGCACCGCCTCGCCGTTCTTCAGTTCAAGCGCGGCGGCGAGCGTCCAGGGCCCCACCGCCTGCACCTTCAGCGGCCCCTCGTACCCCTGCGTGAACTCCTCCAACGCGTCGAGATCCTGGCGGAGCCACGCCCGGGCCCGCCGGGTGTCCCTCCCGGGCCGGTCCCCGATACGCCACCCGCTGGGCTCCACGCGCGCGTACAGCTCGACCAGTGTCCCGACGGTCCGCCCGATCATGTCGGCCCCGGGCCCCCGGGCGGGCAGCTCCGCCAGATACGGCATCCCCGTCTCCGGCCCCTCGAAGGTGCCGGTCACGGTGTTGGCGGCCTCCCGGGCGTCCTCGCCCGGCATCGACCCGACCCCGGTCGCGGGACCGGGTTTGAACTCGCTGTTTTCGCTCACCTGGGAAGCCTACGCAACCCTCCGGGGGTGGCTTCAACGGCCGTACGTCCCAATTGGCCTCCCACTAGGCCGGGGATCTCGCGCCGGTGTTGGTGGTTTGGGGCCCCCGCCCCCGGACCTCGCTTCGGCCTGAACGGCCTCGCCCTCGGCCTCCCGCACGACCTCCCGCAACTACCTCCCGCAGCTACCGATGAGGGTGCCCCCCAGAGGTGCCCCTGACGGGGGCTAAAAACGCCCACCGGGCGCGGAGAGGCCCCGTCACCGTCCCGGTCGCACGGTCAGGTCGTTGACCTCGGCGTCCCCCGGCAGGTCGAGGGCCATCAGGATCGTCGTCGCCACCGACTCGGGGTCGATCCACTTCGAGGCGTCGTACTCCCTGCCCTCCTGCTGGTGGACCTTGGCCTGCATGGGGCTGGCGGTGCGGCCGGGGTAGACGGAGGTGACGCGGACGCCGTTCGCGTGCTCCTCGTGGCGCAACGAGTCGGCCAGAGCCTTGAGGCCGTGCTTCGAGGCGGCGTACGCGGACCAGGCGGCGTGGGCGTTCAGCCCGGCGCCGGAGTTGACGAAGATCACATGGCCCTGGGCGACGCGGAGTTGGGGCAGGAAGTGGCGGGTCAGCTCGGCGGGCGCGATCAGGTTGACGTTGAGCTGGTGACGCCAGGTCTTCGGGGTCAGCTCTCCTACGGGGCCAAGGTCGACGACACCCGCGATGTGCTGAAGCGAGTCCACCCGGTCCGGCAGGGTCTGGTGGGAGTACGCCCAGGAGAGCCGGTCCGGGTCGGCGAGGTCGCCGACCAGGGTCCTGGCCCCCGGAAACTCGGCGACCAGCTCCTTCGCGCGGCCCGCGTCGCGCGCGTGCAGCACGAGTTCGTCCCCGCGCGCGTGGAGGCGGCGCGCGACGGCCGCGCCGATGCCGGAACCGGCCCCGGTGATCACATGTGTAGCCATGAGCCCATGCTCGCACCCAACGCCCCACCGGTCTCCGGCGCGTCACTCATCGGACACCGCTCCCCGACGCGCCGGACGCAGATGTTCATGTCTTCACCGTGTGATCGCGGTACCTGAGCCGCAGCCAGGCGTCGCGCACGGCCCGGCGCGGTGCGCGGGCTTTCTGGTGGTGCCGCAGGGTTCTACGAAGTGGAAGCCGTCGCAGCCCACTGACCAAGCGAGCGCACGATCTGATCGACCATGTCGGGGGCCACTCGTTGCTGTTCGGGTCGCCTGAGCAATCCGAAGACGCGGGGGCCACGCAATTCCTGGGGATGGTCGCTCATACGCGGCACGATGTGGAAGTGCACATGGGCGAACCCTTCGGCCTCTGCGAACTGCGCTACGTAGGTCTTGACGCACCCGGTCACGTCGCGAAGAGCCCGGGACAACCTCACCTGCCACAGCCCCAACGTCCCGGCCTCCGCGTCGGTCAACTCGTGGACGGCTGTCACATGGCGGCGGGGCAGCAGCACCAACCAGCCAGGCAGTGCCGTGTCGAACGCATGGGCCACTCTCCAATGCCGGTCCACGGCGAAGCGTTCGCGCAGCGGTAGCTCATCGAATCGTTGCTCCTGGCGGCAGGTGTAGCAGTCGGGCGTCGTCATGCCAGGAATCGTATGACTGCCAGTCATCTGCCGGCGGTGGCGTGGGGGAAGAGCAAAAGCCGCCGGGCCGCCGGAAAGGTCATCTCCTACGGCGACACCCGGACGCCTTCAGCCGCAACGGCGGCGGAGCCGATGGGCGGCTGAGCAACGGGGGCCGGGTCCCCGCTCCCCGCTCCGCCTTCTCACGGAAATCGGCCAACTTCATGTCCTTATTGGTCAGTTCACCCACCGCGTTGAACGCCCCACCAACCCCGTCCGTATCGAGGGCTTAACCAAACAACGGGTTGGCCGTATCCGGATCTGACGTCCCGTGCCGGGAGCGACCGCCCAGCCATGCACGGGAGCCCCATATGAGCAAGCACACAGCCAAGAGCCGCATAGCAAGGAACCGACTCCCCCTCGCCATCGCCGCCTCGCTGGTCGTCGCCGGAACGGCTGCCACGCTACTCACCGCGCAGACCTGGGCCGCCACGCCGAAGACGGACTGCACGAAGGTGAAGTGCATCGCCCTCACCTTCGACGACGGCCCCAGCAGCCATACCTCCAGGCTCCTGACCACACTGGCAGAGCACGAAGCCCGGGCCACCTTCTTCACCGTCGGCCAGGAGGTCGACCGCCTCCCCGCCACCGTCTCGGCGGAGACCGAGGCCGGTCACGAGGTCGGCAACCACACATACACCCACCCCGATCTGACCGAGCTGACGCCTGAGAAGCGCAAGAAAGAGTTTGATCGTACGGACCAGTCCATCAAGAAGGCGTCAGGCAGCGCCCCGACGCTCATGCGCCCGCCCTTCGGCGCGCAGAACGCCGCTGTGCGCAAGGAGTCGAAGTACCCGCTGATCCTTTGGAGCATCGACACCCTCGACTGGAAGTTCCGGGACAGCAAGCGTGTCGCGAAGGTGGTCACCGACGAGGCCAGGCCCGGTGACATCGTCCTCATGCACGACATCCGCCCCACGACCGTGGACGCCGTCCCCAAGATCCTGACCAACCTGGAGAAGAAGGGCTTCCACTTCGTCACCGTGAGCGAGCTCTTCGGTGACAGGAAACTGAAGCCGGGCAGGGTCTACAGCCAGAACAACGACGCGTTCGGCCGCGAAAGCAGCGCCAGGCGCCGAAGCAGCGAGGCCACGCGCTGAGAGGAGGGTTGGCTGCCGGGGCGGGTGGTGATTGCCTGCCCGCCCCCGGCACAGGCCCGTCCTCGCCCGGACCGCGTCCGGGCCCCTCCGCCTGAAGCAGGTCGGGGGTCGCTCAGACCACCGCGTTCGTCGCCCGCGTAGTAGCGATCGTCGCCGAGCCCACCACACGCGTGCCGTCGTACAGGACGATCGCCTGACCGGGGGCGACGCCGCGGACCGGCTCGGTGAAGGTGACCTCCAGGGAGCCGTCGACGAGCTCGGCCGTGACCGTGGTCTCGCCGCCGTGGGCGCGGAGTTGGGCGGTGTACGTGCCCGGACCCGAGGGCGCGGAGCCGCACCAGCGGGGCTTGATCGCTGTCAGCGCGCTCACCTCGAGGGACGCCGCCGGGCCGACCGTCACCGTGTTGTCCACCGGCGAGATGTCGAGGACGTAGCGCGGCTTGCCGTCCGGGGCGGGGGTGCCGATGCGGAGCCCCTTGCGCTGGCCGATCGTGAAGCCGTACGCGCCTTCGTGCGTGCCGACGATCGCGCCGGACTCGTCGACGATGTCGCCCTCCGCCTTGCCCAGCCGGTTCGCCAGAAAGCCCTGGGTGTCGCCGTCGGCGATGAAGCAGATGTCGTGCGAGTCCGGCTTCTTGGCGACGGCCAGGCCCCGGCGCTCGGCCTCCGCCCGGATCTCGTCCTTCGTCATGACCGTGTCGCCGAGCGGGAACAGAGAGTGCGCGAGCTGGCGGTCGTCGAGCACCCCGAGGACATACGACTGGTCCTTGGCCATGTCAAAGGCGCGGTGCAGTTCACGCGCGCCGTCCTCGGTCACGATCACCTTGGCGTAGTGACCGGTGCAGACCGCGTCGAAGCCGAGGGCGAGGGCCTTGTCGAGCAGCGCCGCGAACTTGATCTTCTCGTTGCAGCGCAGGCAGGGGTTCGGGGTGCGCCCCGCCTCGTACTCGGCGACGAATTCCTCGATCACGTCCTCGCGAAAGCGCTCGGCGAGGTCCCACACATAGAACGGGATGCCGATCACGTCCGCGGCGCGGCGGGCGTCGCGCGAGTCCTCGATGGTGCAACAGCCGCGCGCGCCGGTCCGGAATGACTGCGGGTTCGCCGAGAGGGCGAGGTGGACGCCGGTCACGTCGTGCCCGGCCTCCGCGGCGCGGGCGGCGGCGACGGCGGAGTCCACGCCGCCGGACATGGCGGCCAGAACACGAAGGGGGCGCTGCGAGATCTCAGTCATAACGCTTCCAGGGTACGGGTCCACGGGAACCAGAGCCCGCGCGTATCCGTTGACGATCACATGGGCGAGCGGAAGAAGGACTCGGACCGGCGCATCGGGCGGCGGGCCCTGCTCATCGGCGGGGCGGCGGCCGGTGTGGGCACCGCCGCGTTGGCCCGTGACGAACTGGCACGCATGTGGTGGCGGATGCCGAGCGTGGAGAAGCCACGCAAGGCGGGCGAGGTCGACTTCCGGGGCGCCCGCTGGGTGGCGGCCTCGTCCGCGAACTGGCGGCGGGCCGACCGCCCCGACGACTACGGCATAGACCGCGTGATCATCCATGTCACGCAGGGCAGCTTCAACAGCACGGTGAAGGTTTTCCAGAACCCCGGGCACGGGGCGGCCGCGCACTACATCGTCGGCAAGGACGGCCACATCACGCAGATGATCCGCGAGCTGGACGTCGCCTTCCACGCCGGGAACCGCTACTTCAACGAACGCAGCGTCGGCATCGAGCACGAGGGCTTCGTCGACCGGCCGCAGGACTTCACCCACGCCATGTACGCCGCGTCGGCCCGCCTCACGGCACGGATATGCGCGCGCTACGACCTGCCGGTCGACCGTGAGCACATCATCGGCCACGTGGAAGTCCCGGGCACGGACCACACGGACCCGGGGCCGCACTGGGACTGGGACCGGTACCTACCGCTCGTGCGCTCGGCTCGTACAGCGCCCGCCCAGGTATGAGGGCCGGGGCCGCCTAGGCCACCGGTAGGCAATGGCTAGACGACCGGTAGGCGAGGGCGTCAGCTGAGTCCCGCCGCCCGTGCCCGTTCCACCGCCGGGCCGATCGCCCGGGCCACCGCTTCCACGTCCGCCCCCGTGGAGGTGTGGCCGAGGGAGAAGCGGAGGGTGCCGCGGGCCAGGTCCGGGTCGGTCCCTGTGGCGAGGAGGACATGGCTGGGCTGGGCCACGCCCGCCGTGCACGCCGAGCCCGTGGAGCATTCGATGCCCTGGGCGTCCAGGAGCAACAGCAGCGAGTCGCCCTCGCAACCGGGGAACGTGAAGTGGGCGTTCGCGGGCAGTCGGCCGCCGTCTGCGGGGTCGCCGCCGAGGACGGCGTCGGGGACGGCCTTGCGTACGGCGTCGACCAGATCGTCGCGCAGCGCGCCGATCTCCCGGGCGAACCACTCGCGCTGCTCGGCGGCGGTCCGTCCGGCGACGGCGAACGCGGCGACGGCGGGCACGTCGAGGGTGCCGGAGCGGACATGGCGCTCTTGGCCGCCGCCGTGCAGAACCGGTACGGGGCTGTGCTCGCGGCCGAGGAGCAGCGCGCCGATGCCGTACGGGCCGCCGATCTTGTGGCCCGAGACGGACATCGCGGCGAGCCCACAGGCGCCGAAGTCGACGGGGAGCTGGCCGACGGCCTGGACGGCGTCGGCGTGCAGCGGGATGCCGAACTCGGCGGCGGTTTCGGCGAGTTCGTGGATCGGCATGACCGTGCCGATCTCGTTGTTCGCCCACATGACCGTGACGAGTGCGATGTCATCGGGATGGGGTGCGATCGCGTCGCGCAGTGCTTCGGGGTGGACGCGGCCGTACGCGTCGACCGGGAGGTACTCGATCGTGGCGCCCTCGTGTTCGCCGAGCCAGTGCACGGCGTCGAGGACGGCGTGGTGTTCGACGGGGCTGGCGAGGACCCGGGTGCGGGCCGGGTCGGTGGCGCGGCGGGACCAGTACAGGCCCTTCACGGCGAGGTTGTCGGCCTCGGTGCCGCCGGAGGTGAAGACCACCTCGCTGGGGCGTGCGCCCAGGGCTTGTGCCAGGGATTCGCGGGCTTCCTCGACGGTGCGCCTCGCGCGGCGACCGGCGGCGTGGAGGGACGATGCGTTGCCGGTGAAGCTCAGCTGGGCGGTCATCGTCTCGACCGCCTCCGGCAGCATCGGGGTGGTCGCGGCGTGGTCGAGGTATGCCATGGTGGGCCCAATTCTAGAGCCCGCTGTTTTCTGCCATCTTTCGGCTCGGTCCGGCGTCTTTCGGCTCTGCCCGCCGGCGGTGGCCGTCAGCTGCCGAAGCTGCACGACAACGTGTGGTGGGCCGACACGAACACCGCGAGGACCCGAAGCCCCCAGCGCGATGGGGGCCCGCTTTGTACCGGTAGGCGGTGGCGGCCTCGGCCGGCTGGGCGAACCCTACGGTCGCCAGGAGCGCGCCGGCGACGACGGCGCCGGGGAGCCCGGATTCAGCTGCCCGGCCCGGTTCCACGGGCAAGGCACAGTGTTCGCAAGGGGCTCGTCAGCATCTGTCCGGGTAGCCGTACCCACCCGCCGCCGGCGCCTGGGCCGGGGACGCGTGGGCCTCGCGGTCGTAGAAGGGGCGGGCGTTGGCGCGCAGCCACATCGCGACGGGGTCGTGCTCGTCGGACGTCGCGACGGTCGACACCGGCAGCCCGTCCGGCACGGCGCCGATGGACTGCTGCATCATCGCCCGTACCGAGTCCACGGCGGGCGGGCTGGTGTCGTACACATCGAGGCCGATGGCCAGATACGGCGCGCCCAGCGCGGGCTGCACCCAGGCACGGCGCAGCGAGCGCACGGCGGCGGTGCGATGCGCGTTCTGTGCGAGGAGGGCGTAGAACTGCGGGAGTTCGATACCCGGTTCGGCCATCCGGAGCGGGCCTGGGGGCTGCCGCTCCAGACCCGTGGCGATACGGCGCAGGTCGAGCCAGGGGATGCCGACGCCGCCGCCGGGCGTGTGCGGATTCAGCCAGAGCCCGTAGTGGTCGGGGTAGAGGGTGCGGGCCACGTCGAGGCCGTCGACGACTTCGTACGAACGGTTCCAGCCGCTGGTCGAGAGCTCCTGGGCGGAGGTGACGCAGGGCGCGTAACTGAAGCCCTCCACCTCCATGTTCCCGTACTGGGCGTCCGGCGAGCCGGCCTGGCCGTGCCAGAGCAGCATCCAGACCTGGCCCGCCGAAGGCGTCGCGAGCGCCCGCAGGAGCGCCTCGTAGGCGTCGTAACGCCCGGGCGTCACCTGGCGCAGCATGTGCTCGACCTGCCCGGCCGCGGCCGTGCCCGACGCGCTCACCCTCTACCGCCCCTTCGTGACATATCTGCCAAAGTCCCCTACGCCCGCCCTTGTGGCACTTGGTTGAACCCCGCACCACCCGACCGGGCCATTCTGCCTCTTCCGCAGCCGCCGCACTCATGGGCGGCTCCGGCGCAGGCCGACCCCCGACCGCCAACC
Source organism: uncultured Streptomyces sp. (assembly GCA_965650905.1). GTDB lineage: Bacteria > Actinomycetota > Actinomycetes > Streptomycetales > Streptomycetaceae > Streptomyces. Next base: position 11,732 of record CBFGQM010000001.1, on the reverse strand, counting down.
CCGACCGAGCCATGAAACCAGCTTAGGTCGCGATTCTGACAGTGACTTGACGCACGCCGCCGCGGCCGTGGACCTGTGACATCACCGGGGCCTCAGGGCCCGTGCTGATAGAAGGGGCGCACATGGGCGCGCATCCAGTCGCCCACCGGGTCCTGTGCGACGTCCAGGAACACGAGGTTCACCGCCCGCGTCGCCGGCGCCCGGCCGAGCGCCCGGCCCAGCGCGTCCAACGGGAGCGTACGGACACCCTCCTCCGAGGAGACCAGTTCGACGCCGATGAACAGTACGGGGTCGTCGCCCTCGATGCTCGCCAGGCAGCGGCGGGCGCTGAGCACGACGCCGGTTCCCGCGAACTCGCCTGAGGCGGCGGCCAGGAAATCCACCGGCTCCTCCTGCCAGTCCGGCTCGAACAGCCGGACCCGGCCGCCGCTCGCGGGCCCGTCCAGCGCGCTCCGTCCGGCCCGGCACAGTTCGGCGACGGCGAGCGGCGGCAGGGGCACGCCGACCGTGCCGTCCGGGTTCACCGCGATACCCACCTGCGGCGGCAGTCCACGCGCGAACTCGACGGCGGGAGCGATCGTGCACGACATGTGGTCGCCCACGACCTGCCGGAACTGCTGCTCCGAGCTGAAGACGGGGACGTACGCCTGTCCGTCGATCTCCATCGTCGGCAGATCGAGCGGGCCACTGTGCGGACCGCCGCCGCCCGGCAGCGGCACCCAAAGGAAGCTGCGGCCCAGGACCTCCACGATGCGGGCACCTGTGGACGGCGTCGCGGCGGCGCCGAGGGAGGCGGCGAGCACCTCCTCCAGCGCGTTGCCGGGCCAGCCGACGTGCGGATGGGGATGCGCCTGTACCGGTATGTCCATCTGCGTACCACCTGCTCAGAACCACTGCTGCTGCGGCTGAAACCCTATCGCCTGCGGAGCTTTCACCCCCGCCCCCGCCCCCGTCCCCGTCCCCGTCCACAGGGAAGGCGGGCCCGGAGGCGTCGGACGCCACGAAATCGTCATCGCACCACGAGGCCTCAGTCGCCGAAATCGATCCGCCGCAGCACATCCGCCGCTGCCCGGTCCATGAGGACGGCCGAGCCGCAGCCCTCCGGCAGATCGCCCTGCTCGACGGAGCGCAGCAGCCGGGCGACCGCGGCGCGGTGCCGGGCGAAGGCGTACCGCGAGACGCCGCGGCCGCGCTCGCGCTGGCCGTCCAGCGCCGTGTCCGGCGGGACGTCGAGCAGCAGCAGGTGCAGCGTGCCGCCCCGGCGCCTGGCCGCGCGGGCGATCCAGTGGCGCACCCAGGCCTGCGTGCCGCAGTCGTGCAGGACGACACCCTCGCCGCAGCGTAGGGCGCGGCGCAGGCCCGCGTAGTGCGTGGCCCGCACGAGGGGGCGGTAGACCGCGTACGGCAGAAAGCGGGACAGGCGGCGGTCCCAGCGGTCGCGGGTGTCCTGCGAGTCGATGCGGACGCCGGTCACGGCGCGGCGCATCAGGGTCGACTTGCCGCTGCCCGGCAGACCCGTGACCACGACCAGGTCGGCCGCGCCGAAACGAAGACCGTGCGGACTGTGTCCCGCGCGCTCCCGCAGATCACGGACGACGGGTGCCGGGAGCGGGCCGCACGCCTCCCTGGCCGGGGCAGCGGGCTGCTCGGGCAGTGCGACGGCCGCACCCGTCGCGTACGCCGTGGTCCTGTTCACGCTGATCGTCCTCCCCTTGGGGGTCGGGAGACCCATCCCCGTCGAGTGTAAAGAGAAGGTAATGCGTGCACCCGTCGTTTTGGTTCTCGTCCTGCCACAGCACCGTCACAGATCGCTATGACGGTCACCCCTGCCCTCCCGCACCGATGGCGTGCGATGATGTGCGCGCCAACTGCATACCGGCCGCTTGAACCCGCGCGGGAGAGTTCCGGGTACGTGTACGTGTACCCGGGCGCCGAAGGAGCAAGTCCCTCCCTTGAATCTCTCAGGCATCGTTACCGCGCGGGCGAGGCACATCTGAAAAGCGGGCCGCTGTCCAGTGGCTCCACCCAAGGTGCAAACCATGACCACAGCCTGCCTGCTGTCATGGCGAACCTCTCAGGTTCCGATGACAGATGGGGAGGAACGACCTCGCCGTCATGCCTTGGGAGCCCTGTCCGATGAGCAGCACCACTCCACGCCGTACAGCCCTCGATGCCCTGCATCGCTCGCTCGGCGCCACGATGACCGACTTCGCCGGCTGGGACATGCCCCTGCGGTACGGCTCCGAGCGCGACGAGCACATCGCCGTACGCACCGGGGCCGGTCTCTTCGACCTCTCCCACATGGGCGAGGTCACCGTCAGCGGACCGCAGTCCGCCGCGCTCCTCAACTACGCACTCGTCGGCGACATCGCCTCGGTCGCCGTCGGCCGCGCCCGCTACACCATGATCTGCCGGGCCGACGGCGGCATCCTCGACGACCTGATCGTGTACCGGCTCGAGGAGGGCGAGGCGGGGTCTTGTCGCTACATGGTCGTCGCCAACGCCTCGAACGCCCAGGTGGTCCTGGACGCCCTGACCGAGCGCGCCGCCGGTTTCGACGCCGCCGTGCGCGACGACCGCGACGCGTACGCGTTGCTCGCGGTCCAGGGACCCGAGTCCCTCGGCATCCTGAGGTCGCTGTCCGCCAGGCTCTCGACCTCGCTCGAGCAGGGAGGTGCCCCCGTCACCGACCTGGACGGCCTGAAGTACTACACGGGTCTGCCCGGCACGGTCGCGGGCGTCCCGGCCCTGATCGCACGCACCGGCTACACCGGCGAGGACGGCTTCGAGTTGTTCGTCGCCCCGGCCGACGCGGGGAAGCTGTGGCAGGCGCTGACCGAGGCGGGCTCCCCGGCGGGACTGGTCCCGTGCGGCCTCTCCTGCCGGGACACCCTGCGCCTGGAGGCGGGCATGCCGCTGTACGGGCATGAGCTGAGCACCTCGCTGACGCCGTTCGACGCGGGGCTCGGCCGGGTGGTGAAGTTCGAGAAGGAGGGTGACTTCGTGGGGCGGAAGGCGCTCGCCGAGGCCGCCGCCCGAGCTCACGAGAACCCCCCGCGCGTCCTCGTCGGCCTGATCGCCGAGGGCCGCCGCGTCCCGCGCGCCGGATACCCGGTGGTCGCCGACGGCAAGGTCATCGGCGAGGTCACCTCGGGCGCACCCTCGCCGACCCTCGGCAGTCCGATCGCGATGGCGTACGTCGACGCCGCGCACTCCGCGCCCGGCACACCCGGCGTCGGCGTGGACATCCGGGGCAGCCACGAGCCGTACGAGGTCGTGGCGCTGCCGTTCTACCGTCGCCAGAAGTGACACTGGGCACGTCTTTCCTGCCGTCCCCCTTGTCCGTCCCCGTTGTCCGCTCCCTTCTCCGTCTTCCTTGCCGTACCCCTGCCCTTTGCCCCGCTCACCAGCAGTTCCAGTAGCCCCCATTCACCAGCACTCCCCCGCGTACAGGAGAATTCAGGCCATGAGCAATCCCCAGCAGCTGCGCTACAGCAAGGAGCACGAGTGGCTGTCGGCCGCCGAGGACGGCGTCTCGACGGTCGGCATCACCGGGTTCGCGGCCAACGCGCTCGGCGACGTCGTCTACGCCCAACTCCCCGAGGTCGGCGACACGGTGAGCGAGGGCGAGACCTGCGGCGAGCTGGAGTCGACGAAGTCGGTGAGCGATCTGTACTCGCCGGTGTCCGGTGAGATCACCGAGATCAACCAGGACGTCGTGGACGACCCCTCGCTGGTGAACACCGCCCCCTTCGAAGGCGGCTGGCTGTTCAAGGTACGCGTCACGGGGGAGCCGAAGGATTTGCTCTCCGCGGACGAGTACACCGAATTCTCCGGTTCCGGCTCTTAAGGACTCCTGACTGATGTCGCTTCTGAACACGCCCCTTCATGAACTCGACCCGGACGTCGCCGCCGCCGTCGACGCCGAGCTGAACCGCCAGCAGTCCACCCTGGAGATGATCGCCTCGGAGAACTTCGCTCCGGTCGCGGTCATGGAGGCCCAGGGCTCGGTGCTCACCAACAAGTACGCCGAGGGCTACCCGGGCCGCCGCTACTACGGCGGCTGCGAGCATGTCGACGTGGTCGAGCAGATCGCCATCGACCGCGTCAAGGAGCTTTTCGGCGCCGAACACGCCAACGTACAACCGCACTCGGGCGCCCAGGCCAACGCCGCCGCGATGTTCGCGCTGCTCAAGCCCGGCGACACGATCATGGGCCTGAACCTCGCGCACGGCGGGCACCTGACCCACGGCATGAAGATCAACTTCTCCGGCAAGCTCTACGACGTCGTCGCGTACCACGTGGACGACACCACCGGTCAGGTCGACATGGCCGAGGTCGAGCGCCTGGCCAAGGAGTCCAAGCCGAAGCTGATCGTGGCCGGCTGGTCGGCGTACCCGCGCCGGCTGGACTTCGCCGCCTTCCGCCGGATCGCCGACGAGGTCGGCGCCTATCTGATGGTGGACATGGCGCACTTCGCGGGCCTGGTGGCGGCGGGCCTGCATCCGAACCCCGTCCCGCACGCGCACGTGGTCACGACCACGACGCACAAAACGCTGGGCGGCCCGCGCGGTGGCGTGATCCTGTCCACGGCGGAACTGGCGAAGAAGATCAACACAGCGGTCTTCCCGGGTCAGCAGGGCGGCCCGCTGGAGCACGTGATCGCGGCCAAGGCCGTCTCGTTCAAGGTCGCGGCCTCGGAGGACTTCAAGGAGCGCCAGCGGCGGACGCTGGAGGGCGCGCGGATCCTGGCCGAGCGCCTGGTCCAAGGCGACGTCAGGGCCGTGGGCGTCGATGTCCTGTCCGGCGGTACGGACGTCCATCTGGTCCTGGTCGACCTGCGCAACTCCGAGCTCGACGGGCAGCAGGCCGAGGACCGCCTCCACGAGGTCGGCATCACGGTCAACCGCAACGCCATCCCGAACGACCCGCGCCCGCCGATGGTCACCTCCGGCCTGCGCATCGGTACCCCGGCCCTGGCGACCCGGGGCTTCCGGGCCGAGGACTTCGCCGAGGTCGCGGAGATCATCGCGGAGGCGCTGAAGGCACCCTCTCCCTTCGGTGCCGCCGACGCGCAGTCCCTGAAGGCCCGGGTGTCCGCGCTGGCCGACAGGCACCCGCTGTACCCCGGCCTGAAGTAGTCCGCGGGCCTGAAGCGGTCCGCGGGCCTGAAGCAGTTCGCGGGCCTGAAGCGGTTCGTGCGGAAGGTGCTTCCTTTTCCATCGGGCACCGCGCACACCGAACGTGTGTGCGCGGTGAAAACCCGCCCTGTGTTCCATCCCGTTGTGAGGAGTCACCGTGGCCATCTCGGTCTTCGACCTTTTCTCGATCGGCATCGGCCCGTCCAGCTCCCACACGGTGGGCCCGATGCGCGCGGCACGGATGTTCGCCCGACGCCTGAGGAACGACGGCCTGCTGGCCCCGACGGCATCGGTACGCGCCGAGTTGTACGGATCGCTCGGCGCGACCGGGCACGGCCACGGAACACCGAAGGCGGTGTTGCTCGGACTGGAGGGCGAGTCCGCGCGGACGGTGGACGTGGAGAAGGCGGACGAGCGGGTGGACGCGATCCGCTCGGAGAAGGTCCTCAGACTGCTCGGGGAACACGAGATCCCCTTCTCCTTCGACGACGACCTGATCCTCCACCGCCGCAAGGCGCTGCCGTACCACGCGAACGGGATGACCCTCTGGGCGTACGACACCGAGGGAACGGAACTCCTCTCGAAGACGTACTACTCCGTGGGCGGGGGCTTCGTCGTGGACGAGGAGGCCCTTGGCGCAGACCGGATCAAGCTCGACGACACGGTGCTGAAGTACCCGTTCCGTACGGGTGACGAGTTGCTGCGCCTGACGCGGGAGACGGGCCTGTCCATCTCCGCGCTCATGCTGGAGAACGAGCGGGCCTGGCGTACCGAGGACGAGGTCCGCGAGGGCCTGCTGCGGATCTGGCGCGTGATGCAGGCCTGCGTCTCGCGCGGCATGTCCCGCGAGGGCCTGCTGCCCGGCGGCCTGAGAGTGCGGCGGAGGGCGGCGGTATCCGCCCGCCAACTGCGCGCCGGGGGCGACCCCTTGGCCCACGCGATGGAGTGGATCACGCTCTACGCGATGGCCGTGAACGAGGAGAACGCGGCGGGCGGGCGGGTGGTGACCGCCCCCACGAACGGCGCGGCCGGCATCATCCCGGCCGTCCTGCACTACTACTTCAACTTCGCGGCGGGTGCAGCCTCCGAAAGTGAGAAGGAGAACAACGTGGTCCGCTTCCTGCTGACCGCGGGCGCGATCGGCATGCTCTTCAAGGAGAACGCGTCCATCTCCGGCGCCGAGGTCGGCTGCCAGGGCGAGGTCGGCTCGGCCTGCTCCATGGCGGCGGGCGCGCTCGCCGAGGTCCTGGGCGGCTCCCCCGAACAGGTCGAGAACGCGGCTGAGATCGGCATGGAGCACAACCTCGGCCTGACGTGCGACCCCGTCGGCGGCCTCGTCCAGATCCCGTGCATCGAACGCAACGGTATGGCCGCCGTGAAGGCCGTCACGGCGGCCCGCATGGCCATGCGCGGCGACGGCTCCCACAAGGTGTCCCTCGACAAGGTCATCAAGACCATGAAGGACACGGGCGCCGACATGTCCGTCAAATACAAGGAGACGGCTCGAGGCGGGCTGGCGGTGAACATCATCGAGTGTTGAGAAGGTGGGATCTGACCTGCGCGTTCGTGATTCTCAGCGCTGTCGGGGCCTCCCCTGACCACGCCGCGATCGGGTGACCCCGCGTCATCGGTGAGGGACTTTTGGCGCTGTCAGTTCTGAACGGCGAGGCTAAAGTGTTCTCATGAACGAGCGGCTCACCCTGCTCACCGCTGTGGACCAAGACGTCACGCAGAGTGAGATGCTGCGACTTTGCCTTCATCACGCGGTGGCCGAGCTGGGCGGTCTGGGCGGAATGGTGCATCTGCGAGTTCCGGTTTCCGCGCTGAGGCTTGCGTCGGCGGCCGGGCTGCCACGGGCGCTCACCCGGTCCTGGGAAATGCTTGACGCGGAAGGAACGACGGCCCCGGCCCGAGCTGTACAGCAGGGCTCTGGGCTATGGGTGGCCGCGGAGTCCGCGGGGGATCCGTTGCCCGGTACCGGCGTAGCGGCTGTGCCGATGTTCGGTGGAGACCGCGCGATCGGCGCACTCAGTGTTCTGACAGGCTCCCTGGGCGAGCCGACCGGGGAGCAGTGGGACTTTCTGCGGGCTGTGGCGGCCTGGGCCGAGGAGCGGATGAGCCAGGCGCCGCCGCCGGCCCCGCCGCCCGAGGAAGGTCGGGGTGTCAGTCGCCTGCGGCAGGCCTTTCGGGAGCTCGAAATCGGCTCCTGGGACTGGAACCTCCTCACCGGCGAGCTGACCTACGACGAGGCGTCCATGGCCCTTTCCGGCACCGAACCGGCCGACTTCGTGCCCCGGATCGAGAGCTGGTTGCAGATCGTCCATCCCGATGACCTGCCCTGGACGCTGGACGCGGCACGGAGAGCGATCCGTGAGCGGGGCGTGTACGACGCCGAGTACCGGATTCGGCGTCCGGACGGTACCAGCGGATGGACGCACGCCCGCGGCAAGTGTGTGCTCGATGACGAGGGCGAGCCCGTTCGGATGGTCGGGCTGTGGTGGGACACCACTGACTACCGTTCCACCCGGGACGCGGTCAGCCGCGCTGTGCATCATATGAGCGACGGCTTCCTCTCGCTCGACGACGACTGGCGGATCGTCTTCGTCAACCTGGAGGCGGAGCGCATTCTCGGCTCCCCCGAACAAGAACTGATCGGACGGATCCTGTGGGAGCTGCCCGCCCTGCGGCACATGCCCGACATGGAGGACTGGTGCCGAAAGGCCTCGATGGAGTCCGCGCCGGCTGGTTTCGACGTCTGGACCCGCGACACCGGTCGCTGCTACCACCTGCGGGTCGTCCCGGTGCCCGACGGGACCACCTGCTATTTCACCGATGTGACCGAGAAGCGGCAGCACGAGGCCGAACGTCAGGCCGCCGAGCGGGCCGACGCCGAGCGGGCCGCCCGTATCGCGGAGCTGACCGGGGCACTCGCCAAGGCAGCTACCTCACAGGACGTGGTGGACGCGGTCGCCCGGCGGGTGCTGCCGCCGTTCGGCGCCACCGGGTTGGTCGTGCTGACCATCGAGGGCGACCGCGCGCACACGGTCGGAGCCGTCGGTTACGCCCCGTCATTCCTTGACCAACTCGAGCACCTCCCGGCCTCGGTACAGTCGCCGTTCACGGATACGCTGCTTTCCGGCGCGCCGCTTTTCATCTCGTCCCCGCGGGAGTACGTGGCACGCTACCCCGAACTGGCCGACAGGCCCGCCGAGTCCCGCAAGAAATCGTGGGCCTTCCTGCCACTGACAGCATCCGGGCGCCCGTTCGGTGCCTGCGTGATCAGTTTCGACGAAGCGCGCCTGCTCACCAGCGAGGAACGCACCCTGCTGGACGCCGTCAGCGGACTCGTCTCCCAAGCCCTGGAACGGGCCCGGCTCTACGACGCCGAGCACACCCGGGCCCAAGAGCTGCAGCGAGGCCTGCTACCACGCGAACTGCCCTCACTGCCCGCGTGCACGGCAGCAGCCCGCTACCTTCCGGCTGGGCAGGGCATGGACGTGGGTGGCGACTGGTACGACATCATCCCGGTCTCCGCCGGACAGGTCGCGCTCGTCATAGGCGACGTGATGGGCCACGGCCTGTCCGAAGCGGCCACCATGGGGCGGCTGCGCACTGCCGTCCATACGCTCGCCGATCTCGAACTGCCCCCCAACGAGATCCTGGCCCACCTCAATGACATCGTCGGCGTGCTGGGTGAAGGCTCGTACGCCACATGCCTGTACGCGCTCTACGACCCCGCCACCTCGCTCTGCTCCTTCGCCCGCGCGGGACATCCGCCGCCGGCCGTGCTTCACCCCGACGGCAACGTGCACTTCCCGGGATCGGCACCGGACCCGCCGCTGGGCGCGGCCGAACCGCCGTTCGAGCTGGTCACCGTGGTGGTTCCAGACGGGAGCCTCCTGGTCCTGTTCACGGACGGCCTGGTCGAGTCGGCCAGCCGGGACATCGACGACGGCATGGCACAGCTCGCCCGGCTGCTGCGCGCCGCCCGTGGCGCCGGCCATGAACTGGACATGGAGCGGCTCTGCGACACACTTACCGCGGGCCTGCTCCCCGCGGAGCAGCAAAACGCCGACGACGCCGCCTTCCTGGTCGCCCGTCTGCGCGCTCTTGCGCCCGACAGCGTGGCCTCCTGGCCGCTTCCCGAGGAACCGCAGGCGGCGGGCGAGGCCCGGAAACATGTCAGGGAGCAGCTCTCCGCCTGGAATCTGGACGACCTGACGATGACCACGGAACTGCTGGCCAGCGAACTGGTCGGCAATGTCGTACGGCACGCCAAGGGCCCGATGCGGCTGCGGCTGCTGTTCACCCATGCTCTGATCTGCGAAGTTTCCGACGGCAGCCTGACCACGCCCCGAATGCGCCGCGCCTCGGAATCGGACGAGGGCGGGCGGGGACTGCAGCTCGTCGCCGCGCTCTCCCAACGCTGGGGTACGCGCTACACGGCGACCGGCAAGTGCATCTGGACCGAGCAGCCGCTGCCCGACGCGGGCGACCCGGCGCTGCCCGGCCAGGCTTTCGGTTGGGAGACCATCGAATCGCTTGCATGAGGTCGCGGGCCCCCACTGCGGCCCGTCCCGGCGCCGGCCGCGGTGCGGGCGCCCCGAGCCCTGTCAACGGATTCGCAGCTAAGCCGCCTTCTCCTCCGAGCTCGGTCTGCAGAACCGGAACCGCCCCCGCCAACCGCAGCCTCCGCGTCCCCGGCGCCACGGCCCGGCGCCCGAGCGGGAACCGGGCCGACCCCGGCCATGGGATCGGCATCGACATGCTCGCCGCTGTCCTGCGCCGCATGACGAGGAGGGCGTCCCCGCGCAATCCCCGAAAGCGCCCTCCTCGTGCTCGGCGCGCTCTGCTCACTTGTCCAGGTGGCCCCAGAACTCGTCGAAGGAGAGGAGCTTGTCGTGGTTGGTGTCCTGGGCGGCGATCACGGCCTCCGCCACGGCTTCGGTGACGTTCCAGTCGCCGCCCTGGGCCAGGGCGGTCTTGAACTCGGCGGCGGTGATGAACCCGTCACCGTCCACGTCGATCCGCTCGAACGCCTTGCGTGCTTCCTCGATGTCCGCCACCGGGTCCGCCCCTTCGTGCTGTATCAAAACCAAAGCCTTACTGACGGAAGTCAGATTAACCGCCCGGCTGAGCAGCCAGCGCGGCGGCCACCCACTCGAATCGGACGAGTTGTTGGCACAGCAGGCGGCGGGCAACGCCCGCAGCGTGCGGGCTTTCCAGGCGGCCGGCTACCGTCGGATCGGGGCGGGGGCACTGCTCGTCGCGCCCTGAGGCGCGGCGCGCGGTCAGCTGTCGCCGACTGCCCGTCACCTCCCGTCGACGCCGCTGCGTCAGCGGAAGATACCCGTGTGTCCGAGCGAGTAGCGGCCCGGCTGCGGGTACACCGCGAGGCCGTGCGGACCACTGCCGACCGGGATGCGGGCGAGCTGGACGCCGGTGCGGGTGTCGATGGCGTACACCTCGGAGTCGTAACGGCCGGAGAGCCAGAGGACCTTGCCGTCGGCGGAGACGCCTCCCATGTCCGGGCTGCCGCCGTCCGGCAGACGCCACTTCTTGGTCAGCTTGTTCTGGGTGAAGTCGAAAACGGAGATGGTGCCCTCGCCGCGGTTGGAGATGTACATCTCGCGAGAATCGCGGCTGATGTACAAGCCGTGGCAGCCCTTGCCGGTGGGCAGGAGCTTCGGCTTGTCGAACTTGTCGCCGTCCAGCACCCACATGCCGTGGGCGATCATGTCGGCGATGTAGAACTTCTTGCCGTCCGGCGAGATCTTCACGTCCTGCGGCATGGCCCCGTCGAAGGGCAGCTTCTGTTGGCCGACGACCTTCATCTTCTCCGTGTCGACCTTGAGAAGCTCGCTGCTGAACTCACAGGAGACGATGAAGTACCGGCCGTCGAGGGAGAAGTCGGCGTGGTTGACGCCGAAGCAGCTGACCGGTTCCGTCCTGAGGCGCTTCATGGTGTGCGGATCGCGAAAGACCAGCTCCCTGTCGAGGGAGGCCATGACGACGGCGTACTTGCCGTTCGGCGTGAAGTAGAGGTTGTACGGGTCGTGGACCTCGGTCGGCTTGCCCGCCTTGCCGGTCTTCGGGCTGATCGGGGTCAGGGTGTGGCCCCGGTTGTTGTTGACCCAGAGCGTCTTCAGATCCCAGGACGGGACGACGTGCTGGGGTTGGACACCGACCGGGATCGTCTCGATGACCTTGTACGTCTTGGGATCGATGACGGACACCGTGTTGGAATCGGTGTTGGGGACGTAGACGCGGGACGGGAAGTCCTTGACCACCGGGGAGAGCTTGTCGGGGCGGTTGGCGGCGTAGACGTCGGTTCTGTCGAGGACGGGCGGCATGCCGGGCAGGCCCTGGATCTCTGGCTCGGATGGCTCGGCCGGCCGGATGGGTTCGGCGGGCTCGGCGGGCTCGACCGCGCCGAGAGTCTCCTTCGTCCGCGGCTTGGACTCGGTGCCGCAGCCGACGAGGCCGCTCAGATTACCTTCGCCTCCTCGTGCAAGAGTCTGACCAACTCGGGAACCGTCTCGGACACCTCGCCTTTGAGGATCTTCCCCGCCGAGCGCGCCGGCGGCAGCG